>JBOHSY010000345.1:0-17924 GCA_050733355.1 Gemmatimonadales bacterium | reverse complement strand
TCGGTGTGACCCAGGAGCCAGGTGGCTTCGTGGTCGAGCGAGGTGGACCCCTCGTCGAGCGACCCGATCCGGAGCGTGACCCGCAGTTGCCGGCACTGCGCGCCCATGCCGCGGCACGGAGGAACGGCGTGACGTCGGGGCTTGCCCGGCACAGGGGTCAATGACAGATTCACGGCTGCTTGGCCGGGCTTGTGAAACGGTTCACAAGCGAGCCGGCGTTCACGACCTTGGAGACAGAGGATAGATGCGCATCACAACCTGGGGGGCGGGTCTGGCCATCGTGCTGGCGGCCTGCGGCGGCGAACCGAAAGCTGGCGACCAAACCACGACCCCGCCCGCCGACCAGACAGCGGCTCCCGCGCCGGGTGCCGACGCCGCGGCGCCGGCCGCCGGGGGCACGACGCACACCGTCGACATGGTGCTCGACGGCAGCGCCTACAAGTATGTGCCGGACAAGCTCACCATCAAGGCCGGCGACGTGGTCCGGTTCAACAGCAAGAGCGGCGGCGCGCACAACGTGCAGTTCTACCCCGACAGCATCCCGCAGGGCGTGCCCGGCCCGATCAAGGCGCTTGCCGTCGCCCCGCCGGAGAAGGGCGGCAGCATCGCGAGCGAGTCGATGAAGATCGAGGGTGAGAGCTTCGACCTCTCGTTCGCCGGCGCGCCGGCCGGCCTGTACAAGATGCTTTGCGCGCCACACCACGTGTTGGGCATGAAGGGGGAGATCACCGTTCAGTAACGCGTAACTCGTAACTCGTAACCGCCAGAGCGATCACCGCCCCCACAAGGAGTCCGGCAATCGCGTCCACCGCGTAGTGCATCTGGCAGTAGACCACGCCCACTGTGAGGAGCGCCGTCGGCAGTACGAGCGCCATGCCCAGCGCGCGCGACGCGCGCCACGCGGAAATGGTCGCCGCCACGCTCGCCGCCACGTGGGACGAGGGGAACGCCGCGCCGTAGGAGCTGCCCGCGGCCAGCGTCGCGTAGACCAGGCGGGCCATCGGATTCTCGACGAACGCGCCGGTCGGTCTGGCAAACTCGTAGTACGGTCCCGCCACCGGGAACAGCACGAACCACACGTAGCAGAACACGAACGTCGCCATCAGCGAGAGCACGAAGCTCCGCAGCGCCCCGAGCCGGCCCTGGACGAGCAGCAGCACCGCCGGCACGAGCACGATCGCGTAGTAGGAGACGTAGGCGCCGTGCAGCACGGTCGACCACAACGGGCTGGGCGCCGCGCGCCACCAGTCGCGGCTCGGCTGCCCGCCGAGGAGCGCCGCTTCCCATCGCCGGACCAGTGGGTCGTGCACGGGCACGGCCCCGCCGCCGTTCAGGATGTCGAGCGCGCCGTACAGCGCCGTGAGGAGCAGGATGGGATAGACCTCACGCAGCCCGCGGCCAAGGCGCCCGAGCCCGTCGCGCGCGAGAAGCAGGATCAGCAGGCCGCTGAGGCCGTTGGACAGGAGCAGCCAGCCGTGCCCCGTCGCCTCCGGGCGCACCAGCACCACCGCCGAGATGAAGGCGAGGTAGCCGAGCAGCAGCCGGTCGACGGGCCGCAGGCCGCTGCCCGGGCGCCGGCCTGACGCGATCGCCTCCCGCGCATCGCTGGCTACAGCCATCCGGCGCCCCGGTACCACTGCCACGTGTCGGCCAACCCCGACCCGAGGTCGTGCGCGGCGCGCCAGCCGGTGTCTCGGGTCAGCGCGCCGGGGTCTCCGGTCCATGCGGGCTGGAAGAATTCGTTCGCCTTGTCGGCGTTGAGGATCGTAGTCCGGCCCACCGCGCGGGCCGCCGCGCCGGTGCCGGCCAGCGCGAGCCGGCCTATGGCCAGCGGAATGCGCAGCACCGTCACCCGCTTCCCGGCTGCCCGGCCCACGGCCCGCACGAACGCTTCGCTCGTGACTATCTCCGGGTGACAGGCATAATAGGTCGCCCCAGCCGCCGCCGGCGCGCCCGCGCCCGCCACCAGGGCGTCGGCGAGATCGGAGGCGTGGACCGCGGACAACTCCTGCGTGCCGTCGCCGAACACCGGCGCCAGGCCCAGTCGGGCGAGCTGGAAGACCTTCAGCACCTCGCGATCGCGGGGCCCGTAAACCATGGGCGGGCGCACGATCGTCCAGGGCACTCGACCCTCCCGCACCACGGACTCGGCGGCCAGCTTGCTCCGGCCGTAAGCCGTCACCGGCTTCGGCGGCTCGCCCCCGGAGAGCGGACGGCCGCGGGGAGCCGGCCCCGCGGCCGCCATCGAGGACAGGTACACGAAGCGGCCGGCTCCGGCGCGCTCGGCTGCGTCCAGCAGCACCCGGGTGCCGTCCCGGTTGCCCCGGAGGTACTCCGCTTCGTCCAGTGCGGCAGTGAGACCGGCGACGTGAAAGATCACGTCGCGCCCCTGGACCGCGCGGGCGAGCGCATCCCGGTCTCCGAGGTGGCCGCGGACCTGCTCCACCCCCAGCACGCCGAGCGCCGCGGCCTTGCCAGGCGTCCGGACGAGCGCCGCCACGTCGTGGCCGGCGCGCCGCAGCGCCTCGACGAGGTGGCTGCCGACGAACCCGGTGGCTCCGGTGACCAGCGCTCTCACAGCGGACGATCGTACAGGCGGTAGGTCTTATAGGGGGCCCAGCCGAGCTTCACCATGCCCGTGATGATGGCGGTGTTGTCCTCGAGCAGCCAGCCGGCCTCGCCCCAGTGGATGTTCTGCGCGTTGCCCGCGGTCCAGATCTGGTTGTAGAGCGCGGCGTCCACGCCTTTTCCCCGATACTCCGGAAGGGTGCCGAGCAGCAAAACTCGGGTCCGTCCGATCCGCTTCGTCTTGAGCATCCAGAGCGTGCGGAGCAGGCCGGGGAGGAACGCGCCGGAGCGGTTGGCGCGGAGCGGGACGTTGAAGTCGGGCAGGGCGACCGCGAAGCCGATCACCTGACCCTCCTTTTCCGCGAACGGGACCAGATCCGGCACCACGACGGGCTTGAACTGCTCCGCCAGGTGATCGATCTCGCGCTCGGTCATGGGCACGAAGCCCCAGTTCTTCTCCCAGCTGCGGTTGTAGAGCTGCTTGATCCGCCCGATCTCCTGCTCGAAGTCGCTCATCCTCAGCCCGCGAATCGTGATGCCGTACCGCCGGGTGACCAGCTCGGTGGCCCGGCCCAGGCGCTCGCGGGCCACCACCGGATCTGTGCCCTGGAAGCAGATCAGATCCTTCGCCTTGACGAAGCCGGCTTGCTCGAGGAGCGTCGGATAGTATGCCGGGTTGTGCGGCATCATGACCGTCGGCGGGTACTGGAACCCTTCGACCAGGACGCCGCACTCGTCGTTCACCGAGAACGACGCCGGTCCGCGCATGGTATCCAGCCCGCGCGGCCGGAGCCACGCCGCGGCCGCGTCCAGCAGCGACTCGGCTACGGCCTGGTCGTCGACCGACTCGAAGAAGCCGAAGAAGCCCACGCCGTCCGCGTGGGTCTCGTTGTGCAGCCGATTGTGGATGGCGGCGATCCGCCCGACCACGACGCCCTCGCGCTCGGCCAGGAAGTACTCGGCCTCGGCGTGCTCGAAGAACGGGTTCTTCGCTCGGTCCAGGAGAAGGGCCACGTCCCGACGCAACGGCGGGACCCAGTTCGGGTCCCGCGCATGGAGTCGGTACGGCAGATCGATGAACCGCTTGATGTCTTTGCTGCCGCGCGCCGGCCGTACGCGCACCGCTCCGGTCAGATGACCTCCAGCTCGCGGCCGATCCGGGCGAAGACGTCGAGCGCGTAGTCGACCTGGTCGAACGTGTGCGTCGCCATGAGGCTGGTGCGGAGCCGGCACTGGCTCAGCGGCACGGCCGGCGGGGCCACCGGATTGGTGAATACGCCCGCGTCGTAGAGCTTCCGCCAGAACAGGAACGTCTTCTCCATCGGCCCGATCAGCACCGGCACGATGGGCGTCTCGGTGGGCCCGATTTCGTAGCCCAGCTGGCGGAACCCGTCCTGAAGGCGCCGCGTGTTCGCCCAGAGCTGTTCCCGACGCTCCGGCTCACGCTGGAGCACCTCGAGCGCGGCGAGCACACCGGCCGTGTTGGCCGGGGGAAGCGACGCGGTGAACATCAGGGGGCGGCTGTGATGGCGGAGATAGTGGATGACGCTCTCCGAGGCGGTCACGAACCCGCCGATCGACGCCAGCGACTTCGAGAACGTGCCCGCGATAATGTCCACCTCGTCCACCATGCCGAAATGGGCGGCGGTGCCGTCGCCGTTCGGGCCGAGGACCCCGATCGAGTGCGCGTCGTCGAGCGCGAGGGCGGCCCCGAACTTCCGCGCCACCCGTGCGAGCGCCGGGACGTCGGCGATGTCGCCTTCCATGGAATACACGCCGTCCACCACGATCATGGTGCCCCGGTCGGCCACCCGCGCCAGCTTCCGCTCGAGGCCGGCGAGGTCGCCGTGATTGAACCGCTCCGTCTCGCCGAACGCCATCTTGGCGCCGTCAACGATCGAGGCATGGTCGAGCTTGTCGAGGAAAACCACGTCGTTGCGCCCGATCAGCCCGGAGACAAGTCCAAGGTTGGCCTGATAGCCCGTGGAGAAGACGAGACACGCTTCCTTGCCAAGGAACTGGGCCAGGCCGTGCTCGAGCTGCTCGTGGAGGTCGAGCGATCCGTTCAGGAACCGGCTTCCGGTGCACCCGGATCCGTAGCGCTGGAGGGCGCGGGAGGCGGCCTCCAGCACCTTCGGGTGGTGGGTCAGACCCAGGTAGCTGTTCGACCCGAGCATGATCCGCTTCTGACCCTCAATGACGACAACCGTGTCCTCGGACTCGGAAATCGGCTTGAAGTACGGATACAGCCCGGCCGCCTGCACCTCGCGCGCGCGCGTGAACTGTCGGCATTTGTCGAACAACGCGACCTGTTGGAGAGTCTGAGTATCCACGGTACCTCGGCTCGGTCTGAGGGTCGCAGCAACTGCTGAATACTGTGTCACAGAAGCACTTAACTTACCGCGTCACCGGGCGCCACACAAGCCGGCGCGTGACTGCACGGACCGGCCGTGGGTGCCAAAATCCCGCCCGGCGTGCAGCAATTGGCGGGCCGTTCAGGTGGGCCGGCGGACGGGCGGTCTGGCGGGCGGAACATCCTCATTCTCTGAGGAATGAACACCTCGCCGAATCGACCTGTATCGAAACCGTCGTGCCCGATGCGGGAAAGCCAGGACCATCGGCCGTCACCTCGAGGATCATCCCGCCGATCTTCACCTGAAGCGCGGTGTCGCGAGGCCGGTGGCGCATACCGACCACGATGCCGCGAAGGCGTCCCTGGGCGGCGACCCGCACGGCGTCATGCCGGCAGACGGCTGTGCAGGGCCCTGATACCGGGGGCGGCACGGTGCCGTCGAGCGGAACCTCGCCGATCGGGGACTCGAAGACGGTTCCGGATCGGACCACGCCGGGTACGATGTTAGGCATGCCGATGAAGCGGGCGATGGCGACGCTCCCCGGCCGGGCGAAGAGCTCGGCCGGCGGAGCGATCTGCGCGAGCCGGCCGTCCAGCAGTACGCCGATCCGGTCGGCGAGGAGTCCCGCCTCGTCCAGGTCATGGGTTACGACGACGAGCGCGGGCCGATACGCGCGCTGCAACGCCAGCAGGGACTCGCGCACCTCCTCCCGGAGTGCGGGGTCGAGCGCCGAGAGCGGCTCGTCCAGGAGCAGCACGGAGGGTCGGGCGACCACGGCGCGCGCCAGCGCTACCCGGTGACGCTGGCCCCCGCTCAGGGTGCGGGGCGCCCGCCCCGCGAGCCTCTCGAGCCGCACCGCGGCGAGCGCCTCGCTCACCCGCCGGAACCGGTCTGTCAGCGCCACGCCTCGCACCCGGAGGGGGAACGCGACGTTCTCGCCCACGGAGAGATGAGGAAAGAGCAGCGGCGTCTGGTGCAGATACACGGCGTCACGTCGCTCCGGCGGCTCGCCACTCACGTCTCGCCCCGCGATGAATATCCGGCCCCGGCTCATGGCACCGAGGCCGGCGAGGGCGCGGAGCAGGGTGGTCTTGCCGGCGCCCGAGCCGCCCACGATCACGAGCCGCTCGCCGGGGGCGACGTCGAAGGAGATGTCGGCCAATCCCGCCTCCGGCCCGAACGGCGCCGCCAGATTCTCTATCCGGAGCGCGGGCGTGGTCACAGCGGCGCCGCCTCGCTCCGCCGCGCGGCCAGCCCGAGCGCGATAGCTGCGGCAGCCGGGACGATCAGCAGCAGCGCACCGGCGGCGGCATAGTGGTCCTGCCCCGCGCGCACGAACGCCAGTACCTCCACGGGCAGCGTGCGCACCGCGCCGCCGCCGACGAGTAGGGTGAGCGGCACCTGCGCCCAGGAGACGAGGAACCCGAGCGCGAGCGCCTCCGCGATGGGACGGCGCAGCATTGGCGCGAGCACTCGTGCCCAGGTCTGGGCGCGGGTGGCCCCGAGCGAGCGTGCCTCGTCCTCGATCCGCGGATCGAGCAGCAGGAACACCCCGAGGAAATAGAGGCCGACGTAGCCGAGTGCGGGCACCGTGTGCGCGAGAACGACTCCCGCGTGCGTGCCACCCAGGCCGGCGGTGAGCAACGAGAGCTGGAGCCCGGTGGCCAGCGCGATGGGCGGCGCGGCGACCGGCAGAAACGCAGCGGCCGCGCCGAGTCGTCGTCTCCAGCCGGTGAGGCGGGCGACCGCGCGCCCCAGCGGCAGGCCCAGCGCAACCGCGAGCACCGCCGTGGCGGCGGCGAGCGCGAGGCCCGTTCCAGCCGCCGCGGCCAGGCGTCCGCCCTCGAGCAGCGAGCGCCAGCTCTCGAGCGTAGTCTGCTCCGGCACCAGGGTGGGATAGAGCCAGCGGCCCGCGACGGAGGTGACGACGAGCAGGGCGAGCGGACCCACCCCGGCCAGCGCGAGGAGCAGGAGCAGGAGGTCCCGACGCACGCCGGCGATCACCCCTCGAACGGCTCCCAGCGTGCCCGCGCCCATTCGTGCAGCGCCACGGCGGCCGTGCTCGCGCCGAGCCCCACCAGCACCAGCACGAACGCGTCGGCGCGTCGCGCGAGGTCGGGGTCGGTGTACCGCTCCCAGGTAAGCAGCGGGAGGGCGAGCGGATCGCTCGGCGCCAGCAGCACGGCCGCTTCGTAGGAGCCGGCCACGAACGCGAAGACGGCGATCACACCGGGGAGGAGGCCGCGCCAGAGCATGGGCCAAGTGACGCGCCGGAAGACATCGCGCCGGCCGGCGCCAAGGCTCCGTGCCGTTTCCTCCAGCGCGGGTCCGCGGGTCGCGAGCACGGAGAAGGCGAGGAGCGACAGAAACGGCAACTCCTTCCAGGCCAGCGCGAGCACGAAGCCGATGCCCCACCGGTCGTACACGAGGGCAGGGATCGCGCCGGGAGCGTCGGCGAGGCCGGCGGCGCTGAGCACGCGCGCGACGAGACCGCTCTGGCCGAGGAAGAGCACGAACACCGCGGCCGCCACGAGGTGCGGTACCGCCATCGGCAGCACCGCGAGCGCCCGGGCCGCGCGATCTCCCGGACTCGTGCCGCGGAACGTCACCGCGAGGAGTACCGCGCCCGCGGTGGCGAGCAACGTCGCGGCGGCGGCGGTGCCGAGCGTCCACCCGAGTCCGCGCCAGACGGCGGCCTCGCCGAGGACGCGGATGATCCGGTCGAGCGAGAATCCACGGGCGCCGAAGCCGGCGAGTCCGGTGGCCGCGGCCAGGGCGTATCCGACGCCCACCAGGGTGGGCAGCGCGGCGAGGAGCGCCGCGAGCGGCACGCGGCGCGGTGTCACGACCCCCCGGCCCGGACCCGGCGGCGCCAGTCGGCCGCGAGACGCTCGTGGTACTCGGGAGCCACTTCCGGGCGCGCGTAACGCGCGAGCGAGTCGCGCGGCAGCGCGAGCGGATCGGCGCCCAGGTTCCGGAATCGCGACGCCCACTCGGGAGGGAGACGGTCGACGGCCAGCACGCTGCCGTCCGCCCAGACGTCGGGCTTGAGCTTCTCCAGCTGGGCCTCGGGCGAGAGGAGAAAATCGGCGACGACCATCGCGCCCGGCCGGTTGGGGGCGTTGGCCGGGATGCCGAGGTAGTGCGAGTTGGCGACGGTGCCGTCGCGCAGCAACAGCGCGCGGGCGGTCGGCGGGAAGATCCCCTGGCGGACCTTGGTGACGACCTCATGTTGATTCATTGACATGCTGAAGTCGACCTCGCCATTGGCGAACAGCCGGTGCAGCTCGGCCACGCCCGGCGGGTAGGCGCGACCACCCCGCCAGAAACCGACGCGGGCAGAATCGAGCCAGGCCCAGACGCGGGCGCTGCCGTCCTGGTAGCGCTGCTCGTCGAAGCCACCCTGAAACCGCTCGACCCCGCCGTTGAGCGCGTAGAGCAACACCTTGAGGAACGTCGTACCGGTGAAGCCCTGGTCGTGGGTGAAGCGCCCCGGGTGCCGCTCGATCCACCGGGCGAGCTGCGCCACCGTGGCTGGCGGGCGCGGCGTCCGCGCCGAATCGTAGATCAGGGCGAACTGGACCGCCCCCCACGGCGATTCGAAGCCCGCGGTCGGCTGCTCGAAGTCCCGCTGGATGGTCGGTGAGGCGCTATCCACGTACGCCGCGTTCGGGAGCCGGTGCGCCCAGGGACCGTAGAGCAGCTCGGTCTCGCGCAGGTTATGAAAGGTCTCGCCGTTGATCCAGACCAGGTCCGCGCTGCCGGCGGCGCCGGCTTCCTTCTCGATGAGAAGCTGGTTGACGATCTCGGGACCCTGTCCTTCGATGGCGCGGAGCGTGATTCCGTGCCGCGCGAGAAGCCTCGGCGTCACCCACCGATCCACGTACGCGTTGATGGAAGGGTCCCCACGCCACATGCGCCAGGTGACGGTCGTGCCGCGCGCGTGCGCCTGCAGCTGCTCCCAGGACAAGGCTTTGGCGTCCACCGCGGCCTTCGTTTCACCGCTGCATCCCGCCAACAGCATCACCACGGAGGCGCGGAGGGCGCGACGAACTGCCGTTCGTAGTGGTTTCGTGCCCGCGCATCCGGATGCTCGGACGCGAAGCCACCTCAGTCGCCGTTCTCCGCGCCTTCGCGGTGAACCCATCAGAACACGTACCTCGCCGAGAACTGGACCTGTCGCGGAGGGCCGGGCGAGCGGAGCACGATCGGGTCGCCGATGCGACCGAGCTGCGTGCGGCTCCCGCCACCCGGAATCCCGTTCGCGAAGTTGCCCCACTCGGTCCCGTTGAGCGCGTTGAACACGTCCGCCCGGAACTCGAGCCCGCCGAAGCGCGTGTCCAGCAGGTAGGCGACGCCTGCGCTGAGATTGAAGAAGCTCGGGAGCCGCTCGGCGTTGCGGTCCACGCCGAGGAAGCGGTCGTTGTTTCCGATGAAACCGTTGCCGAAGATGCCGCCCGACCCGTCGAGGTCGCGGAAGACCGCCACACGGTTCACCGGCTGGCCGGTCTGAAAGTCCCCGATGATGCTGAGGCGCACGCGGCCGGCCCAGGTGTAGACCGACCGGAGCGTCACCTTGTGCCGCCGGTCGTTGATGGCATCCGCCCACTCGTGCGAGGTGCAGGCCGCGCCGGTCACCGCGTCCACCAGGTCCTCCGAGAAGCAGTTCGCCTGGTACGCGTTGAAGTTGATGTCCTCGGTGTCGTTTTGCGCTCGCGACCACACCCAGTTGGCGTCCACCGTCCACGCGTCGCTCAGCCGGCGCCGCACCGACGTGTACAGACCGTAGTAGCGGGCGCGGCCGCCGGCGTCCGTGGTCGTGAGCCGGCGATACGAGCCGCTCGTCGGCGGGTCGGGTCGGAACCCATCGCCGAACGCGGTGGTCCGATCCACGCTGTCCCCGGCGGTGAGCGGGTGCGAGATGGCGTTGAGATCGAGCGAGCGCGGCAGGTTCCTCGTATCGGCCCACACCGCGTCGATCGAGATCGCCCACGCGTCTCCGAGCTGCTGCTGCCAGCCCAGCGTTGCCTGCCAGCTCCGCGGCTGCTGGAGGCCGAGCGCAAAGGCGCGGCGCTGTTCGCGGGGCGGGAGCTGGCCCTGGAGCGCCGCGAGGTCGGCCGCGGTGGGCCCCTGCCCGAAGGCCGGCGGCGGGAAGACCGTCCCCTCGGCGAAGGTGACCGTCGCGTTGCCGCTCGGCCCGAACTGCACGGCGTCGGAGTAGATCGTGTAGGGGAACTTCCCGGTGTAGAGCCCGATGCCGCCGCGCACCACGCTGCGCGGCGTGCGGAGCCAGTTGAACGAGACGCGGGGCTGAAGGTTGTTCAGATCGGCATCGCTCTCTCCACGCGAGGTGATGTCGTCGTAATCCCACCGGAGCCCCGCCTGCACGACCAGCGACGGCGAGATGCGCCAGCGGTCCTCGATGAAAGCGCCCACCAGCGTCTGGGTCAGGTCCACCTGCTGTGGATTCGCGTCGATGGTGTAGCTCCGGACCCGGACGTCGGACCGGATGTCGTCGATCGAGAGGAAGTCCCCGGTTCGGGTGATGTTGCCGTCGTTGTACACGACGTACGCGCCATTGGGATTGGTCTGCGCGCCCGCCAGCTCGAACCAGGCGGTGATCAGGTCGGCGCCCACCCGGAGCGTATGGCGGCCGCCCAGCCGGGTCTCGAACACATCGCGGAGTTGGAGCTGGATCTCCTTCTCGTCGAAGACGAAGTTGCTCGAGCCCACCACCGCCTCTGTCGTCACGCCGTCGGGTGAGACCACCGTTACCTGCGGGCGGCTGAAGTCGCTCTCCGTGGGCGGGAAGTACCAGCGGAACGTGCCGAGCTGCACCGCCGCGGTGTTGCTGGCCCGCCCGCCGGACAGCGCGCTTCGATGAGTGAGCGCGGTCAGGCTCCCGACCCGCCGCGTCGTGATGTCCGCCTCGGGGGTGACGACCCCGCTCCCGTTCCCGGCGCGGTTCACGTGGCTGAACGCAGCCCGGAGCGTCGTGGTCTGCGACCGACCCCACCCGTGGTCCACCCGCCCGAAGAGCTTCACCTTCTCCCGAAGCTCGGTGCCGACGAACGCGGTGAGCGCCGTCGAGCCGATCCGGACCTCGTTCTCGTTGGTGTATTCCGCCGCGAACGCGGTGAAGGTGCGGTCCCTCGCGATCGGGCCGCTGATGCCGCCGCCCAGCTGAAACCGCCGGAACCCGTCCTGCTGCCGCTCGATGACGTCGGCGTCGCCACCCTGGGGGATCTTGTTGCGCGCATCGAATGGGCGGCCCGGCCGCCAGTAGCCGAAGATCTCGCCCCTAGTCTCGTTGCCGCCGGCTCGGCTCACGAGGTTGATCACGCCGTTCGAGCTGCGCCCATACTCCGTGGAGTAGGTGTTGACCAGGGCCTCCTCGCGGGCGAGCCCGCCGAGCGGGAACTCCACCCGTGGCCCGCCGAGGAAGCCCTCGTTGTTGTCGAGCCCGTCGAGGGTGTACTGGGTGTACAGCGAGTTCGACCCGTTGATCGAGAGCGCCGGCGCATCGCCGAAGAAGCCGGTGGCCTGGGCGACGCCCGGAACGTTGAAGAGCAGGCTCAGCGGGTCGCGCTGGTCGGTGGGCAGGGCCTCGAGCTCTTCACGCTCCACCGCTCCGCCGGTGGTGGCATCCTCGGTGTTGAGCAGGGGACGCCCGGGCTGTGCCACCACGGTGAGCGCGTCGAGGAGGTAGAGCGGTGCCAGGGTCACGGCGAGCCGGCGCACCCCGCCTGACGGCGCTGCCGGCACGAGCAGCTCCTCGGGCGAGAAGCCGACGGCCGCGAATGTCGCCGTGCCCGGCGTTTCCGCCGGGACGGCGAGCCGGAAGCGTCCCTCGCCATCGGTCTCGGCGGCCGCGGCACCAGGATCGAACGTGACGCGCGCGCCGGCAACGGGGGCGCCGCTCTGGGCCCGGACCGACCCGGTAAGGACCGCGGTCTGCTGCGCCGCCAGCGGCGCGGGCAGCAGGAGCAGGGCGAGCACGGCGCGCATCGGAGCTCCGGGAGCGGGCGGACGTGATGAAGATATGGACGTTCCTACATCTCTGCATATACGCCGCGGCTGGCGAGGCGGATTGGATCGGGAATGCTCGGCGGGCAGGACGGGCGGGCACAGGTCTCGCACTCCGGCGGCACCGCGCCGGTCTGGGCCTCGGACGGCCGGGCGCTCTACTCCCTCGCGCCCGCGGCACGGTGACGCTCGTGGAGGCGGCGCTCGAGTTCGGCAGGCTCTACGGCGCAGCTGGCGAGCTAGGGCCCGGGTGCCGCCCGTGTGATCCGGAAGTGCTGCAGCTGGACCGCGTCGAGGCCGCCCAGCAGCTGATCGAAGAAGCCGTCACCCAGGGCCCGCCAGGCAGAAACGTTGACCCGATAGATGACGAACTGTCCGTCCCGCTCGTCGCTGACCAGGCCGGTATTGCGGAGAATGCCGAGGTGATGGCTCGCGTTGCTCTGCTCGAGGCCGAGCTGCTCGCAGAGTTCGCTCACGCTCGCCGGGCCCTGGGCCAGCGCGAGCACCAGGTTCAGGCGGGTCTCGTGGCTCAGCACGCCCAGAACATGGGCGGCGGTGGTGATGTATTCCTGGCTGAACCGGCGTCGTCGCATCGGCTTGACACTCCTGGTGAAACCCCTGACAATACGGCATGTCCTGGCCGCTCTCCCGCCGCAGCTTCCTGCGCGCCGCCGTGCTGAGCACCGGGGCCCTCCTGGGCGCCGATGCCGCCGCGCGCGCGGAGCCGCTCCTTGCGGTCGTGCCGGGTCCCGAAGATCCCGAGGTCCCCAACGAGGAGGTCGCGCGGATCCTGCGCGAGCGGTTCGGCGACCGCCCCATCCGCCGCGGGCACGTGGCGCTCGACATGCCGGCCGTGGCCGAGGACGGGCGGGTAGTCCCGGTCATGATCGAGAGCGATCTGCCGATGAACCCGGACGCCTACGTGAAAGGCGTTCACCTCATCGTGGATCATAATCCCGACGCGCATCTCGCCGCCTTTCACCTGACCCCCGCCATCGGGTCGTCGGCGATCACCACCCGCATCAAGATGAAGCGGACGACGTGGGTGCGTGCGATCATGGAGACCAGCACGGGCGAGCTCTGGGCCGACTACACCAAGGTGCTGGTCACGTTGAATGGGTGCGGATGATGGCCTACGAAACCGGCGAGGCGCGCATTCGCGTGCCGGCACAGATCAAGAAGGGCGACCTGATCACCGTCCACTCCATCGTGAGCCATCCGATGGATACGGGGTTCTTCCGGACGCGTGAGGGCGATCGTATCCCGGCCTACTTCATCAAGGACGTTGTAGTCACCTACGGCGGCCAGGAGGTCGCGCGGTTCGAATGGACCTCCGGCATCAGCCGGGATCCGGTGGTCACGTTCACTCTTCGCGCCGATCGCGAGGCGCCGCTCACGATGGTGTGGACCGACAACAAGGGCGGCGTGTACCGCGAGTCCGCGGACATCGCGTTCACCACCGCCTGACCGCGCCCGTCGTTCTCCCGCTGCTCCTGGCCCTCGCGCTCCACGCGTCACCACCCGCGTGGAGCGCTTCCACTTCGCCGCGCACATCCGCCGAGGTGGCGCCGTTTCCGGTGCGGCGGCTCGCGCCCGGCGTCTACGTCGTGCCGGGCGATACCGGACGGGGCTCCGAGGGGCGGGCGAACGCCGGATTCGTGGTCACCCGCGCGGGCGTCGTGGCGATCGAGGCGGGCGCGAGCCCACGCGAGGGCGAGCGACTGCTCCGCACCATCCGCGGCATCACCCGCCAGCCGGTGCGCTTCGTCGTGCTCACGCACCACCATCCGGACCATCATTTCGGCGCGATCGCGTTCCGGCGGGCCGGGGCGCAGGTCATCGCGCACCCGGACCGGCGCACGCTGGCGTCGGAGGGCGGCGACGATGCCCTGATTTCGAGCTGGACCCGGGTGGTGGGCCTGGACGCGATGCGCGGGTTCGAGTTCGCCGACGTGCCCGACCGGTCCGTGGAGCGGGCCGACACGTTGCGACTCGGCGGGCGGACGATCGTGACAGCGCATCCGGGAGCCGCGCACACGCCCGGCGACCTGCTGGTCTGGCTGCCGGCGGAGCGCGTGCTCTTCGCGGGCGACATCCTGGTCGAGGATGGGGTCACGATGATCGTCGACGGCAGCACCCCCGCGCTGCTCGAGGTGCTGGGCACGCTCGAGCGGCTCGATCCGCGCGTCGTCGTGCCGGGACACGGCGCGATTCCCGCCGCGCCGCGGGCGCTGCTCGACACCACTCGTGGCTACGTGACGGCGCTTCGGAACGACATGCGTGCTGCGGTGGAGCGGGGAACCCCGATGAACCGCGCCATGGTCGCGCTCCCGCCGGCCGACACGACCCGGCCCGTGTCGCTGAACTCGCGGCGACGCCGGAACGCGGTGCGCGCGTATCTGGAGGCGGAACGCGAACTGTTCGGGTTGGGCCAATGAAGGCGGAAGAGGGCGGGAAAGGGCCGGAGCGGGCGGGGGAGGGAGCGGGTCGACTGGCGTTGGGTGCCCTCGGCATCGCGATCGCGGCATGCGCTACGCGGGGCCAGGCCGGGTCAGTCTCCGTCTCCCATCGTCTCCCTCCCCCTCCCGCCCTCATCTCCACGGATACACTCGCCGCCTGGCAAGCCAGAAACGAGGAATACCGGCTCATCGACGTCCGGCCTGACATCTTCCTTTACCTGGCTGGACATCTTCCGGACGCCGTCTTCCTCCACCGCGAGACGCTCCGCGCCGCCGAAAGCGGGCTGCCCACCGGGCTCCTTCCGGCCGACTGGTACGGCCGGCTGTTCAGCCGGCTGGGGATCCGGTGGGACCGCCCCGTCGTGGTCTACAGCGCCGGCGAGTCGTTGAACATCGATGCCACGTACGTCGTGTGGCTGCTGGCAGGCCACGGGCATCCGGGTGTGTACCTGCTCGACGGCGGCCATGCCAAATGGGAAATCGAGGGCCGGGCGATCGCGCGGAAGTACCCGCGCTTCGCGCCCGCTCCGCCGCCCCCGGCGCCCTTCGACCCGCAGCGCGCCGGGCTGGCGGACGTGCAGGCGGCGCTCGGGGGCGGAGGAGCCGTGCTGGTGGACGCGCGGCCGCCGGATCAGTACGCGGGTGACGGGGGCGCCCAGATGCGTCGCGGACACATCCCCGGGGCGGTGAATCACTACTGGCAGGACGATCTGGTGCAGCGCGAGTTCGGGCTGGTCTGGAAGCCGATCGAAGTGCTGCGCGCGAGCTACGCCGCGCAGGGGATCACCCCGGATCGCGACGTCATCGTCTACTGCAACACGAGCACGGAAGCGAGCCACGTGTTCTTCGCGCTGCGCTACCTGCTCCGGTATCCGCGGGTGCGGATCTACGCGGGATCGTGGAACGAGTGGGCGGAAAACGAGGCGCTGCCGCTGGAGCGGGCAGCGCGATGAGCAGAAGAGCAGAAACGCGGCGCTTTCTAGCGGTCCCCTGGGTGCGTGAGTGCGCGACCGGGACTCATCGGCTCGTCCAATCCTTTGCTCTTCTGCTCTTCCCGAGCGGCAATGCCGCTGCGCAGCTGCCACGGCCGCCACACCTTGCCGCCCTGCATGACCCACTCCACGGAAGCCAGGTTGCGGACGTCTTCCAGCGGGCTTTTGGCGAGGAGCACCAGGTCGGCGTAGCGCCCCGCCTCGATGCGGCCGAGCGAGCGGGCCGCGTTGCCGCCCAGAGCGAGCGCGGCGTCGCGTGTGGCGGCGAGCAGAGCCGCCTGCGGGGAGAGTCCAACCGAGTCGGTGAGCAACGTGAGCTCGGACAGGAGTGACGCGCGGTCGCTGCGGGGGCCATAGGCCACGTGATCGGTGCCCGCGACCACCCGCACGCCGCGCTTCACGGCCTCCCGCGTCACCGCCATGCTGAACCCCACCGCCGTGCGGGCGTAGTCCTCGCTGATCGACGGTGTGGCCGAACCTTCGTGATCGAAATGGGCGACGCTCCGGAGCGTCACGTGGAGGGTCGGCTCGAAGAACGTGCCCCGGCTCGCCATGCTGTCGAGTGTCTCGAGGACGCGCGGATCCCTGGCCGACTCGGGGGTCGCGACCCGGGCGCCAGCCGACAGGATCGCCGAGTGGCCGGTGAGGCTGTCGCGCTGCTCTGCCGAGAAGAGATCCCCGACCAGCAGCGAGGCGTGCACGATGCCGTCTTCGCCGGCCAGCACGAGGTCGCGCGGCCCGGCCGGCTGAACCCAGGCATGCCCCCACACCGGCAGTCCCGCGCGATGTCCCGCGTTCACCAGGGCCTGGGCGGCCTCGACGTCGAGGAAGCCGTAGAGCTTGAGGCCGGTCGCGCCGGCGGCAACGGCCTCGCGCACGATCGCGTCCGCGTCCTGCCGGAATCGGTAGATGAGGGGGTTCCAGCCCCGGAGCTGCATCACCTGCGCGGGCGGCATCCGATAGCCCATGCTGCCGTCGCCCATCGCGACGGTCTCCCGGCCGTAGAAGAACCTGAACCCTCCGACGAGCTGCATGGCGTATACCCGCGGCACCCCCGCCTGAGAACGGGTGCGGGTCAGGAGCTCCTTGGGATTGGTGCCCATGTCGCGCACCGCGGTGATGCCCTGGGCGAGCAGGTCCTTCAGGTCTGCACCCAGCTCGGCGCCCGCGCTCCCCTTCTCGAGGAAGAGCAGGTGCACGTGGGTATCGATGAGCCCGGGCATCAGCCAGCCGCCCGCCGCGTCGAGCACGCGGGCGTCCGGCGGCACGGGGCACTCGCCGAGACTTCCGGCGCAGAGGATGCGCTCGCCGCGCACGAGCGTGACCGCGTTGGGCACCGCAGCGCGGCCGGAGCCGTCCCACAGCATGGCATCGGTGATGGCCGTGACCGGATCGCGGGGGGCGACGGCGGCGGGTCGGGGCGCGGAACCCGCACACGCCCCCAGGAGGAGCGTTGCGGAGATTGCGATGGCCGGCGTGCCGCGTACCATAAGTTTCACCCGCGCAAGATGCCCAGCGCCGACCGGTATGGTCGGTGATTGACGGGTTCACCTGACCGTGATCGGGCGCACCCACACCCACGGCCACTCCGTGCAACCCGCATGACCGAGATGTATTTTGCTGAACGATCCCGGTGGAAGTCGGGTTCCCCTCGCCCACTATGCAAGGACTATACGCGTTCGTGGGGGCGAACCTCAAGCGGGCTGCCCTTATCTGGTCGAATGCCTTGATCCCACAGCCACTCGTGCGCCCCCGCCGCCGCCGGCGGACCGACGCGCTCCGGCGACTCGTGCGCGAGACCGACCTCGCCGCGGGCGATCTGATCGCGCCCGTGTTCGTCGTGCATGGAACTCACGTCGAGCGTGAGGTGGGCTCGATGCCGGGCGTGTTCCAGCTCTCGGTCGACGAGCGGCTCGATCGCGAGGCCGACCGGATTGTCGCACTCGGCATCCCCGCGCTGATCCTGTTCGGGATCCCAGCGTCGAAGGACGAGGTCGGCAGTGAGAACTTCGCGCCGGACGGCATCGTGCAGCAGGCGCTCCGCCGGCTGCGCGCGCGGCACCCGGGGCTCCTGCTGGTCACCGACGTCTGCTGCTGCGAGTACACCAGCCACGGGCACTGCGGTATCGTGCGCGACGGTCAGGTGGACAACGACGCGACGCTCGAGCTGCTCGGGCGAGTGGCCAAGAGCCACGCGGACGCGGGCGCGGATGTGCTCGCGCCGAGCGGCATGATGGACGGGATGGTGCGGGCGATCCGGACGGCGCTCGACGCCAGCGCATTCGCCGACCGCGCCATCCTCAGCTACGCGGTGAAGTACGCCAGCGCGTTCTACGGCCCGTTTCGCGACGCGGCGGGCAGCGCGCCCGCATTCGGCGATCGCCGCCAGTATCAGATGGACCCGGCGAACGTGCGCGAGGGACTGCTCGAGGCGGCACTGGACGAGGCGGAAGGCGCCGACCTGCTGATGGTCAAGCCGGCGCTCGCGTACCTCGACGTGGTCCGCGCCGTCCGCGAGGGGACGA
>JBOHSY010000344.1:0-1577 GCA_050733355.1 Gemmatimonadales bacterium | reverse complement strand
GATGAGGTCGCCGCTGAAATCGAAGCTTGGCCCCGGGCCCGGCTCGTTGGGGTGGCCATTCCCGCAGGCGCCGAGGCCGACTCACGCGGCGACGGCGGCGAGTAACAACGTTGCGTGTCTCTCTCTGCTCGTGCTCCGCATGAGTCGTCTCCTCCCCTACCGCGCACCCTTCCACGCCCGGCCGTCAGGTGAGCGGCTGTCGCGACGCTGGCGAGAGGTAGAACGCATATTGCGCCCGTCAGCGGACATCGGCCGCCGGAGAAGACTGCGCCCGGGCAGACCGTCCGGGCGCGGCAGCAGGTGTTACCGAGAAGCCCCCGTGCACGACTGAAGCTCGCCGCTTCCGGCCGATGCCGGAACGTTCCCGCGCGCTGTCGGCGCCACGGATATTGGTGCAGCGGCGAAGGCGGGCGGCAACGCAGAGCGAAATGGAACCCTCGGGTCGAAGCCGAAACCCTGGATGGGCGAGTCGTGAGGTATGTCCCCGCGCCGTGTGGCTGTGCCGGTCGCGATGGAAGTCGATCCCCACGATTCGGTTGAGGATCGGCAGCCCGGTAATGCTCACGATCCTGCTGATCGTCGGGGGGGCCTCCGAGCCGAAGAGTAGCAGCCGGTTGTTCAGGTCGACCGCGTAGGTCGCGTAGCCCTGAACGGCGGGAGCGGGTGGCTCTGGATCGTCGATGGGCGACTGGTCGGTCAGGCTGCCCCCGCCACCGCAGGCGAGGACGGCAAGGGTCGCGAGCAGCAGAGCGGTCGGGCCGAGTGTCTGAGGGCGTTCGGCGTTCATCTCAACCTCCACGAGTTGGGTCACCGGGACCACGCCGGCGTAGTGTCGAACCCCGGGTGGTTCGTGAGATTCCTGAGCCCCGTGCCGTCGGGGTTGATCAGGTAGATCTCCTGGTTGCCATCGCGGGGCGTGACGAACACAATCCGGTCGCCGACGGGAGGTCCGCCCGGGCGACCGGGAGCTTGTCGGCGTCGGCCCGAGGCCTACCTTGGGGTATGCTGGATAGGGTGTGGGCCAGGGGGTTTGGCCACCCACGCCCTCCAGGGGTGCAGCTCGGGTGCAAGACACACACACGGTGACCCAGCTGCCGAGGGCGTCACGCAGCGGCAGCCGCGACGCCCTCGACGGCTTGTTCTCTTTGCTGTACGACGAGCTGCGACGTATCGCCCACCGCCAGCTCACGGGCCAGTCGCGCGATGGGACGCTCAACACCACCGCCCTCATCCACGAAGCCTATTTGCGGATGATCGATCAGACCCAGGCCGACCGGGAGGATCGCGCCCACTTCTTCGCCTACGCAGCGCGCGCGATGCGCGCGATCATCGTGGACTCCGCCCGCCGTCGCTGCGCCCGGAAACGGGGCGGCCACCTGAGCCATGTCTCGTTCGATGACCGGGATCTCCCGATCGAATCCCAGGCGGAGATGATCGTCGCCGTGGACAGCGCGCTCACCCGGCTCACCGAGGTGAGCGAGCGGTTGAGCCGGATCGTCGAGTGCCGGTTCTTCGGCGGGATGAGTCTCGACGAGACGGCGGTCGCGCTCAGCGTCTCGGACCGGACGGTTCGCCGG
>JBOHSY010000343.1:0-2554 GCA_050733355.1 Gemmatimonadales bacterium | reverse complement strand
GGATGGGACGAGCGGTGGAGGCGGCCGCGCTCGCGCGAGGACACGGCATCGCCGCGGCGGTCGACGTCGCCGACAATCCCGATGGCGCCGCACTTACGCGGGAGCGGCTCAGGGACGCGGACGTCGCTATCGAGTTCACCACTCCCACGGCCGCACCGGGAAACCTGGCGCGACTCATCGAGGCGGGGGTTCCCATTGTCTGCGGCACGACCGGCTGGCACGCCGAGCTTCCGCGCCTGGCACAGCTCGTGAGCGCCCGGAGCGGCGCGCTGCTCTATGCCGCCAACTTTTCGGTCGGCGTGCAGCTCTTCCTCCGCGCCGCGGGCGATCTCGCGCGACAGCTCGCGCGCCACCCGGAGTTCGACGGCTTCATCGTCGAGGAGCATCACGCGAAGAAGGTCGACGCGCCCTCCGGCACCGCGTTGACGCTGCGGCAGACGATGACCGGCGCGGACGCGGCGCGGGCATATCCTATCACGTCGGTACGGGCCGGCTCCATACCCGGCATCCACCGGCTCGCCTACGACGGTCCGCACGACACGATCACCCTGGAGCACGTTGCCCGGAGCCGGGACGGCTTCGCGGCGGGGGCCGTGGCGGCGGCGGAGTGGTTGCCGGGACGCCGCGGCGTGTTCACCTTCGAGGAAATGCTCTTCGGAGACGAGCGATGAGACGCTTCCGGGGTTGCGGCACCGCGCTGGTCACTCCGTTCACCCGTGGGGGCGCGGTGGATATTCCCGCGCTCGAGGAGCTGGTGCGCTGGCAGCTCGCCGAGGGGATCGATTTCCTGGTGCCTTGCGGCTCGACCGGCGAGGCCCAGACCCTGGACGACGACGAGCGCGCCCTGGTCGTGGAAACAGTGGTGCGCGTCGCGGGGGGGCGGGTGCCGGTGATGGCCGGCGCCACCCACAACGACACCCGGAAGGCCGTCGCCGAGACCAGACGCATGTGCGGACTCGGCGTGGATTACCTGCTCAGCGCGACCCCCTACTACAACAAGCCCACGCAGGAAGGTCTGTACCGCCACTTCTCGGCGGTGCTCGACGCGGCGACCCGGCCGGTCTGCCTGTACAACGTGCCGGGCCGCACCGCGGTGAACCTGAAGCCGGAGACCGTGCTCCGGCTCGCCCAGCACCCCAACGCGATCGGCATCAAGGAAGCGAGCGGCGACCTCAAGCAGGCCATGGAGATCTTCGCCGCACGGCCGGACCGCTTCGCGGTCCTGTCCGGCGAAGACTGGCTCACGCTCGGCCTGATCGCCGCGGGCGGCGACGGGCTGATCTCGGTGGTGGCGAACGAGGTGCCCGCGGCGACGACGTCGCTCGTCCGCCACGCGCTCGGCGCCGAGCTCGAGGAGGCGCGCGAGCTGCTCTACCGCCTGCTCCCGCTCATCGACGCGAACTTCATCGAGACCAATCCGGCGCCGGTGAAGGCCGCGCTCCACGCCATGGGGCGGATCGAGAACGTGCTCCGACTTCCACTGGTGCCGGTGGGCGACGCGACACGGAAAGCGCTGCTCGCGGCGCTGCGGGGCGCGGGGGTGGAGCCCGCTCATGTCTGAGGCGGGAGCGGGCGGGAGCGGGCGGGAGCGGGCGGGAGCGGCGGACCTGAGGGCAGAGATCGAGCGTTTCACCGCGGGGGTTCCGCCCGGCGACGAAGCCGAGGCGCGGGCGGCGTTCGAGGCGCTGAAGGACGGACTCAATCGCGGCGAGCTGCGTGCCGCGGTGCGCGGGCCGGACGGCGTCTGGCGCGCCAACGCCTGGGTGAAGCAGGGCATTCTCCTGGGCTTCCGGCTCGGCCGCATCGCACCGGCCGCCAGCGGAGGTCCGTTTCCGTTCTTCGACAAGGACACGTACCCACTCCGCGCCATCGGCCCGGACGACGGCGTGCGCATCGTTCCCGGGGGCTCCGCGATCCGCGACGGGTGCTACCTCGGCCGCGGCGTCGTTTGCATGCCGCCGATGTACGTGAACGTCGGCGCCTACGTCGACGACGGCACCCTGGTGGACTCGCACGCGCTCGTGGGGTCCTGCGCGCAGATCGGCAAGCGGGTGCACCTGTCGGCCGCGGCGCAGATCGGCGGCGTACTGGAGCCGGCGGGCGCGGTGCCGGTGATCATCGAGGACGACGTGCTGGTGGGCGGCAACTGCGGCGTGTACGAGGGCTCGATCGTGCGCGAGCGCGCGGTGCTCGCGCCGGGTGTGCTCCTCACCGGTGGGACGGCCGTGGTGGACCTGGTTCGCAACACCGTCTATCGGCGGGAGCGAGACCGACCGCTGGAGATTCCAGCCGGGGCGGTGGTGGTGCCGGGGTCACGCCCGGTGGGGAGCGGCATCGGCCGGGAGTTGGGGGTGAGTCTCTATGCCCCCGTGATCGTGAAGTATCGCGACGAGAAGACCGACGCCAGCGTCATGCTGGAGGAGGCGCTGAGGTGAGCGGCGCTGAGGTGAGCGGCGCTGAGGTGAGAGGTGAGAGGTGAGAGGTGAGAGGGCGCCGCAAGCCGCGAGCGCTGCTACAAGAGCGCGGTATCCGCGAGACCCTCTCACCTCTCGCC
>JBOHSY010000342.1:0-1824 GCA_050733355.1 Gemmatimonadales bacterium | reverse complement strand
GGAGCGTCTCGCGGATTCCGGCCGAAGCCGCTGCAGGAGCTCGCGCGCCTCCGCCGCCAGCACCGTCGGCACTGGGCCGGCGGCCGGACCGTAGCGGAGCTCGCGCAGGCGGTCGCGCACCGCGACGAGGCGGGCTGCGGGCGCGGGGTCGAGCCCGGCCGCACGGAGTGCGGCGACGAGCCCGCCATCGGCGAGCGACTCCGCCGACGGCGCGAGGCTCCGGACCAACGCTTCGAGCTCGCCTTCGAGCGTGGCGGTGGCGGCGCGCGGATGCGCCCGCCGGACGGGCGTTCGGCGCAGGCGGAGCCGGCGCCAGAGAACCACGAGCGGCGGCAGCAGCGCGGCCAGCACCCAGCCCCACGCCGGCAGCGCGCGGCGCACGTGCCAGGGCCACGGCGCGCCCCGCATCGGCAACAGCGCTGGTGGCGGCGGCCGCGATGCCTTGGCCTCGCTCCCAGCGGCGACCACGAGCCGGTCGCCCGCGAGCGCGGCGGTCCGGAAGGCGTTGCCGGCGACGTCGTAGTATGCGTACGCAGCGCCCGGCAGCCCGAGCGTGCCGGACGAATCGGGCACCACGGTGAACCGGAACGTCTTCGCGCCGCCGAGCCGGCCCTGGGTCACCTCGAGGCGCTCGTCGGTGCGGTCGGGATACGAACGCACGCCCTCGGGCCAGCCAAGCTCGGGGGCCGGCCAGAGCGCCGGGTTGCCCTCGCCGCTCAGCTCGAAGGAGACCGATACCGGCTGGCCGGGCACGGCCGTCGGCGGCTCGACCGTGCGCACCAGCCGGAGGTCGCGCCCCACCGCACCGGCGTAGCCGGCTGGCTGACCTTCCGTCGGCGTCGCGGCCACCGCGAGCGTTTCGGGCGCGCTGGTGAGCGTGTAGCGCTCCTCCTGGCTGAAGAACTGGAGCGCGAGCGGCACGCTGTACTTGAGCACCGCGGGGGTGACCACGATGCGTCCGGGACGCAGCGGGAAGACGACCTGATGCGCCACGAACAGATCGTAGAGCGTGCCGCCCACGGTGCGGGTGGCGGCGATGCCCGGTGGCACGGGCTGCGGATAGCTCCACACGCCTTCGATGACGGGCGGCTGCAAGGTGGGGGGCCGGCGGAGCCGCACGCGCAGCTCGCGGGGAAACCACGCCGCCGTGAGCACGTCGATCTGGTCGCCCACGGCGCCGCGCCGCGAGGAGAGCGCGAGATTGACCGCCGGCTGACCCGGCGTCCCCGGCGGCGGCGCCCGCTCGAGCAGCGCCCGGACCGCCGGATTGGCGGCCATGGCAGTGGCGCCCGGAAGCTCGTCCACCTTGACCGTGACGGCGGGCGCAACGACCTCCTCGCCTCCCTGCACCGCTCGCGCCGGCCCGATCGCCCATTTCCCGGCGCGCAGCGCCCGCAGTCTCAGCTCGAGCGTGGTAGACCGGCTGTTGCCGCCGAAGTGCGAGACCGAACTGCGCTCGCTCCGGCCGACGATCTCGAAGCCGGGGAGCGTCGGGGTGAGCACGCGGAGCGGCGCCGTGGAGCGGCTCACCGCCTGCACCGTGTAAACCAGGTCGTCGCCCACCGCGAGATGCTCGCGGTCCACCGACGCCTTGAGCTCGGGGCGGGCGCCCTGCACCAGCAGCCAGGGCAGGAGCAACAGCGCGGTTACCAATCCTTTATTCCTCCGGCGCTTCCATGGTAGCGCCGCTGCTGCTCGCTTCGGGTGGCGCGCTCCTCGCGCTCCATCGAGTTCAGGATCTGCTCTGCCTCGGCCTGACTCACGCCTTGCGGCGCCGGGTTGGGCCGGGACGGCTCGGGCTGCCGCGCGCCGCCACCCCCGCCG
>JBOHSY010000341.1:0-1150 GCA_050733355.1 Gemmatimonadales bacterium | reverse complement strand
GACGGGAGCGGGTCGAGCACGAGGACGGCCGGAATGCTGCGCGTGCTCCCGACCTCGCCCGCCCGCTCCCGCCCGCTCCCGCCCCGGACGAATTCTCGGCCTTCCTGACGGACATCGCAGCCACCGTCTCCCGGCAGATCGAGTCGTGGCGCGCCAAGGTGGGCGCGGCCATCCTGCGCTTCGGTGGCGAGGGGTACCACACCAGCCGCCTCGAGTCGCTGCTGGAGGGCGAGCTCGAGGGTGATCCCGAGGAGGCGATCCGGGCCTTCGAGGCCGACGTCCACCGCCTCGATGCGCTCCGGAGCGAAGCCGTGGAGCTCGCCCCCGACCTCGCGGGGTCGCCGACGTTGCGCGATCCAGGGGCGCTCGCCGATGCGGAGGCCCTGCTCCAGCGGGCCCGCAACGGAACCACGCCGCCGCCGGCACCCTCGCCGCTCTGGCGGCTCGACGGGCTCGTGGAGGGCCCGGGCAACCGCGTCGCGCTCCAGGCGGCGCGTGCCGTCGCCGCGGACGCCGGGCGCAAGTACAACCCGCTCGTGGTGGTCGGCCCGGCCGGCGTCGGCAAGACGCACCTGCTGAACGGGATCGGCAACGCGCTCGTGGCCGGCGGCGCCGCGGTAGCCTGCATCGGCGCGGAGGAGTTCACCGCCGAGCTCATCGATGCCATCGGGCGCGACGCAGTGGCGCAGTGGCGCGCCCGCTATCGCCGGGCGGACGCGTTCCTCCTCGACGACGTGCACCGGGTAGCCGGCAAGGATCGTTCGCAGGACGAGCTGTTCCTGCTGTTCAATCTCCTGCTCGAGAGCGGGCGTCAGCTCGTCTTCACGTCCGCGGTGTCGCTCCCCGGGCTCGAGGGCGTCGAGGCCCGACTGCTCACCCGGCTCGAGGGCGGTCTGGTCGTGGATCTGCCGGCTCCCGACCGCGACACGCGGCAGGCGGTGGTAGAGCAGCTCCTCTCCGACAAGGTCGAATCGCCCGACCGCGAAGTCGCCTCCTACCTCGCCGGCCGCCCCGCCGACTCGGTTCGCGCGGTGCAGGGGCTGGTGCAGCGGGTTCTGCACGCGGCCGAGGCGCAGCAGGAGCGGCTCACGGCGGCGTTCGCCCGCTCGGTGCTGGAAGGGGCGCCGCCGCGGACGCCGCGCCGGACCTC
>JBOHSY010000340.1:0-2604 GCA_050733355.1 Gemmatimonadales bacterium | reverse complement strand
TTAGGCGGTGCGCGAACGCCCAGTGCGCCCGCGTCGCCGCGGCGTGACTTCGAGAAGAGCCCGGAGCGCACGGTTGACGGCCTTGGCGTCGGCGAATGCCTCGGCGACGTCGGGATCCAGCACTACGACGTTAGTACCCTCGCGATAGCGCGCGACATACTTGCCGCGCACGCCGCCCCTGAAGTCGTACTCCGGCCGGAATTCATCGATTGGTGGTGCCTTCTGGCCGCGCTGCCTACGAGAGGTCTTCTTCATAAGTCCTGTGCTCGCGCCGCGTCGCGAGGCGTGTGTTGAAGATCCGACTAGTGTTGGCCTGTTCCGTATGCCCGACAACCAACAAGCGCTCTCGGTGCCAGCGGCCCAGCAGAAGCCAGCGGGCTTCCGCGATGGAGTGATCTGGGTCGGGCACCGTGATCGAGTGCGGGTCGTCGAAGGCTGTCGTGGCCTCCGGGAACGAAACTCCGTGCTTGCGCTCGTTGGTGGCGGCCTACTTGGGGTCCCACTCGAAGCGCAGAGGCATGCAGAAACTAACCGGTCACCGCGGCTCGGCGCATCCGCCTAACGGCCGCGTTTGAGCTGCGGGCGCCGCGCGCGCCGGCGCTCCATAATTGGCTCGTTCCACCATGTCAGCTGGCGCACAATCGTGAGTCTTCCTTACTTGGCGGCGCCCGTCAGCTCCAAACGCTTGTTAGGAAGCGACACCGAAGCCCCTTCAACGCATGGGGCATTCTCTTCCGCTACTTACGTCCCCCCGCAAGGCGAAGAAATCGAGCCGCGTTATTGTAGAGGATGCCTCGCTTCTGCTCTTCGGTCAGGTAATCGGCCTCTTCGATCGCTTCGATCGCCTCGTCAATCTTCTCGGGCCATCGCATCTGGTCGGAGCCAAACATCAAGCGGTTCCCGAGGCCGGCGCGAACGAGGGCCTCGACGTACCGGTGAAACGCAGAGCGCGGAATGACCCAAGTGATCGTCGACAGATCGCCGTAGAGTTGAGGATATTGGTACATCATCGCAATCATGTCGTCGAGGAATGGGTACCCGCTGTTCTCGACGAACACTCTGAGGTTCCGATGTCGAACCAGCACCTCCTCGAGGAGGAGCGGACTGCCCGCGGCCGAGCGGAACCCCGGTACCGGCGGACCAATCCCTGCGGTGTGAATGAGGACAGGGACATCGAACTCCTCCGCCAGTGCAAAGTACGGTGCCAGTGCAGGGTCGTTTGGCGCCACGCCCATGAGCTGAGATCCGATCTCACCCATGCCGGCCAGGCGTCCCGCAGCGTACTCCTGCCTGAGCATCTGCGGAGTGAGCTCACCGGGCTCCTCAATGAACGGCGAAGCGATGAACCGGTCGGGCGCCGCCGCGACCCAGTCCCGAACGATGCCCAGGTCGGCGCTGCTCAGGAATCCCAGGACGATGTTGTGGCGGTCCATCGCCTCGAGGGTCTTCCGCAATGACTCCTGCGGGGTCGCCGTCGCAGCCCCTTCGGGCCGACACGGGCGCGGGAGGCACGGAGGTGGGGCTCCAGTGGGAAGATCGAGCGGGATATGGTGCGCATGCATATGCATGTCGATCACCGGAGCGCGCTCTTGAGCGGAAAGCGCGGCGTGCGAGAGGCCGGCAAACACGACTAGTACGGACGCCAAAGGGGTATTCTTCATTTGCTTCTCCGGTTGGCTCGATTCGTCGCTTCCTAACGCCTCGCGCATCAGCTGCGGGCGCCGGGCCCGCCGATACGAATTCGATGGTCCACCCCGCGCCGGCGCTCAGACGCGGCCGGGCGCTTCCCACGGAAGCGCCCGCCAGCTGCATGCGCTGGTTAGGCCGCTCCCCCGGCCGAGCTATCCGGTGAGGGGCACGGCGTGGATCCGCACCCACTCGAGCAACTGCTCGCGAGAACAGGACCCCTCGGCCACCGCGAGGACGGTGGCCTCCGCATCGGCCACCTCCGCGCGTAGCTCGTGCCCATTGAGCATTAACGTCGCTTCCAGCGCGGCGTGCCCAATCCGCTTGTTGCCGTCCCGGAACGGGTGGTTCCGAATCAGGGAGAAGCCGAGTGCGACGGCCTTCTCGGCCAGCGTCGGGTACAGGTCCACCCCGCCGAAGCTCGCCCGCGGCTGCGCCAGCGCCGACTCGAGGGCGCCGAGGTCCCGCAGCCCGGCACTCCCGCCCGACTTGGTCATGATGCGTGTGTAGAGCTCCAGCACCTCACCCAGGGTGAGATAGCGCACCTAGCCGAGCCGCTCGTAGAGCTCGCGGTTCTTCTCGAGGACGCGTTGCGCGACCTGCTCGAACTCAGGCGCAGGCTGAGCGACGAGGTCGCGCACGGCGGCGGCCGCTAAGAGCTCGGCCGGTACGTTGAGCCGCTGAGCGGCGGCGGCGAGCTGCTGCTGCTGGGAGCCGGTGAGTTCGATGGAGATTTTCATGGTGCCTCCTGCTCCAAATTAGCAGCGGCGGGGTGCGGAGGTAGCGGAGCGGCCTAACGGCCTGCAAATCAGCTGCAGGCGCTCAGGGCGGCGTCCGCTCCAACCTACGTTCCACAGCGCGCTGACGGAGAGCGTCGCCCGCGCGGAGCCTTGCGCCCCTCCGGCCTGTCGGCTGCAT
>JBOHSY010000339.1:0-3546 GCA_050733355.1 Gemmatimonadales bacterium | reverse complement strand
ACCCAGCGCGGCGGAGTAGAGCTCGCGCAGCGCTGAGACGGTGACCTCCGGTGGTGCCAGCGCGAACCCGAGATTGGTGTAGGCCAGCTTGGCGCGTAGCCGATCCCGGGCGCGGCGCACGATCGGGCCGTGGTCAAACGCAGTGCACGGTGAGCCCTGCAGGGCATCCGCCACCGGCTGCCATGCCGTGTCGGATGGCAGCGCGGGATCGGCCACGCAGGGCACCAACCCGAGGAACGCGGTGGCCACGGTGCGCCGCCGCGGCATCCGGTCCGGCGCGCTGAACACCTCCAGCTGCTCCACGTGCGCCACCTCGCGCACATCCACCTTCTCGGCGAGCTGGCGCAGCACCGAGGCCTGCACGTCCTCGCGGTCGCCGAGCCGGCCACCCGGCAGTGCCCAGCGTCCGGCGTCGGGCCCGATGCCGCGTTGCCACAGCAGCACCTGCAGCTGGCCGTCGCGGACCTGGAGCACCGCCGCGAGAACCTCGTGCACCGCGAGCCCGACGCTGTTATCATTCACGGTTTCCGATTATAAGGCGAAAACTCGGGCAGGGGCCAGCGCGGGTGCTAGCAACGAAGGAGGCGATATGGCCGCTACTGCTGTACCGGAGCGGACCCGCGCCGGCCACCCCGGGCCGGTGCCGGATCGGGACTGGTCGGAGGAGGTGCGCGAGCTCGCCCGGCAGCGCGACGCGGTGCTGCTCGCGCACAACTACCAGGTGCCCGAGATCCAGGACATCGCCGACCACGTCGGGGATTCGCTGGCACTGTCCCGGATCGCGGCGGACTCGGCAGCGGGCACCATCGTCTTCTGCGGTGTGCACTTCATGGCCGAGACGGCGAAGATCCTCTCGCCGCTCAAAAGGGTGCTGCTGCCCGACCTCGATGCGGGCTGCTCGCTGGCGGCGAGCGTCACGGCCGAGGACGTGCGGAGGTGGAAGGCGAAATTCCCCGGCTACGTGACCGTGGGATACGTCAACACCACCGCCGAGGTGAAGGCCGAGCTCGACTACGCCTGCACCAGCGGCAACGTGCTGGACGTCATCGACGCGATTCCCGACGACAAGGGCATCCTGTTCCTGCCCGATTTCTTCCTGGGCGCGCACGTGCGGCGCAACCGGCCGGACCGGAACGTCGAGGTGTGGCTGGGCGAGTGCCACGTGCACAAGGGCATCAGCCCCGACACCCTCGAGGCGCAGCGGCACGCGCATCCCGAGGCGGAGGTGCTGGTGCATCCCGAATGCGGCTGCGCCGGCCAGGTGATCTACGCGATGGGCCGGGGCGAAATCAGCCCGGAGCGGGTGCACATCGCGTCCACCGAGCGCATGATCCAGCTCACGAAGGAGCGTCCCGCGAAGGAGTTCATCATCGCGACCGAGACCGGGATCATGCACCGGATGAAGCAGGCTGCGCCCGACAAGATCTTCCTGGCGGCCGATCCCGAGGCGGTCTGCGCCTACATGAAGACGATCACCCTCCCCCGCGTACGCGAATCGCTCGTGCTCGACCGCTTCGAGATCACGGTTCCGGACGACGTCGCACGCCGGGCCAAGCTGTCGCTCGACCGCATGGTGAGCCTGGGGCGGTGACGCTCGACGTCCGGGCCGACGCCGAGCGCCTCGCGGGCGTCGCGCTGGCCGAGGACGGACCGCGGGACATCACCAGCCACATCACGGTGCCGCCGGGAGCGCCCGGCCGTGGCACCCTTTGGTTCAAGAGCGCGGGCGTGCTCGCCGGATCCGCGTACGCCGAGGCGGTGGCCCGGCGGTGTGAGTGCGCGTGCGAGTGGCGAGCGGGCGACGGGGAGAGCATCACACCCGGCGAGAGGGTGGGCATCGTCACCGGACGCCTTGCAGGGATCCTTCGGGCCGAGCGTCCGCTCCTCAACCTGCTGCAGCGTGCATCGGGAATCGCGACGGCTACGCGACAGTACGCCGACGCGGTCGCCGGAACCGGCGCGCGCATCCTGCACACGCGGAAGACCGCCCCGGGGCTCCGCCTGCTCGACGTGAGCGCCGTGCTCGCGGGCGGCGCCGCGCTCCACCGGCTCGAGCTCGCGACCACCGTCATGGTGAAGGACAATCACTGGCACGCGCTGGAGACGCGCGGACGCTCGCTCGCTGAGGCGCTCGCCGAGGCGCGGGAGCTGGGCGTCACCGGACTCCAGGTGGAGGTGGAGTCGGAAGCGCAGGTGCGTGCGGCCTGCGCCGCCGGCGCCACTCGGCTCCTGATCGACAACCAGGCCCCGGAGACGGTGCGCGCATGGACCGCCATCGCGCGCGCCGCGGCGCCGGGAATCGAGATCGAGGCCACCGGCGGGATCACCCTCGACAACGTGCGCCGCTACGCCGCGGCCGGCGTGGACTGGATCTCCATCGGGGCGCTCACCCACAGCGTGCGCTCGGCCGACATCAGCCTCGACCTTGCGCCCGATACAGCTTCCGAGTCAGGCTGATCTGCCCGCCATGGTAGGTGTCGTGCAGGGCCGCGCCGGCGAGATGCTCGACGAGCGGACGTCTGGCGCCCCGGGCGAGGGCCGCGGGCGAGGCAGCGCGCACCGCGTCCACGAGCGCCCGGTGCGTGGCCTCGAGCAGCGTCCGGTCCCGCCGCCAGGCCGTGTCGTCGGCCGGCTCGGGCACCGCGGGCCACCACGCCCGCCGGAGCTTGCGGGCGAACGGCTGGCCTCGGCCCCCGAGCCGCCGAAGCACCACGTGCTTGGCATAGGCGGTGTGGAGCAGCAGCTCCCAGACGGTGTTGCGGCCCGGAGCCGGCCGCCATCGCGCCTCGGCCGGGGTGACGCCACGAAGCGCCGTCCTGAGGGACGGTCCGTGCCACGCCGGACCGGCGAACGCCTCCTCGAGCAACGCGACGGCCCGCGCCGCATCGGCCGGAGCACCGCGCCGGGCGGACACCTCAGGCGGCTCCCGCCGCGGCGAGCTCGCCCGCGGCGAACACGACGTCGAAATGGTCCACCTGCAGGTCGCGCCCCACGAGATAGCGCTCGTCTTCCGGAAAGAAGACCGCCCGGCCCGCCTCCTCCCCGGCGAAGCGCCGCACCGCCTCGAGCGACTCCCACAGGCTCAGGAGCAGGAACTCGGCGCGGCCGTTCGCGATCCGCCGCAACACCACCGCGCCCCGGTTTCCCGGCGTGGCCTGGAAGGCGGCCAGGCCGGTGCGGTGCAGGTAGTCGAGGTAGCTATCGGCATCCTCCGCGCGAGTGGAGCCGCGCCAGGTACGGGCGATCATGGTTGCCTTCCTTCCCGGTGTGGGCTGCACCAGTACTACGTCCTATACCGGTGCATCCTACGCCAGCTCGCTACACCTGTCAAGCGGGCTATAGTGGTGTTAGGTTCCTGGGCATGACCGCGCCCGCGCTCAAGTACGTGGGCGGCGACGCCGCCCTCGACCTGGTCAACACGGTGGACTGGACCGCCGGCGGGCCCCGGGCCGAGCGGCTGCCGGACTACGCCCGGTTCGTCGAGTTCGCCGAGGGCGCCGGCCTGGCATCTCCGGCCGCCGCCGCACGGCTCGCGCGGGCGGCGAT
>JBOHSY010000338.1:0-9643 GCA_050733355.1 Gemmatimonadales bacterium | reverse complement strand
CGGCCGAGCTGGCGCAGACGGCGATCCAGCAGCAGGACTGGCCGCTCGCGCTGCGCGAGTGGCTCGCTGCGATCGGCCGCGTGCCCGGCTACCGGAACAGCGCCGTGGCGACTCTGGGTGCGGCCCCGGAGCCCTGGCGCGCGCGGCTATTGCAGGCGCTGTCGGCGGAGCGGGGGCCCTCTGCCCGGCGGCTGGAGGCGGAGCTCCGCGCCCGATGGGGCGATCCCGCGGGCGGCTTCGAGGCGCTCTCCGCGGCGCTGCCGCAGAACCGCGCCGCCGCGATCGAGGCGCTCGTCGGCTTTCTGGATCAGATCCGGGCCCAGACCGGCCCGGTGGCGCGCCGAACCCAGGCGATGACGCTGGCAGCACTCGCCCAGCGGAGCGCCGGCCCGCAGGCCACCCGTTTCCGCCTCGATGCGGCGCAGGCATTCGCCGACGCGGGGGACCAGGCGGCCGCGCGCCGTTTGCTCGACGACGTGGCGGCCGACTCGACCGCGTCCGAGAGCGCCTCGAGCACGGCGGCGAGCGCCGTGGTGGGCGTGCTGCTCGCCGAGGGCAAACCCGAGGAGGCCGAGCGCAAGCTCCGGGAGCTCGCGCGCGCGCTGCGCCCGCCCGAGCGCGCCGTGCTCGCGCGCCGGGTCGCGTGGGGGTGGGCTCGCACCGGGCGGCTCGGTCGGGCGGACTCGCTCCTCGCCTCGGACAGCACGGTAGAGGGCTTGGCGGTGCGCGGACGAGTCGCGCTGCTCCGTGGCAATCTCGCCCGCGCGGCCGACCTGCTCGCCGAAGCGGGGCCGTTCGCGGGAACCCGCGCCGAGGCGACGGAGCGCGCGGCGCTCCTCGCCCTTCTCCAGGTGGTCGACGCCGACAGCCTGCCGGCGCTCGGGACGGCGCTGCTCGAACTGGAGCGCGGCGACACGGCAGGCGCCGTCGGCGCGATCGAGCGGGTCGCCGGTACGCTCGCCGCCGCCGCCGGCGGCGCGGAGCTGCGACTATACGCAGGCACGGTGGCTCGCACGGCCGGGCGTACCGCCGACGCCGAGCGCCTGTTCCGTGCCGCCCTGGATCCCGCCTCGGGTGCATCCGCTCCCGCGGCCGAACTGGCGCTCGGCCGGCTGCTGCTCGACACCGAGCGTGCCGCCGATGCGGTCCAGGTCCTGGAGCACCTGATCCTGACCTATCCGGAGAGCGCGCTCGTGCCGCAGGCGCGCCGCACGCTGGACCAGGCCCGCGGCGCGGTGCCGCGAACATGAGACGGCGAGCCTTCGTCGCGGCGTCGGCATCGGCGCTTCTGGGCGCGACGCTGGGCGTCCGGCCCGCCGACGCGCGGTCGCGGCGACCCGCGGCGTGGCTCCTGGTGCCGATGGATGACGCCCAGAGCGACCATCTGAAGGCGTATGGCCTGGCCTTCCGCGCGCTCGAGCGCGGCGAGCGCGTCGAGTGGCTGCTCAACTACCGCTACGGTTCGTTCCTGCTGCCGGCGGCGTCGGCCACCGCGCGCGACGCGAGCCTGAACGGCGTGGTGGCGGAGCCGGTGGACGATGCGGCGGTGCTCGGCATCCGGGGCGAGATCGCGCAGGGGAACATGGACGCGGTGCCGCTCGAAAAAGTGCCCAAGGTGGCGGTGTACGTGCCGCCCAATGCCCCGCCGTGGGACGACGCGGTGACCATGGCGCTCAACTACGCCGGCATCGCGTTCGAGAAGGTGTGGGACCCCGAAGTGCTTCCGGGCGGGCTGAGGAAGTACGACTGGCTGCATCTGCACCACGAGGATTTCACCGGTCAGTACTCGAAGTTCTACCTGACCTACGCGGGGGCGCCGTGGCTCCGCGAGATGGTGCAGCGGAACACCGCGACGGCCACGTCCCTGGGCTTCGCGACGGTGGCGGAGGAAAAGAAGGCGGTCGCCCGCGCCATCGCAGCATACGTGGAACAGGGCGGGTTCCTGTTCGCCATGTGCACCGCGACCGAGACGCTCGACCTCGCGCTCGCGAGCCCCGGCGTGGACATCGCCGCGGGGTACGCCGACGGGACGCCGGTCGATCCCGCTGCGACGGACAAGCTGCGCTGGGACCTGGCGCTCGCATTCCAGCGCGCACGGCTGGAACCCAGCCCGACGACGCCGGTCTTCTCGGACATCGACGGGCACCAGGTCAACTCGCTCGACCGGCGCCAGCCCCTCGGCTCGTTCCAGCTGTTCAATTTCAGTGCGAAGATCGATCCGGTGGCGACGATGCTGGTGCAGAACCACCGGCAGGTGATTCCCGACTTCTACGGGCTGACGACCTCGTTCACGCGCCGGGCACTGAAGCCGAGCGTGACGGTGCTGGCTGAGGAAGCGGGCGCCCCGTGGGTCAAGTACATCCATGGTGACCGGGGGCAGGGGACGTGGACGTTTTTCGGGGGGCACGATCCGGAGGATCCCCAGCACCAGATCGGCGACGTGCCGACCGACCTGGCCCTGCACCCGCACTCGCCGGGCTACCGGCTCATCCTCAACAACGTCCTGTTCCCGGCCGCGAAGAAGAAAGAACTCAAGACGTGAGAAACCGCTTTAACCGCGGAGGACCCAGAGAACACAGAGCCACCGTTTTATTTGGGTACGGCCCATCTGTTTCGATCCAACTAAATTCATGGTATGCTGAGAGATATGATCCGGCACCTGGAGGGAATTCCCCGCTGTTCTCCGTGTCCTCCGTGGTTGATCATTCGTGACTGAGCGCGGCGAACGGCTGACCGGCGAGGTGCGTGCGTACGTCGCCCGCGAGATCGCGGGCGCGGGCGGGCGGGAGGTGTCGTTCGTGGCCGAGGTGGGTCCGGACGGCGGCATCACGTCGGCCCGCGCGGTCGCGCGGGGCACGGTGGAAATGGTGCTCGCGCTGCCCGGCGTGGCCCGACGCGGCGAGATGCTCCTCCACAACCATCCCAGCGGCCGGCTCGATCCCTCGGTGGCCGACCTGAACGTCGCCGCGCGGCTCCACGACGGCGGCGTCGGGTTCGGCATCGTCACCAACGATGCCAGCGCGCTGTACGTCGTGGTCGAAGTGCCGCGCGGGCGGGAGACGGTGCGGCTCGATCCCTACGACATCGTCGCGACGCTCGACGAAGGCGGCGCCGTGGCACGGGTCCTCGGCCAGTTCGAGGATCGGCCCACCCAGCGGGACATGGCGGCGTATGTCGCCGACGGCTACAACGACGGTGGCGTGCAGCTGCTCGAGGCCGGCACGGGCGTCGGCAAGTCGTTCGCCTACCTGGTGCCGGCGCTGGCGTGGGCGCGGGCCAACGGCGAGCGCACGGTGGTGAGCACCAACACCATCAACCTCCAGGAGCAGCTCGTCGGCAAGGACCTGCCGCTCCTCAGGAAAGCGCTCGCGTGCGACGGCTACGCACCCACGTTCGCGCTGCTCAAGGGCTGGCGCAACTACCTCTGCCTCGCGCGGCTCGGCACGGCGGTCGCCGCCCAGCGTACCCTGCTCGAGCCCGAGAAGGTGGACGAGCTCACCGGCATCGCGGAGTGGGCCGCGCGCACCGCCGACGGCACGGTGAGCGATCTCCCCGTGGCGCCGAGCGCCGAGGTGTGGGAGGAGGTGAGTGCCGAGCCCGACCTGTGCACCCGCCTCAAGTGCCCGCAGTTCGAGAGGTGCTTCCTGTTCCGCGCGCGCCGGCGGGCCGCGGAAGCGGACGTGGTGATCGCCAATCACCACCTCCTGGCGGCCGATCTGTCGGTGCGCCAGGCGCAGGACAACTGGGAAGAGGCGGCCGTGCTGCCGCCGTACAAGCGGCTCGTGCTCGACGAGGCCCATCATCTCGAAGACGTCGCGGCCCAACACCTCGGCGTGCAGGTCACCAGCCGCGGCGTGCGGCGGCTGCTCGCGCGCCTGGAGCGGAACGGGCGCGGCCTGGTGCCCACGCTCGCGCACGAGCTCCTTGCCCAGGACGATCCGCTGAGTCGCGCGAGCCTCGACCTCCTCCGCGAGCAGGTGCTCCCCGCGCTCGGCCACGCCCGTCAGGCGGCGGATGCGCTCTTTCTCCGGCTGAGCGAACATCTGGGCGATGCGCCGGGGGCGCAGGTCCGCCTGGACGAGAGCTTCGCCGCCGATCCGATCTGGGCCGCCGGCCTCGGGCGCGAGCTGGATGCGGCACTGGGCGCCGTTCGCGCGCTGGGAGAAACGCTCGCCACTATCACCGACCGTCTCGGACAGGCCGACGACGCCGAGCGCTCGCGTCAGCTGCTCCAGGAGACGAAAGGCGTGCTTCGGCGGCTCGGCTCCGTGACCGACGGGCTCAATCGCACGCTGCGCCCGGTGCCGGGCGGCCCGGCCACCGTGCGCTGGCTCGAGCGCACCTCCCGCGGCCAGCACGTGGCGCTGCACGCGGTGCCGCTCGATCTCGCGCCGATGCTGCGGGAGCTCCTCTTCGACCGTCTGGACACCGTGCTGCTCACCAGCGCGACGCTCGCCGCGGGCGGCGAGTTCGAGTTTCTCGAGTCGCGGCTCGGACTCCAGGGTGACGACTCGCCGGTGACCGTGCGGCAGATCTTCGCGTCTCCGTTCGACTTCCCGGCCCAGTGCCTGTTCGGCATCCCCACGGATCTGCCGGAGCCGCGCGAGGACGAGGTGGGCCACGGGGCCGCGCTCGCGCGGGTCGTGACCGATCTGGCGTGGGCCTCGGACGGCGGCATGTTCGTGCTGTTCACCAGCCACGCCGCCCTCCGGCGGGCCGCGGGGGAGCTCCGCGGCATGCTCGGCGCCCGATGGCCGCTCCTGGTGCAGGGCGAGGCATCGCGTGACCTCCTGCTCCGGCGCTTTCGCGAGGCCGGGAACGCCATTCTGCTGGGCACCGACTCCTTCTGGGAGGGCGTCGACGTTCCCGGGCGCGCGCTCCGCGCCCTCGTCCTCCACAAGCTACCTTTCAAGGTGCCCTCCGAGCCGATCACCGCCGCCCGGCTCGAGCGCCTCGCCGAACAGGGGACCGATGGCTTCTCCTCCTATCTGCTGCCGCACGCGGCCCTGAAGCTCAAGCAGGGGTTTGGCCGCCTGATCCGAAGCCGCCGGGACGCCGGTGTGGTGCTGCTGCTCGATCCGCGCGTGGTCACCAGGCGCTACGGGGCGCTGGTGCTCGGCGGACTGCCGCGGGCCGAGCGGGTCGTGGGCTCATGGGCGCAGGTGCGGACGCGCTGCGAGGATTTCTTCGCCAGGTTCGGCATCGGAGCGAGCGTATGATTCCGGTCAGACCCGGCAAGATCGTGTGCGTCGGGCGGAACTACCTGGAGCATGTCAGGGAGATGGGGAACGAGGTGCCCGCCGAGCCGCTGCTCTTCTTCAAGCCGACCACGGCGCTCCTGGCTTCGGGTGACGCCATCCGCCTTCCGAGCGTCTCCCAGCAGGTGGAGCACGAGGCGGAGATCGGCGTGGTGGTGGGCCGCCGGCTCCACCACGCCTTGCTGGAGGAGGCCGAGCGGGCTGTCGGCGGGATCACCTGCGTCAACGACGTCACCTGCCGCGACCTCCAGCGAACGGACGGGCAGTGGACACGAGCCAAGGGCTTCGACACCTTCTGCCCGGTGGGTCCACGGGTCGCGTCCGGGCTCGACTGGCGCGCGGCCGAAGTGCGCTGCCGGGTGAACGGCGTGGAGCGGCAGCGCGGTTGCGCGAGCGACATGCACTTCCCGATTCCGTTCCTGCTGGCCTACATCAGCGGCATCATGACCCTGGAGCCGGGCGATCTCATCGCCACCGGCACGCCGGCCGGCGTAGGCCCGCTCGCGGACGGCGACGTGGTGGAAGTGGAGATCCCGGGCGTGGGCGTGCTATCCAACCCCGTGAAGGCCGACGGTCACCGATGATCGAGCTGAGTCAGCGGCTGCACGCACTTCCGGGCTATCCGCTCGCCGAGATCCCGACGATCAAGCGGCGGCTGGTGGAGGCGGGCGTGGACGTCATCGATCTGGGCGCGGGCGACAACGACGTGCCGGCCGACGCGAGCATCGTCGAAGCCATGCGTGTAGCGGTCCGCGTACCCGCGCTCGGCAAGTACGGGTTCCAGCAGGGGCTCCTCGAATACCGGCAGGCCGCGTCGCGCTGGCTGGAGCGGCGGTTCAAGCTCCGGTTCGACCCCGTCACCGAGCTGCTGCCGCTCATCGGGTCGAAGGAAGGGCTCTCGCATCTGCCGCACGCCGTGATCAATCCGGGGGACGTGGCCATCGTGCCGGAGCCGGGCTACCAGGCGTACATCGGCGGCTCGCTGCTCGCGGGCGCCGAGGTACAGATCGCGCCGCTCCGCGCGGAAGATCAGTTCCTGGTCGAGCTCGACCGCCTGCCTGAGTCCGTGCTTCGCCGGGCCAGAATCGTGTTTCTCAACTATCCGAACAATCCCACGGCGGCGGTGGCCCCGCGCGACTATCTCGCGCGGACGGTCGCGACGTGCCGTCGGCACGGCATCCTGCTCGCCTACGACAACGCGTATTGCGACCTCACGTTCGACGGCTACGTGGCCCCGAGCATCTTCGAGATTGAAGGCGCCCGCGACGTGGCGATCGAGTTCTTCTCGCTGTCCAAGAGCTTCTCGATGACCGGCTGGCGGATCGGCTTCGCCGCGGGACGGCCCGAGCTGATCGGCGCGCTGACCCGGGTGAAATCGTACGTCGACACCGGACCGTGGCTTGCCATCCAGCAGGCCGCCGTCACCGCGCTCGATCGGGCGGAGCAGCTCGTGGCGCCGATCCGCGACGAGCTGGCCCGGCGGCGCGACGCCGCCGTCCTGGCCCTGCGGGATGCGGGATTCGCGGTGGACGCTCCGCGCGCGGCGATGTACCTATGGGTAGCGCTGCCGGGAGGCGTCCCGTCGGCTTCCTTCGCCCGGGCCGCGCTCGAGGAGCGGGGCGTGGTCGTCTTGCCGGGCAGCGGTTTCGGTCCGGCGGGGGAAGGGTATTTCCGTATCGCGCTGGTGACCGAGCCGGCCCGGCTGGCCGAGGCCATCGGCCGGCTCGGCGAGCTGCTGGAGCATATGCGTGGCACGCTCGCGACGACCGCTTAAACTCGAGCCGCCGCGCGAGCGCCGGTGGCCATGGCCGGCGATCGCAGCGAGCGTCGCCGTCCACAGCCTGCTGCTGTTCGGCTGGGTGAGCGGGCGGCTGCCCATGTTCCCGCCTCGGCCGGCGCAGCTGGTGGTGCTGACGCCGCCGCCCGCCGGGCCGCGCGCGGTGGAGCTGCCGTTCAAGGAAGCGCCGCCCGACGTCGGCGCGCCGGCCCCTCCCTCCCGCCGGCCCCGCAAGCTGCCGGACCGCCCCGCGGTGCCGCAGATCGCCGTGCCCCGGCTCGAGTCGCCGCCGGCCGACAGCGGACTGGTGCGGGCGCCCACCGCCACGGCTCGTGAACCGATCGGACGCATCGGTCCCGGCCTGGGTGACGGGTTGCTCTGGGTACGCCCGCTCCCGCTTCCGCCGCGCGAGCTGGCGCTGCGCCTCCGGAAGAGCCACGCCGAACTGGTGGACAGCGCGGTGACGGTGACGATCCAGGCGTTTCTCGATTCGATCGCGCGCGAGCCGAAAGACCCGAATGCCGAGTGGAGCGCCGAGGTGGCGGGCAAGCAGTTCGGTCTGAGCGGGAAGTATCTCACCGTGGCCGGGCTCAGGATTCCGGCCGCGGTGCTGGCGCTCCTGCCCATCGGCGGCGGATTCAACCAGCAGAAGGCGTTCGATCGGACCGACGATCTCCTGGCCGACCTGCGCCAGGCGGCGCTCCGGGCGGAGACGACCGATCAGTTCAAGGCAGCGATCCGGGATCTGCGGCGACGCAAGGACGAGCAGCGGGACTTCGAGCGGAACCAGCGGACGCCTCCGCCGGCCGACCTGCGGTCACCGCCGCCGGTGGCGGACAGCGCGCACATGGTGAGCAGTAACCCCTGAGCAGTGAGCGGGAGCTCCGAGCTCAGTCCCTGCTCACTCACTGCTCACTGCTCACCCCCGCTCACTGCTCACTGCCTCCGAGCAGATCCTCCAGGGCTCGGTCCACTACCTCAGACGTTTTCCCTTCGATCACCTTGCGCAGCACGTCGGCCGCCTCGAGCGGAAGGCTGTCGGGGTGGACGCGGTCCTTTGCGAACCGCACGATCGTGCCGAGCGGAATCGGCGCGACGCGGGGATCGCCGTCGTCCTCCTCGTCCGCTTGCTCTCCGTCGGCAACCGCCGCCTCGTAGCTCGCGCCCGGCACGCTGTCGGCCCATGGCTCCTCGTCGTCGTCGTCGCCTTCGAGCTCGAGTCCCTCAGGCAGGACCACCATGGCAAAGAGCTGGCACTGGAGGCCGGGTGGCGCCTCGCGTGCAACCAGGACGACGGGCACCGGCTGCTCGAAGAAGCCGTGCTCCTGCACCTTGGCCCACGCCTCGGGTGGCAGCGCGCAGCGCGCGACCAGCCGCTCGTTGCGGTACGTGCCCATGCACACCATGCCGTCAGGTGTGCGTTCGTCGTCGAGCAACTCGACGCGCAGGGGCACGGGATCCTGCGTCGCCGCGAGCGCCGCAGGCGTGGGCGCGCCGCCGGGCGTCTCGGCAGAAGACCAATCCTCGCTCATGTCCGGAGCGTAGCCCGGTGGGACGCGAACCGCCAGTCAGCGAGCTACGGCAGCAGCAGCACGCCATCGGGCGTGAGCTGTGCAGCGGCCGCGCCGAAGTCCTGCGTGGAAAGGTCGTTCACCAGCGCGGCGGCGGCGGCCGCGGCGTCCGGCTCGGGCCCGCGCAGCGGCTCCTGACGCATGGGGACCAGCCGCCCCGCCGCGAGCCGTCCATCGGCGCCGAGCTCGAGGCGGAGCACGCCGGTGATGCCGAGGGGTCCGCTCAAATTGAAGCCGCGGTAGGTAGCGAAATTCCCGAGCGAGTAGGCGACGAGTCGCCCGCGATACCACTCCAGCCCGCGCAGGACGTGCGGGCCATGGCCGATCACGGCATCGGCGCCCGCATCCACCACGGCGTGCGCCCACGCGCGCAGATCGCCGCGCGGCTCCTGGCCGAGGAACTCCGGGCCGGGGCCGACCCGCGTGGCCGCCGCGCCCTCCGCCCCGCCGTGAAAGGTGACCACCAGCAGGTCCACGAGGCGTCGCACCGAGTCCACCACCGCCACGCTGCGCGGGATGTCGAGCAGATCGTAGGAGTGCGCGTACGTGGCGAAGCCCACCAGGCCGACTACGGTGACGCTGTCGCCACGGCGCAGGGTATCGATCGCGATGTGGCCGAGCGGCCCGTACCAGCGGAGCCCGAGCGCCGTCAGCGTGCGCTCGGTCGAGCGACGACCGTCCAGCCCGTAGTCGTGAGCGTGGTTGTTCGCGAGGCCCAGATGGGTGAATCCGGCCTCGCGGAGTCGCGGGGCGAGATAGGTGGGCGTGAGGAACGCGTAGCAGCCTGGCGAGCGGGCGGGAGCAGGCGGGAGCGCGCGGGGGCGGCGGCGGGGCCGCTGCGGGCGGAGTGAATCCCCGCTCGCCGGACACTTCGTGCTGGTCCCGCTGTCGGCCAGCACACCCTCGAGATTGCCGATGACCATGTCGCCCGCGAGAAACGGCCGCGCGCCGGCGAGGAACCCGCGGCCGCTGTCGGGCGGCACGCCGTCGGGCAGCGTCGTGGTGCCGAGATTGATGTCGCCGACGAAGGCGAGTCG
>JBOHSY010000337.1:0-3704 GCA_050733355.1 Gemmatimonadales bacterium | reverse complement strand
GGGTAGGGGCTCGGTGTGCCGCGTTGGGATCCGAGCGGTCGCGGAACGAGCGGATAGCGGATAGCGGATAGCGGATAGCGTATCACCGCTAGTTATTCCTGTCCCTCGTACATCGCTTTCAGTTTGGCCACGACCGCCGGATCCGCGAGCGTCGTCGTGTCGCCCATCGCCTTCCCCTCGGCGATGTCCCGCAGCAGCCGCCGCATGATCTTGCCGCTCCGGGTCTTGGGCAGATCGGCCGAGAAAATGATGTCGTCGGGGCGCGCGATGGCGCCGATCTTCTTGGTCACGTGCTGCTTGAGATCGTCCTTGAGCTCGGCCGAATTCTGGCGGCCGTCCTTGAGCGTGACGAACGCCGCGATGGCCTGCCCCTTGAGATCGTGGTGCCTGCCCACGACCGCCGCCTCCGCGACGGCGGGATGGTCCACCAGCGCGCTCTCGACCTCCATCGTGCCGATCCGGTGGCCGGCGACGTTCAGCACGTCGTCCACCCGGCCCAGCACCCACCAGTAGCCATCCTCGGCCACCTTGGCGCCGTCGCCGGCGAAATACCGCCCGGGGAACCGGGTCCAGTACGTCTCCCGGTAGCGCTCGTCATCGCCCCAGATGGTGCGGAGCATCCCGGGCCACGGCTCGCTCAGCGTCAGGAATCCCCCGCCTCGCTCCAGCGGCGCGCCGCCGGTATCCACCAGCTCGGCCGAGATGCCGGGCAGCGGAACCGTGGCCGAGCCGGGCTTCGTCGTGGTGACGCCGGGCAGCGGTGAGATCATGATGCCGCCGGTCTCGGTCTGCCACCATGTGTCCACGATCGGGCAGCGGGACCCGCCGATGTGCTCGTGATACCACATCCACGCTTCGGGGTTGATCGGCTCTCCCACCGTGCCGAGCAGTCGAAGGGTCGAAAGGTCGTGCCGCGCCGGGTGCTCCGGTCCCCACTTCATGAACGCGCGGATGGCGGTCGGTGCCGTGTAGAAGACGGTGGCGCCGTAGCGCGCGACCATCTTCCAGAAGCGGTCGCGCTCCGGCCAGTCGGGCGCGCCCTCGTACATCAAGACCGTGGCGCCGAGCGCCAGCGGTCCGTACACGACGTACGAGTGGCCGGTGACCCAGCCCACGTCGGCCGTGCACCAGAACACGTCCTCTTCCTTGAGATCGAAGACGTACTTGGTCGTGGCCGCCACGTGGGTGAGATACCCGCCGGTAGTGTGGACGATGCCCTTCGGCTTTCCGGTGGTGCCGGAGGTGTAGAGGATGAAGAGCACGTCCTCCGCGTCCATCGCCTCGGGGGGGCAGGCGGGGGTCTCGCGATCGAGCAGCCGGTGCCACCAGTGGTCGCGCCCCTCGGTCATTTCGGCGAAGGACTCGTCGCCCGGGCTGCCGGGCCGGCGCTGCACCACCATGGTGTGGCGGATCGAGGGGCACTCCTTCAGCGCCTCGTCGGCGAAGCGCTTGAGCGGCACGACCTGGCCCCGGCGATATCCGCCGTCGGCCGTGATGAGACAGACGGCCTGCGCGTCGTTGATGCGGTCGCGAAGCGACTCGGCGGAGAAGCCGCCGAACACGACCGAGTGCGCCGCGCCGAGGCGGGCGCAGGCCAGCATCGCGATGGCGGCCTCGGGGATCATCGGCAGGTAGATCGCCACCCGGTCGCCACGCCGGACGCCGAGCCGGCGGAGGGCGTTGGCGCAGCGGCCGACCTCCCGCGCCAGCTCCCAGTAGGTGAGCACCCGCCGGTCACCCGGCTCGCCCTCCCAGACGATCGCGGCCTTGTTGCGCCGGGGGCCAGTCAAATGCCGGTCGACGCAGTTCGCCGCCGCGTTGAGCGTCCCGCCGACGAACCATCTGGCATGAGGCGGAGTCCAGTCGAGCACCCGGGTCCAGGGGGTGATCCAGTCGAGGGCGCGCGCCTCGTGGTCCCAGAACTGGAGCCAGTCGCGCCCGGCCCGTTCGTAGAGCTCGCGGGTGGCGGTTGCGCGGGCGGCGAAGTCGGCCGGCGGGGGGAAGCGGCGTTGTTCGCTGAGGAGCGTGTCGAGCTGGCTGGCGTCGGGGGCGCGACTCGTCATGCGAAGAATCGGAGCTGAAGGGAAGGGGAACCTACGCGGGCCGGCGGCGGGGAACCAGAGGCGGGTTGCGAATTTCTAGATTCTGCCGCGGAGTGCGGTCCGACCTACCCTCGCGATCCGCCGTGCAAGCGCTTGCAAAGTGGTGCTGCGCTTGAGCTTGCGGGCACTGGCACCGCTCTCGCCTTTCCCCGGGGCACGCGGCCACAGTGGTCGCGGACAACCTACATCCGCCCGATAAGAGCACACCCGGAGTGATCCGGGGCCGCAAAACTAGAGGTCTCACATCGACCCGTCGTCGGGTGAGATAGCTCGGTGCCGAAGGTGGAAGCCTGCCTGCGCGACGTTTGCTCGCAGGGCTTGTCGGGTGTGGGAGGATGCTATGCCATCCGCACACGCGACAGCTCGCGAGCTGTTCGCCCCCGAGCGTCTCGGGCTGGAGACGCGCGTCGAATTCCGCTCCCATGCGGTCGAGCTGCTCGACCACCTGCCCCCGGGCACGGGGACGCTCGTCATCGACCTGACGCGCACCCGCCATGTCGATTCGGCCGGCCTCGGCGTGCTGATGCTGGTTCAGCGGCACGCCGCCGAGCGGCGCCAGACGGTGGTGCTCCGCTACCCGAGCGACGAGCTCCGCTTCCTGCTCGCCATCACCAAGCTGGCCGGGCTCTTCCGACTGGAGCCGCCGCGGGACCCTCGGGGGGCCGCCAGGACTATGGACGCCTCCGGAGGACGACGTTAGTCTTTGACTCGCGATTCCGTGCCCTGAAGCAGGGCTGGCAGTCCCGTACGCGTTCGAAGGTTGCACGGCATGAGCGATGTCAAGGGGCGCCGGCGCGTCCTGATCGTCGAAGACGAGCCGGCGCTCAGACTCAGCTACGAGCGTCACTTCAAACCTCGCTACGACCTGGTCTTCGCCAGTACCGGCGCCGAGGCGCTGGCCCGCCTCGCGGAGGAGCGTCCGGACGTGGCCGTGCTCGACATGCGGCTGCCCGACACCGACGGGGTCGAGCTGCTGCGGCGGATCCGAATCACCCAGCCGGGACTTCCCGTCATCATCACCACCGCCTACCTGAGCATCGAGCCCCAGCTCAAGGTGCTGGACCTCCCCCATTCCGGTTACATCGTCAAACCCTTCCGTCTGGACGAGCTCGGCGCCCGTATCGATGCCGTCCTCTGACGGCATCCTCCTCGAAGCCTCCGATCTCCACCGGGCGTACGGCGCCGCGCGCGTGCTCCGGGGCATCGACCTGCGCCTGGGCCCGGGCGATGCGCTCGCGGTGGTCGGCCCCAACGGCGCCGGCAAGACCACGTTGCTTCGAGTGCTCGCCGGCCTGGCGCGCCCCGCGCGCGGCGAGGTGCATGTTCTCGGGCGGCGGCTCGAGCGCGGCGATCCGGACGGCCGGCGCCCGATCGGCTTCCTGATGCACCAGTCGGTCCTCTATGACGATCTCACCGTCGGCGAGAACCTGCTCTTCGCCGCCCGACTCCACCGGCTCGCGAAGGCCGCGGACGCCGTGCGACGGGTGCTCGACGAGGTGGATCTCGCCGATCGAGCCGGGGACCAGCCGCGCAACCTGAGTCGCGGGCTGCTCCAGCGCGCCGCGCTCGCCCGCGCGCTGGTTCACGGGCCGCGCGTGCTCC
>JBOHSY010000336.1:0-3798 GCA_050733355.1 Gemmatimonadales bacterium | reverse complement strand
TTCCACCGTCCGAGCACGTGGAACGCGCCGTCGTGGCCTGGATCGAGCTCGATCGCCGCCAGCGCCTCGGTCCGGATCTCGATTGCGCGCCGGATCCGCTCCTCCTTGCTCTTCGAGAGCGAGCCGTGGCCGATGGCGAGCGCCAGCGCGAAGTGTCCGTTGGCACCGGCGGGGTCTGCGGCCACCGCACGGCCGGCATGCCGCTCGGCGAGCGCGTACAGGGAGTCGCGCTCCGAGCTCTTGACCGAGTCCGGGATCTGCTTGCCGATGTCCACCAGCGCGAGTGCGAGCCGCCAGTTGGCCTCGTAGGCGAGCGAGTCCTCCGCCAACGCCGCGCGAAACTCCTCTGCGGCCGCCGCGGGGTCGCGGGCGTCGTACGCGTCGGTCCCGAGCGCGAGATGGCTGGACGCCGACTGGCCGGCGGCGGGGGCGGCCACCGAGGAGGTCAGGGCGAGGAGCGCTACGAAGGCTGCACGCATGCGGTGTGGGGAAACAGTGGTCCCGGCAACGCGGAGAATGTTGCGCCGTCGGCGGGCGGGCAGTATCCGGGTGGGGTGAGGGCGCGCGTAGGGTGCAGCAGGCGATTCGTGTCAGGCCCCGGCCGACAGCAGTCGCGGGGAGGGCGGGATCGGAGCCCGGGTCATCTCGAGTAGGCCAGTGCCTCCTTGCGACGTCCCCAGGCCGTGTACAACTCGGCGAGCGCGCTCCGCGACCGGCGGGTGACCTCGTGCGTCTCTCCCCTGTGCGCCTTCAGCACCGGGTAGCTCGCGAGCAGCAACGGCTCGGCCTCGCTGAAACGCCTGAGCTCGACCAGACAGCTCCCCAGATACAGCCGCGCGTCCGCGACCTCGGCGCTCTCCTCGTCCAGCTTCGCTCGCCGGATCGTCAGCGCTTGGCGGAGCAGCGGCTCGGCCTCGGTGCAGCGCTCCTGGGTCAGCAGCATCCGCCCCAGGCCGACCAGCGCGATGGCGACCGTCGGATGGTCGGCGCCGAGAGCCGCTGCCCAGTTGGCCAGTGCTGCCCGGAAGCTGGCCTCGGCCTCGGTGTACTCCTTCTTCCGTGCCAAAAGCTCCCCGAGGTTGTTGAGGCTCTGGCCGACGTCCGGATGCTCGTCCCCCAGGGCCTTCCTCCGGAGGGCCAGCGCTTCGCGCAGCACGGGCTCGGCTCCCTCGAGGTCGCCCTGGTCACGCCGCGTGGCGCCGAGATTGTTCAGGGTGGTGAGCACTTTGGGATGGGTCTCGCCCAGCTCCCTGCGCCAGATGGTCAGCGCCCGCTCGAAGTGATCCACCGCGCCGGCCCGATCTCCCCTGGAGTAGAGCACGATACCGAGGTTGTTCAGGCTCGCCGCCACCTCGGGATGATCGTCGCCGAACGCCTCCCGCCGGATCGCCAGTGCCTCCCGGTGCGCCTGCCCCGACTCCTCCAGGCGTCCGCGAGTCTGCAAGAGCAGGCCCAGTTGGTTCAGCGTGAGGGCCACGTGCGGATGTTCGGCGCCCAGCAGCTTCTTTCGTATGGCCAGAGCTTCCCGATACCGTTCCTCCGCACGCTGGTACTCGCCGCTGGCCATCAGCGCAGTCCCGAGGTTGTGGAGGCTGATCGCGACCTCGGTATGCTCCTCGCCGTGGAGCTCGCGGCGCAGCGCCAGCGCTTCCTCCGCGAGGGAGAGAGCCTCGGGGTATTTTCCGCGGCTCCACAGCGTGACGCTCAGGTTGTTCAGATCGGTGCCGACCAACGCCGGGGACCCGCGCTTTCGATCGATCTCGAGTCCCACCCGTAAGAGGCGCTCGCCCTCGTCGTGCTTCCCCTGGGCGTTCACGATCGCCGCCAGATCGGTCATGCTCGCCGCGACCAGGGTGTCCTCGGGACCGAGGAGCTCCCGCCGCACCGCCAGCGCGTTCCGCGTCAGCTCCTCCGCCTGCTGGTACTCGCCCTGCTCGTATAGGAGCGAGGCCAGGTCGGCCGCGCTCTTGGCCGCGTCCAGGTGGCGCGGACCGAGCCGGGCGCCGCGCACGGCCAGGGCGTCCTCGAGCAACGGGCGGGCCCGGTCGTACGCGCCCAGCTTCTGGTAGATTCCCCCCAACACCGTCAGCATCTCGGCCCTCAGCTCCGGCTCGGCCGCGAGCGCCGTGTCGAGCCGCTCCGCACCCCGGTCCAGCAGGGCGCGCGCGGTGATGGTGTCGCCCTTCGCCCGGTCGGGGTCCGAGACCTGAAACAACTCCACCACGAACTGGCGCACCTGGTCGGCCCGGCGCGCCTCACGGGATGCCGCGCGCGCCTGCCAGGCCGTCCCGGCCAGACCGGCGATCAGCGACACCCCGACGAGTGTTGCCGCCGCCACGCCCACTGCATGGCGGCGCACGAACCTTCGGGTCCGGTATTCCCAGGTCGCCGGCCTCGCGCTCACCGGCCGGCGCTCGAGATAGTGGCGAATGTCGTCCCGCAGGTGCTGGACCGACACGTAGCGGCGGTCGGGCTCCTTCCTGAGCGCCGTGAGCACGATGTTGTCCAGGTCGCCGCGGAGCTGCCGCCGGAGCCCCGCTGGGGTGGTCGCTCGGCGCTCGCTCACCGGTGGGTCGTCGGGCGCCCGGCTGATCGCGAGGCTGGGCCGGTCGGGGTCCTGTTCCAGCACCGCCCGCTCGAGGGAGAGGACCGATTGGTCCCGCGGGCGATAGGGCCAGCCGCCGGCGAGCAGGTCGAACAACAGCACGCCCAGGGCGTAGACATCGGTCGCGGTGGAGACCGGCTCGCCGCGGAGCTGCTCCGGGCTGGCGTACTCCGGCGTCAGCGGCTGAAAGCCGCCCCGGCCGGTCAGCGTCGCCCCCCCGTCGACCGCGGTCGGGAGCAGCTTCGCGATCCCGAAGTCGAGCAGCTTCACGACGCCGTCGTTCGAGACCAGGATATTCCCGGGCTTGAGGTCCCGGTGCACCACCAGGTTGCGGTGCGCGAACTGGACCGCGTCGCAGACCTGATCGAAGAGCGCGAGCCGGGCCCGGATGGGCAGCCGTCCCTCGTCGCAGTGGCGGTCGATCGGACGGCCCTCCACGTACTCCATGACGAAGTAGGGGGTCCCGTCCGCGCCGACACCCGCGTCGTACAGCCGGGCGATGTGCGGGTGCTCCAGCGAGGCCTGGATGCGCCGCTCGAGCAGGAAGCGGGTCCGGAGCCCTCGACTCAGCAGGCCGGCCGGGAGCACCTTGATGGCGACGCGGCGGTCGTATTGCTCGTCATCCCGCTCGGCCAGATACACCGCGCCCATGCCGCCCCGGCCCAGCTCCCGCACCAGCCGGTAGGGCCCCAGCCGGCCGCCGGCCACCGACCCACTCTCCTCGGACGCGAGCTCGGCTCCCGCCTCCACCTCCTCCGCGAGCTCCCGGAGCAGCTCCGCTGCATAGGCGTCCGCCGGCCGCTCCAGGAAATCACCGGCGCGTTCGGTGACCCCGAGCACCGCCCGGACCCGGTTCCGGAGCAGCTCCTCGGTGCCACAGGCCTGCTCGACGAACGCGACGCGATCGTCGGGAGACAGCTCGAGGGCGACGTCGAGCACCTCCTCGAGCCGTTCCCACTCCTCCCGGGACATCCTGACCATGGGGTCCTCCGAGCCGACGGGCTCCTCAGCCGGCGGGCTCTTCACAGAGCTCGCTGTAGAGCCAGGCCTTCGCCTTGATCCAGTCCCGGCGAACCGTCCGGTCCGAGACGCTGAGCGCGACCGCCGTCTCGTCGAGACTCATCCCGCCGAAGAACCGGCACTCGACGATCCGGCTCAACCGCTCGCTCACCTCGGTGAGCCGGGTGAGCGCG
>JBOHSY010000335.1:0-2691 GCA_050733355.1 Gemmatimonadales bacterium | reverse complement strand
CGCTCGACCTGGCCTTCCAGTGCTCTCCCGACCACCCCTGGGTGCGAGAGCATCCGGAGTGGTTCCGGCAGCGGCCCGATGGGACGATCCAGTACGCCGAAAACCCGCCCAAGAAGTACCAGGACATTTATCCGCTCGACTTCGAGACGCCCGCATGGCGCGAGCTGTGGGACGTGCTCCGCGACGTGACGCTCTTCTGGATCGAGCAGGGCGTGCGGATCTTCCGGGTGGACAATCCGCACACCAAGGGGTTCGCGTTCTGGGAGTGCGCGTTGGCCGGGATCAAGGCGCGCTATCCCGACGTGCTCTTTCTTTCGGAGGCATTCACCCGGCCGCGGGTGATGTACCGGCTGGCGAAGCTGGGCTTCTCTCAGTCGTACACCTACTTCACCTGGCGTAACACCAAGGCGGAGCTCACCGACTACTTCACCGAGCTCACCCGAACCCCGGTGCGCGAGTATTTCCGGCCCAATCTCTGGCCCAATACGCCGGACATCCTGTCCGAGTTCCTCCAGGTGGGCGGTCGCCCGGCCTTTGCCATTCGCCTGGTGCTCGCGGCCACGCTGGCGGCCAACTACGGGATCTACGGGCCGGCATACGAGCTGGGTGAGAATCGACCGATAGCCCCCGGCAGCGAGGAATACCTTGACGCGGAGAAATACGAGATCAAGCACCGCGACCTCGAGGCGGCTCACAGTCTGCGGGAGCTGATCACCCGGGTGAACCGCGCCCGCCGCGAGAACCCCGCGCTCCAGCGCGACCACACTCTCCGCTTTCACGAGACCGATAATCCAGTACTCCTCTGCTACAGCAAGTCGACCGAGGATCTGGGCAACGTCATCCTCGTGGTGGTCAATCTCGACCCGTTTCACACCCAGGCCGGGTGGGTCCAGCTCGATCTCGAGGCGCTCGGGGTCCCCACCGACCAGGCATTCGAAGTGGACGACCTCATCGGGAACGGCCGCTACCTCTGGCAGGGCCCGCGGAACTATGTCGAGCTCGCCCCCGCAGCGCTCCCCGCCCGGGTGCTCCTGGTGCGCCGCCACATCCGTACCGAGCGAGACTTCGACTACTTCGCCTGAGCCGGAGAGGAGCGGCCTGTGGTGAAGCGGCCCGGTAGCGCTACCGACCCTCTGTGGTACAAGGATGCGATCGTCTACGAGCTGCATGTCCGGGCGTTCTTCGACAGCAACAACGACGGTATCGGAGACTTCCCCGGGTTGCTCCAGAAGCTGGACTACGTCCAGGACCTCGGCGTTACCTGTCTCTGGCTCCTGCCGTTCTTCCCCTCCCCGCTCCGCGACGATGGATACGACATCGCGGACTATCTGGAGGTCCACCCGAGTTACGGCACGCTCGAGGACTTCCAGGCCTTCCTCGCTGCCGCACACGCGCGAGGTCTCCAGGTACTCATCGAGCTGGTGATCAACCACACCTCGGACCAGCATCCCTGGTTTCAGCGCGCGCGGCAGGCGCCGCCGGGATCCGGCGAGCGTGATTTCTACGTCTGGAGCGACACCGACGACAGATACCGGGGCGCCCGGATCATCTTCACCGATACCGAGAAATCGAACTGGACCTGGGATCCGGTCGCCAAGGCGTATTACTGGCACCGGTTCTTCTCCCACCAGCCGGACCTCAACTACGACAATCCGCTGGTGGTCGAGGAGGTGCTCAAGGTGATGCAGTACTGGCTCGACATGGGGGTCGACGGAGTGCGGCTGGACGCCATCCCGTACCTGCTCGAGCGCGACGGGACCAACTGCGAGAATCTCCCCGAGACCCACGCCATCATCAAGACGATCCGCGCCGAAATGGATCGGCAGTATGCCAACCGGATCATCCTGGCCGAGGCGAACCAGTGGCCCACCGACGTGCGCCCGTACTTCGGCGACGGCGACGAGTGCCACATGGCGTTCCACTTTCCGCTCATGCCCCGGATCTTCATGGCGCTGCGGTTGGAGGACCACGTATCGATCGTGGACATCCTGGCCCAGACGCCGCAGATCCCGGACACGTGTCAGTGGGCGCTCTTCCTGCGGAACCACGACGAGCTCACGCTCGAGATGGTGACGGCCGACGAGCGGGACTACATGTACCTGGCCTACAGCGCGGACCCTCGAATGCGCCTCAACCTCGGCATCCGCCGGCGACTCTCGCCGCTGGTCGACCACAATCCGCGCCGCATCGAGCTGCTGAACAGCCTGCTGCTCTCGTTGCCGGGGACACCCGTCATCTACTACGGTGACGAGATCGGGATGGGCGACAACATCTACCTCGGCGATCGGAACGGGGTGCGCACGCCCATGCAGTGGAACGCCGACCGGAACGCCGGCTTCTCTCGGGTGACACCCGGACGGCTCTACAGCCCCGTGATCATGGACCCCATTTACGGCTACGAGGCGGTGAACGTCGAGGCCCAGCAGGCGGACCCCTCCTCGCCGCTCAACTGGATGCGGAACATGATCGCGCTGCGGAAGCTGTTCCGGGTCTTCGGGCGGGGGACGCTCGAGTTCCTGAAGGTGGCGAACCGAAAGGTGCTCGCCTACGTGCGGCGCTATGAGGGCGAGCAGGTGCTCTGCGTCGCCAACCTCTCCCGCTTCGCCCAGCCGGTCGAGCTCGACCTCACCGCCTATCAGGGGATGCTGCCGGTCGAGATGCTGGGCTACGTGGAGTTCCCCGTCATCCGCC
>JBOHSY010000334.1:0-16766 GCA_050733355.1 Gemmatimonadales bacterium | reverse complement strand
CGGTCGGCGCCGGCGGCGACCGGCAGGCCCTGCACGAAGTGATCCGGCAGCACAGCCTCACGGTCGCCGAGGCGGTGAGCCGCGGCGAGCCCAACGATCTGCTCGAGCGGCTCGCGGCTGATCCGTCGTTCAGCGGCGTGCCCGTGCACGCGCTCAGAGCCGAGCTCGCGCCGGCCCGTTACACCGGCCGGGCCGCGGAGCAGGTAGAGGAGTTCCTCACCGAGTACCTGGCGCCGCTTCGCGCCCGCGCGCGGCCGCTCGCCGCGGACGCCGAGGCGGCGGAGGTGAAGGTATGACGGTGCTGGCGCGGAGCGCGCTGCCCCTGCCGCTGGTGCGCCGCGGCAAGGTGCGCGAAGTGTACGACGTGGATGCCGGCCACCTGCTGCTGGTCGCGAGCGATCGGGTGAGCGCATTCGACGTCGTGATGCGCGAGGCCGTGCCCCACAAGGGCGCCGTGCTCACCCAGCTCAGCGCGTTCTGGTTCGAGCGCCTGGCCCCCGTGGTGCCGTCGCACTACGTCACGGCCGATGTCGACGCCATCGTGGGCCGGATTCCGGCGCTCGCGGACACCCGGGGGCAGCTCGCCGGCCGTGCCATGCTGGTGCGCCGCACCGAGCCGGTGCCGTTCGAGTGCATCGTCCGGGGCTACATCTCCGGCTCGGCCTGGGCCGAGTACCACGAGCGCGGCACGCTCGCGAGCGAGCCGCTGCCGACCGGGCTGGTCGAGAGCGCCCGGCTCCCGGCGCCGATCTTCTCTCCGGCCACCAAGGCGGAGAGCGGCCACGACGAGAATGTCACCATGGCCGCCGTCGAGCACGCGCTCGGCGCCGACGTCGCCGCACGGCTCCGCGACGCCAGCTTCGCGGTCTACGCCGCGGGTCGCGATCACGCGGGGAGCCGCGGCATCATCATCGCCGACACCAAGTTCGAGTTCGGGTTCGACGCGGCCGGCACGCTGCGGCTCATCGACGAGGTGCTGACGCCCGATTCGTCGCGGTTCTGGCCCGCCGACCGTTACCAGGCGGGTGGACCCCAGTCGAGCTTCGACAAGCAGCCGCTCCGGGACTACCTTGCCCTGCTCAAGGCCGAGGGTCGCTGGAGCGGCGACCCGCCGCCGCCTGCGCTGCCGCCGGAGGTGGTGGAGGCCACGAGCCTCCGGTACCTCGAGGCGTACCGTTGGCTGACGGGCCGCGAGCTGGTGGTACCCTGATGCGGTTCGCGCCCGAGGGGCTGTGGTTCATCGTCGGCGCGTGGCTCGTGGTGGCTGCCCTGGCGGCGATCGAACTCTGGATCGGTGTGGGGATCGCCGCGCTGCTGGCGCTCTGGGTCATGTGGTTCTTCCGCGACCCCGAGCGCCGCTGGACGAGCGGCGAGGACCTGATCCTCGCGCCCGCCGACGGGAAGGTCGTGAGCATCGCCGAGACCGACGAGCCGGCGTTTCTCGGTGGGCTTGCCATCCGGATCTCGATCTTCATGAACGTGTTCGACTGCCACGTGAACCGGTATCCGGTCGACGGCACCGTGGAGTATCGCTACTACAATCCGGGCCGGTTCCTGAACGCCGCCGGGGACAAGGCGAGCGCCGACAACGAGCAGTCCTCGATCGGCCTGGCCACGCGCCGGGGGCGGGTGCTGGTGCGCCAGATCGCCGGCCTCATCGCGCGCCGGATCGTCACCGACCACCCGGTGGGCAGCGGTGTGCGGCAGGGGCAGCGGCTGGGCATGATTCGCTTCGGGTCGCGGGTCGACATGTTCCTTCCGCGCCCCGTGACCGTCCTGGTGAAAGTGGGGGACGTAACTCGCGTGGGGGTGACCCCGGTGGCCCGATGGAACTGATCCCGCGTCGCTCCAGCCTGCGCCCGCCGGACATGCGGCGGGTCGTCGTCGTCATGCCGAGCGCGTTCACGCTTGGCAACCTGTTCTTCGGGTTCTGGTCGATCGTCTACGCGTTCAACGGGAACTATCGCTGGGCCGGGTGGTTCATCGTGTTCGCGGCCATCCTCGACATGCTGGACGGCCGAGTCGCACGGCTCTCGGGCACCAACAGCCGGTTCGGCGCCGAGCTCGACTCCCTGGTGGACGTCATTTCGTTCGGCGTGGCCCCCGCCCTGCTCGTCTACTTCCTCGATTTCGCCGCGGCCGGGCGGTTTGCCTGGGTGCTCTGCTACATCTACGTCGTGGGGACGGCGTTGCGCCTCGCCCGGTACAACGTGCTCGCGGCCTCCGGCGCCAAGTCCAACCCCGGCTGGTTCACCGGCATGCCCTCGCCGGCGGCGGGCTGCACGCTCGCCGTGTTCTACCCGTTCAGCCAGACCGAGTGGTATCGCGCTTCGTTGGCGTATCTCGATCTCCAGCACCAGGGCCTCGTCGTCCTCCTCCTGCTGCTGTCACTGCTGATGGTGAGCAACGTCAAGTACCCGCGCTTTCCGCCCATCGGGTTCCGCTCGCAGCGGGGGCTGTTCGGCCTCGCGGTGCACGTCGTCATCCTGGGCGGTGGACTGCTGTGGCCCGAGTACTTTCTGTTTCCGCTGGGGCTGTTCTACATGGCGTTCGGGGTGGTTCGCGCTTTCTTCCTGAGCTTCCTCGAGCGGAACGACAGCGGCGCCGAGCCCGCGGCTGCGCCGGTCGCGAACCGGGAGATCGCCGAGGTGGACCCGCCCGTGACCCACGAGCGGCGCCGGATCTGGGGTGACCGACGAGGGGAGCCGATGGAATGAGCTATCGGGTGCACGTCCGCGTCATGCCGCGCGCCGGGCTGCTCGATCCGCAGGGCCAGGCGGTCGAGCACGCGCTCGGTACGCTTGGCTTCGAGGAGGCCGGGGCGGTGCGGGTCGGCCGCGCGATCGAGCTGCGGGTCCGGGCGTCGTCGCCTGCGGACGCGGAGGCCCGGGCCCGGCGCATGTGCGACCGGTTCTTCGCCAACCCGGTCACGGAGGACTACACCGTCCAGGTGGAGAGTGGCTGATGCAACGCGTCGCGGTGGTGCGGTTTCCGGGCAGCAACTGCGACTACGACTCGCTCCGCGCCGCCGCGTACGTCGGGGCCGAGGCGTACTTCGTCTGGCACGGCGAGACCGACCTCCGCGCGGCCGACGCGGTGGTGCTGCCGGGCGGTTTCAGCTATGGCGACTACCTCAGGGCCGGCGCCATCGCCCGCTTCAGCCCGGTGATGCAGGCGGTGCAGCGGCACGCCGCGGAGGGGGGGCCGGTGTTCGGCATCTGCAACGGCTTCCAGATCCTGTGCGAGGCGGGGCTCCTGCCCGGCGCGCTGGTGCGTAACGCGGGACTCCGTTTCGTCTCGAAGCCGGTGGACCTCCGTGTCGAGCGGCCCGATACCGTATTCACGTCGGAGTACGCGCCCGGCGAGCGGATCCGGCTTCCCGTGTCGCACGGCGAGGGCCGCTACGTGGCGGACGACGCCACGCTGGCGCTGCTGGAGGGCGAAGGGCGGGTCGTGCTGCGGTACCTGCCCGACGCCATGGGCGTGGAGCCGAACCCCAACGGGTCCACGCGCGACATTGCCGGCATCTGCAACGCCGCGGGCACGGTGGTCGGCATCATGCCCCACCCTGACCGCGCGTGGACGACGAGCCTCGGGTCCACCGACGGCTTGCGGTTCTTCACCTCGATGACGGCGTGGCAGCCCGCCGCGCCCGGGAGGTCGTGATGCGCCCCGCTTTTGCCTTCGCGCTGCTGACCGCTGCGCTCGCCGCGCCGGTCGCCGCGCAGGAGTCCAGCACCATCCGCCCCGGCATGAGCGAAGCCGAGGTGGTCGCCGCGTGGGGCGAGCCGCTGGCCCGCCGCGCCCGGGGGGCGTTCACCTATCTCCACTTCGAGACCGACTGCCTGAAGGAATGCGGCACGTACGACGTCGTCATTCTCGAGGGCGGGCAGGTCGTCGACGCGATCGCGCGCTCGAAGAACCACCGGTACGACGGGGTCTCTTCGTCTCCGACCGACCGGGCGCCGGAATACACTCCGCCGAGGACGCCATGAGCACCGAGCACAAGCCGAGCAAGAACGAGGAGGAGTACTTCGCGCAGCAGGATCGCGAGCTCCTCGAAAAGCAGCGCAAGCAGGCGAGCGCGGCGGCGGCCGAGGCCGAGCGCCGCACGCACCTGATGAAGTGCCCCAAGGACGGCTACGACCTGAAGACGGTCACGCTGCACGGCGTGCAGATCGAGACCTGTTCCAACTGCCGCGGCATCTGGCTGGATGCGGGCGAGCTGGAGACCATCGAGGCGCACGACGATCGCCCCGGCCTGCTCGGCCGCGTGCTGACCGACCTCGTCGCGGGCGTGCGCGGGGGGAAGCACAAGGTTGGCTGAGCCGAGTCACGCCGCCGGCGCCGTCGCACCGGCCACGCATGCCGAGCCGTTTCCGGGCGAGCGCCCGGTCACACCCGAGGTGGTGCGGGAGCACAACCTCAACGACCTGGAGTACGAGCGCATTCTCGCGCTGCTCGGCCGCACACCGACGCTGACCGAGCTCGGCATCTTCTCCGCCCTCTGGTCGGAGCACTGCTCGTACAAGCACTCCAGGCCGATCCTGCGGACGTTCCCGACCACCGGTCCGAACGTCGTGCAGGGCCCGGGCGAGAACGCCGGCGTGCTGCGGCTGCCCCAGGGCTGGGCGGTGGCATTCAAGATCGAGTCGCACAACCACCCATCCGCCGTCGAGCCGTACCAGGGCGCCGCCACCGGCGTGGGCGGCATTCTCCGCGACGTCTTCACGATGGGCGCACGCCCCGTCGCGCTGCTCAACAGCCTCCGATTCGGCCCGCTCGACGTGCCCCGCAACCGTTACCTGTTTGGCGGAGTGGTGCGCGGCGTCGGCGACTACGGCAACTGCGTCGGCGTGCCCACGCTCGGCGGCGAGGTCGGCTTCGCGCCGGGTTACACCGGCAACCCCCTCGTTAACGCGATGTGCGTCGGGCTCCTCCGCGAGGAGGATCTCATGCGGGCCACCGCGCACGGCGTCGGGAACGTCCTGCTCGCGGTCGGCGCCCGGACGGGCCGCGACGGCATCCACGGCGCGAGCTTCGCCTCCGAGGCGCTGTCCGAGACGAGCGAAGCGCGGCGTCCGCAGGTGCAGGTGGGCGATCCGTTCACCGAGAAGCTGCTGCTCGAGGCCACGCTCGAGCTGATCGAGTCCGATCTCATCGTCGCGGTCCAGGACATGGGCGCCGCGGGACTCACCAGCTCGTCCGCCGAGATGGCGGCCCGGGGCGGCGTGGGCGTGGAGCTCGATACCGGACTGGTGCCGGTGCGCGAGGCGGGCATGACGCCGTACGAGATCATGCTGTCCGAGTCCCAGGAACGCATGCTGGTCGTGGCCGAGCCCGGTCGCGTCGCCGAGATTCAGGCGGTCTGCGCCAGGTGGGAGCTTGGCGCCACGCCGGTCGGCCGGGTGACGGATGACGGAATCTTCCGGGTGGTGCATGACGGACGGGTGGTCGCCGCCATCCCGGGCCAGCCGCTGGTGGATGATTGTCCGATCTATGAACCGGAAGCCCACGAGAGCGTCGAAGCCGGCAAGCGGCGGTCTGCCCGCCCGCCTGCCCGCCCGCCTGTCCAGCCGGAAGCGGCCCTCGAGCGCCTCCTCGACGCCCCCGACATCGCGAGCAAGCGCTGGGTGTACGAGCAGTACGACTCCACCGTGCAGGCCGCGACGGTGCTCGGTCCCGGGGGCGACGCCGGCGTGCTCGAGGTGCCCGGCACCGGATTCGGCCTCGCACTCACCGTGGACTGCAACCCGCGCCTCGTGGCGCTCGATCCGTACGAGGGCGGCAAGGCGGTGGTCGCGGAGGCGGCCCGAAACATCGCCTGCGCCGGCGCGCTCCCGCTCGGGATCACCGACTGCCTCAACTTCGGCAACCCCGAGAAGCCCGAGGTCTTTTTCCAGTTCCGCGAAGCATGTCGCGGCATCGCCGACGCGTGCCGCGCGTTCGAGACGCCGGTGACCGGTGGGAACGTCTCGTTCCATAACGAGAGCCCCGCCGGCGCCATTGACCCCACGCCGACGGTCGGCATGGTCGGGCTGCTTCCCCGGATCGACGATCGGGTGCCGAGCCACTTCCGCCAGCCGGGCGACGCCATCGTCATCCTCGGCGCTACCCGGGGCGAGCTCGGCGGCTCGGCCTACTGGGCGGAGGTGCTGGACTTCGTGGGCGGCCGGCCGGCGCGGGTGGATCTCGCGGCCGAGCGGCGGCTCCAGCGGCTGCTCGCGGCGGCGGCCGCCGCCCGGTTGCTCCGCTCCGCGCACGACTGCGCGGAAGGGGGGCTGGCGGTAGCGGTCGCCGAAGCGGCGCTGGGCGGTCCCTACGCCGCCCGCGGGATCGGTGCATCGCTGGATCTCGCGGCCTACGGCGGCTCGCTCGCCGATGAGGCGCTGCTGTTCGGCGAGGACGGTGCGCGGGTCGTGATCTCCTGCGCCGAGTCGGCGGCACCGGACTTGCTCGCGCTGGCCGCGGAGCACGGGGTCCCGGCATATCACGCCGGGAGCGTGGGTGGGCCCGGGGAGTCCCTGGAACTCCGGACGGGTGCCCGATTGTTCTCCTGGGCGGTCGACGATCTCAGGCACGTCTACTACGACGCGATCCCCCGGCGCATGGCGCACGCCGACCTGGAAGATCGCGCCGCGGAGAGCTGACGCATGTGCGGGATTTTCGGGGCGTCCGGCGTGGCGGACGCGGCCAGACTGACGTATCTCGGGCTCTACGCCCTGCAGCACCGCGGGCAGGAGAGCGCGGGCATCGTCGCGATCGATCGCGATGGGACGGCCCGCTCGCACCGGGGCATGGGACTGGTCTCGGAGACCTTCGACGATGCGACCCTGGCCCTGCTTCCGGGTGACGTGGCGGTCGGGCACACCCGCTACTCCACGACCGGTAGCACGGTCCTGGCCAACGCCCAGCCCTGCAACGTGAACACCCGCTGCGGCCCGCTGGCCATCGCGCACAACGGCAACCTGGTCAACGCGCCCGAGCTCAGGCGCGAGCTGGTCGAGCGGGGAGCCATCTTCACGACCTCGAGCGACACCGAGGTGCTCGTCCACCTGATCGCGCGGTCGGACGCGCCCACGGTGGAGGGACAGATCCGCGACGCGCTCGAGCAGGTGGACGGCGCCTATACCCTGATCATCACCGTGGGACGCACCATGTTCGCGGTGATCGACAGCCGCGGCTTCCGGCCGCTCGTCCTGGGACGGCTCGGCAGCGGCATGGTGGTCGCCTCGGAGACCTGCGCCCTCGACCTGGTGGGCGCTTCGCCCGCGTGCGAGCTCCAGCCCGGCGACTTCATCCGGATCGACGATGGGCGTATCACCCACCTGCCCCGGCTCAGGCCGCGGCCCGTCACCCGGTGCGTGTTCGAGCTGGTGTACTTCGCCCGACCGGACAGCACGGTCTTCGGCGAGTCGGTGGACCGGGTCCGCCGCGAGCTCGGCCGCCAGCTCGCCCGGGAGCAGCCGGCGCCAGGCGCGGAGGTCGTGTTCAGCGTGCCCGACAGCTCCAACGCGATGGCACTCGGCTACTCCGAGGCTTCCGGCATCCGGTTGGAGCATGGGCTCATCCGGAACCACTATGTGGGTCGCACCTTCATCAATCCGATCCAGGCGCTCCGCGTGGCGAAGGTGCGGATCAAGTTCAATCCGGTGCGCGAGGTCATTCAGGACCGGTCGGTCGTGGTGGTCGACGACAGCCTGGTCCGGGGCAACACCAGCAACGAACTGGTGCAGATGATCCGGAACGCGGGCGCCCGCCAGGTGCACCTGCGTCTGGGATCGCCGCCCATCACCGGGCCGTGTCACTACGGCATCGACACGCCGACCCGCGAGGAGCTGATCGCCGCGACCCACTCACGGGAGGAGATCCGGCGGTTCCTCGGCGTGGATTCGCTCGGGTATCTCTCCCTCGACGGTATGCTGAAGGCGGCCGGCAGCACCACGGGCTTCTGCCACGCCTGCTTTTCCGGCCAGTACCCCACCGGAGTCCCGGAGGATCTGGTGCGGCTTCGCCACGTCTCGCCGCTGATCGCCACCCCCGCATGAGCGGTCCGTACGCTCAGCCGCTGGTCTGGTTCTTCGGCCAGGGCCGGGCCGACGGAACCGCCGCCATGAAGGACGTGCTCGGCGGCAAGGGCGCGGGCCTCGCCGAAATGACCACCCTCGGCATCCCCGTCCCGCCCGGCTTCACGATCGGCACCGCCCTCTGTCACACCTATCTCGAGACGCACCAGTTTCCGGTGCGCCTGCGCTCGCAGGTGGACCAGGCGCTCGCCCGGCTCGAGGCCGCGACGGGCAAGCATTTCGGCGGCGCCGAGCGCCCGCTCCTCCTCGCGGTGCGCTCGGGGGCGCCGGTGTCGATGCCGGGAATGATGGAAACCATCCTCAACCTCGGCCTGAACGACGAGACGGCCGCGGGGCTGGCGGCCGAGAGCGGCAACCCCGCGTTCGCGTGGGACTCATACCGCCGCTTCGTGCAGATGTACGCCAGCGTCGTGTTCGACCTGCCGCGCGCGCCGATGGAGCGCCGGCTGGAAGAGCGACGCCGTGCCTGCGGCGCCGCGCGAGACATCGACCTTCCGGTGCCCGCCCTGCAGGCGCTCGTGCGTGAGTTCAAGGAGCAGGTGTGCTCCGAAACAGGAAAGACTTTCCCCGAGCAGCCGCTCGATCAGCTCTGGGGCGCCATCGCGGCGGTGTTCGAAAGCTGGAACACCCGCCGGGCGATCGACTACCGGAAGCTGCACGGGATCCCCGACACCATGGGCACGGCCGTGAACGTGGTCGCGATGGTGTTCGGGAACCTCGGCGAGGACTCGGGCACCGGAGTCGCCTTCACCCGGGATCCCTCCACCGGCGAGCCCCGGCTCTACGGCGAGTACCTGCTGAACGCGCAGGGCGAGGACGTGGTGTCGGGCTCGCGCACCCCGGAGCCGATCCCGACGCTTGGCGACCGGCTGCCGGCGGCGTTTTCCCAGCTCGAGCGCACGGCCCGCACGCTCGAGCGACACTTCCGCGACGTCCAGGACCTCGAGTTCACCATCGAGCGCGGCGTGCTGTACATGCTCCAGACGCGGCGGGCGCAGCGCTCGGGGGCGGCGGCCGTGCGGATCGCCTGCGACATGGTGGACGAGGGCGTGATCTCGCGCGAAGAGGCCGTCGCCCGGATTCCACCCACCGATCTCGACCAGCTCCTTCACCCGACCATCGATTCCTCGAGCCGGCTCGACCTGCTCGCCACGGGCCTGCCGGCCTCGCCGGGCGCCGCCTCGGGCACGGCGGTGTTCGACGCGGACGAGGCCGAGCGGTTGGGCCGGAGCGGCCAGCCGGTGATCCTGGTTCGGCGGGAGACGTCGCCTGAGGACTTCCACGGCATGGTCATGGCGAAGGCGGTGCTCACCGCGCGCGGCGGGATGACGTCGCACGCGGCCGTGGTCGCGCGCGGCATGGGCAAGCCGTGCGTGGCGGGCGCATCGGCGGTGTCGGTGGACGAGCACCAGCGCTGCTTCTCCGTCGACGGCCGCGTGGTGAGGGCCGGCGAGTGGATCACGCTCGACGGCGCGACCGGCCGGATCTACGCCGGCCAGGCCAAGCTGACCGAGCCCTCGCTGACCGAGCCGTTCCGCCGGATCATGGGCTGGTCCGATGCGGTACGGCAGCTCCGCGTGCGCGTCAACGCCGATACGCCCGCCGACGTCCACCGCGGGCGCGACTTCGGCGCGGAGGGCATCGGGCTCTGTCGTACGGAGCACATGTTCTTCGAGGGGGAGCGCATCCTCGCGATGCGTGAGATGATCCTCGCGCCCGACGCCGCCGGCCGGCGGCGCGCGCTCGACAAGCTGCTACCGATGCAGCGCGGCGATTTCGAGGCCATCTTCCGCGCGATGGAGGGGTTTCCGGTCACGATCCGGCTGCTCGACCCCCCGCTGCACGAGTTCCTGCCCCGCGAGAGCGCCGAGATAGAGTTGCTCGCGCGCCAGATGGGCCGCCCGGCCGACGAGATCCGCCGCGTGGTCGAGAGCTTGAGCGAGGTGAACCCCATGCTGGGGTTCCGCGGCTGCCGGCTCGGCATCCTCCATCCGGAGATCACCGAGATGCAGGCCCGCGCCATCTTCGAGGCGGCCTGCGCGGTGGCGGCCCGCAAGGGGCGCGTGATGCCGGAGGTGATGATCCCGCTCACCGCCACGGCAGTCGAGTTCCGGAAGCAGGCGCTGATCGTCCGGCGGGTGGCGGCGGAGGTGTTCAGCGAGCGGCAGATCACCGTGCCATACCTGCTGGGCACGATGATCGAGGTTCCCCGCGCCGCTGTCACGGCGGACGAGCTGGCGCTCGAGGCGCAGTTCTTCTCGTTCGGCACCAACGACCTGACCCAGACCACCTGGGGCCTCTCCCGCGACGACGCCGGCCGGTTCCTGCCCCGGTACATCGAGGAAGGTGTGATTTCCGACGACCCGTTCCAGGTGCTCGATCAGGCCGGCGTGGGCAAGCTGATCCAGCTCGGGTGCGAGCTGGGCCGGAAGACGCGGCCGGATCTCAAGCTGGGGATCTGCGGCGAGCACGGGGGCGAGCCGGCCGCCGTGGCGTTCTGTGACCGGCTGGGCATGAACTACGTCTCCTGCTCGCCGTATCGGGTGCCGATCGCGCGGCTCGCGGCGGCGCAGTCGGCGCTCGCGGAGCGGGGGACAATGGATCGGACGCGGAGTACTGTTTAGGGCTACGGGCTATGGGCTATGGGCTATGGGCGGGTTGCCCGAACCGCGTTTCACCCGAGTCAGCAGCCTGGCAAGCATGTTCTCAACGCTGATGCACTGCTTCTCGAGTAGCCCTCGGACGTGAGGCTCGAGATAGCCGAGCTCGCCGGCGAGCAGCAGATGATACTCCAGTTCCGTAGCCGAGCCCAGCGCGATCCGGATGAACCGGCTGAGTTCCGGATCGCCGTGCCGCCCACACCCCTCGGCACGATTGCCGGAATGGACGCGGCCGCGCGCCGCATCTGCGTCGTGAGAGCGTAGTCCTCTCTGCGGGGAAAGGTCGCGGTTGCCTCGTACACCGCGAGCGTGAGCTCATGAGACGACTGCCACACCCGCAGCTTCCGGAACCAACCCATGAGTGGAACTTTGACTCGGAACCTTCGGGCAGGGCGGGTCACATTCCCGCAAGCCGTAGCTGTTCTGCTCGCTACCCATAGCCCATAGCCCTCAGCCCATAGCCCATAGCCCATGTCCACCCCCCTCGTCGCCATCGTCATGGGCAGCGACTCCGACTGGGCCGTCATGCAGACAGCGGCGCGCCGCCTGACCGAGTTCGGGGTTCCCCACGAGAGCCGCGTCGTGTCCGCCCATCGGACGCCGGATTTGCTCTACCAGTACGCGGGCGAGGCCGCGGGGCGCGGACTGCGCTGCATCATCGCGGGCGCCGGCGGGGCCGCGCACCTGCCCGGGATGCTCGCCGCACGGACGCCGGTGCCCGTGCTCGGCGTACCCATTCCCACGAAGCATCTCCAGGGCCTGGATTCCCTGCTCTCCATCGTGCAGATGCCCGCCGGCGTGCCGGTCGCGACGTTCGCCATCGGCGAAGCCGGCGCGGCCAACGCCGCGCTCTTCGCCGTGGCGCTGCTGGCGCGCACGGATGCCGGCCTGGCCCTGAAGCTGGACGAGTTCCGGGCACGGCAAACGGACCGCGTGCTCGGACTTACGCTGCCGGGCTCCACGTGATCCTGCCCGGCGCCACGCTCGGTGTGCTGGGCGGCGGGCAGCTGGGCCGCATGTTCACGATGCGCGCGCGCGAGATGGGCTACCGCGTGGTCGTGCTCGAGCCGGACCCCGGCAGCCCCGCCGGCGCGGTCGCCGACCAGCACCTGCGCGCCGCGTTCGACGAGCCCGCCGCGCTCGACACGCTCGCCCGCGCGTCCGCCGCGGTCACCATCGAGTTCGAGAACGTGCCGGCGGGCGCGCTGGAGCGACTCGCCGAGCGGGTCCCGGTCCGTCCGTCGGCCACCGCGGTCGCGGTCGCGCAGGACCGGATCCGGGAAAAGAGGTTTCTTCGCGACCATGGCTTCGCCACGGCGCCGTTCGTCGCGGTCGAGCGCGCCGACCAGATCGAGTCGGCCTTCGCCGCCGTGGAAAGCCCTGCCCTCCTCAAGACCAGTCGCCTCGGATACGACGCGAAAGGCCAGGCGACGGTGACCTCGCTCGACGACCTGCGCGCGAGCTTCGCGGAGCTCGGGGGCGTGCCGTGCGTGCTCGAGCAGCGGCTGGAGCTGGACGGGGAGCTGTCGGTTGTGCTCGTGCGCGGGACGGACGGCGCCGTCGTCCCCTTCCCGGCAGGAGAGAATACCCACCGCCGGGGCATCCTGGAAACCACGGTCGTCCCCGCGCGGATCGACGGCGCGCTCGCGGCGGAGGCGGCGCGGCTCGCGGGCGGCATCGCGGCGAAACTCGACTACGTGGGGGTGCTCGGGGTGGAGCTGTTCGTGGCCCGCGGAGGCCGGCTCTTCGTCAACGAGATCGCGCCCCGGCCCCACAACACCGGGCACTACACCCTGGATGCCTGCGTGACCGATCAGTTCGAGCAGCAGGTCCGGGCGCTCTGTGGGCTGCCGCTGGGGGCGCCGACGCTGCTCTCGCCCGTGGCGATGATCAACCTGCTGGGCGACGCGTGGACCAGCGGCCCGCCCCGCTGGGATCGCGCTCTCGCGCTCCCGGGCGTGAAGCTGCACCTGTACGGCAAGGCGGAGCCCAGAGCGGGCCGGAAGATGGGCCACCTGAACTGCCTCGGCGGCACGGCCGATGAGGCGCTCGCGCTCGCGCGGCGCGCGCACGCCGCGCTCTTGGATCACCATTCACCCTGAGATGCCACCCATGACTGGAACGCTCATCACGGCGCTGATCGCCCTGCTCCCTCCCTCGCCCGCCCTCTCCCGCCCGCTCCTCCAACCGGCGGACCCCGCCTGCATCACCATGAACACCCGGCAGCTCCCGCTCGACAAGCGCAAGAGCCCGCTCGACTCCGTGTCGTTCAGCGTCGGCGGCAAGACGGTGAAGGTCTGCTACGGGCGGCCGTCCCTCCGCGGGCGGCAGATGCTGGGGGCTGAAGCCGTCCCGTTCGGGCAGATCTGGCGCACCGGCGCCAACGAGCCGACCATGATCCACGCGACGGGTCTGATCACGGTGGCGGGACTCAAGGTGCCCGCGGGCACCTATTCGCTGTATACGGTGCCAGGCAAGACGGAATGGGAGATCGTGGTGAACCGCTCCACGACGCAGTGGGGCGAAGAGTCCAACTACACCGATGAGGTGAAGAAGCAGGAGCTCGGCCGGGCGAAGGTAAAGGCGGAGAGCATGTCGGCGCCGGTCGAGACGTTCACGATCCGGGCAGAACCCGCGAGCGGCGAGGCCAAGGCGCTCGTGCTGGAGTGGGAAAAGACCCGCGTGCGGATCCCCGTCGCGAGCTGAGTTACGAGCTACGAGTTGCGAGTTGCGAGTAACGAGTGACCAGGTGTGGTGGAGCTTACTCGTAACTCGTAACTCGCAACTCGTTACTGTAGTTCGACCACGCCGGCCACCACCCGATCGACCTCCTCGTCCGTCGTGTAGCCGGCGCATCCCGCCCTCACCAGTCCCTCGCGCGCATATCCCAGCCGCTCGACCACCGTGGCCGCGTAGAAGTCGCCGCTCGAGACGAAGATGGCCCGGTCGGCCAGGCTCTTCGCGACGTCGTGCGACGTGCGGCCGCGAACCGTAAACGCCACCGTCGGCGTCCTGGGCCGCCCGGGCGGCGGGCCGGACAGCGTCACGCCGGGCACCGCGGACAGTCCGTCCCAAAGCCGTTTCACCAGCCGCTCGCCATGCGCGTGCAGCAATCCGTATGCGGACGCGAGGCGCTCCCGCCTGCTCCCGCCCGCTCCCGCCCGCTCCCGCCCGCTCAACCCCGCGAGATACTCCACCACTGCGAGCGTGCCCGCGATCCCCTCATGGCTCAGGGTGCCGGTCTCGACCCGGTCCGGCACGTCGTCGGGCGCGGGCTCCAGCTTCGGCACGTCCAGTTCGGCGAGCAGTTCGGACCGGCCCCAGAGCACCCCGACGTGCGGGCCGTAGAACTTGTACGCCGAGCAGGCCAGGAAGTCGGCGCCGAGGGCCTGGACGTCCGGCAGGACGTGGGGGGCGTAGTGCACTGCGTCCACGAACAGCAGGGCGCCGACGGCGCGAGTCAGGCGGCCGGCCCGGGCCACGTCGTTGACCGTGCCGAGCGCGTTCGACGCCGCGCCGACGGCAACCAGTCGGGTCCGCGGGGAGACGACGGCCTCGAACGCGTCCCAATCCAGCTCGCCGGTATCCCGGTGAAAGGGGACCGCCCGCACCGTCACCCCGCGTTCCACCGCGAGGGCGCGCCACGGCGCCACGTTGGCGTGGTGGTCCAGCTCGGTGACCACGATCTCGTCGCCGGACCCCCAGCGCCGGCCCAGGGCTCGGGCCAGGTGAAACGTGAGTGTGGTCATGTTCGCCCCGAACGCCACCTCGTCCGGCCGGCCGCCGAGCAGGTCGGCCACGGCGTGCCGGGCGGCGACAATCATGGCGTCGGTCTCCTGGCTGGTCGGGTAGTGCCAGGCGGTGTTGGCGTTGTGGTGGAGCAGGTAGTCGGACACCGCGTCCACCACGACCTGGGGCACCTGGGTTCCTCCGGGGCCGTCGAAATAGGCCACCGGCTGATTCCGGTGCCGCCGGGCGAGCGCCGGGAACGCGGCCCGGACCCGGTCGGTGAAGGCGGTGTTCGGGTGGGGCGAGGTGGTCGCGGTCATCGGTGCCCCGAGGTGAGAAAACAGGTGATATGCATCGGCTAAACGATATTCCTATAATCAGTTACCGCAATCATTAGACAGACCATGAACACGACGTAACCGAAAAAAGCGGACCGGGCGGAATGTCGATGACATCCCGCCCGGCCATGGAGGCGCAGGGAATCGAACCCTGGTCCGAGTAAGCATCCGAAACCGCGTCTACGTGCATAGGCTCGATTCTCTGCCTTCTTCCCGAACCGGCATCGAGCCGGCCTGCCCGGGAATCAGCCCCGCCTGCTCTCGCCGGTTCGTGGTAGGGCACCACGGCCGGCCAGCCCGACTTTGCGATACGGTGGGGACGCCTCAGGCGGGCTTCCGTCGCCGCAGGTGCGTCAGCGAGCTGAGCTCAGCTTACGCAGCCAGTGCCAGTTCAGAATTGGCAGTTAGTACGTTCCAGACGGTTTATCCAGGTGCCTGGACCTGGGCACGCAACGATTCCCTCAACAAACCCGTCGAAGCCAAGTCGCCCCCGACGTCGCGGAATATAACCGGCCGGGCGCCCGGCGCGGCACCGATATCCCTCACCGTCCGAGGGGCCCGCCGGCGGCCAGGGCGCGACGTCTGGCTCTCCCTCGCGCCTTGGGGGGCGGCGCGCACTGCTCCCGGAGCCGAAGCACGAGGAAGGCGCAGCCCGCCTCCGAGGCCTCCGACGACGGCATCCCGGTGACGCCCTGGACAGTGTCGTAGAACACCGAGGAGTCCGCCCCACTCTCGAGTGCCATTCGGCAAAGCGCGGTGCCTGAGACCTCCCACTCGCGGACCCAGCCCAGGACCCGGATCCAGGCCGCCAACTCGCGCAAAGGGATCAACCCATCGCCTTTGAGCTGGTACGCAAGGTGATGGCGATTGCGGTAGCCCAGCTCGCGGGCGAACGCGTTGCTGTCGCCGCCAAGCCGGCCGCGGCGGGCGAGCACGGCGTCGACCACCGCCTGCGTGACAGGCGAGATCCAAGGGAGCGCGCACAGCACCAGCGTGCGCACGACCTCCCGCGTCGCATCCGACACGATGCAAGCTTGCGAGCGGGGCGCCTGCTCCAGCAGGCGCCGATGACCTCAGGGGGCGAGGCCGATAATACGGCTGGCAGGCAGATCCCATAAGACCCCCTGCCCGTCGGCGACGCCAACGCCCTTTTATGAGCGCGCGCGCGCGCCGCCGCTCATAGCGTCTCGGCCGCCTTCCCTCCCATCGTAGCCCAGCCCCATCACATGCGCCTCCGTCAACCCCGTCGTGAGGGCTTCCTCCATGCTGCCCCCGCATCGGCCGGATCGGCATCCTGCTGTCGGCACACGCTTCGAGGCCGGCGTGGCCCGCCTCGCTCTGCTCTTCTACGTGGCTGCCGGCTCCAGCGGAGTTGGAATGTTGTGGCACGTTGCGGCCAGCGACGCTCCGGGCGATTCGCCCGCGGCGGTCTCGATGTTCCCACCGGATACGAGCGTGGTCTGGGGCCCACTCCAGTTCAACGGCAGCAGCGGCCAGGGCCAGACCTATGTCGAGGCGTTCACGGTGAACGGGGCGCCGGTCCAGGGGCGGCAGTACCTGCTGCAGTACCTGCTCCGGCTGGCGAACGGCACGCCCAGCGGCACGCAGCGGGCGAGCAAGGTCACCATCCGGCTCAACGGGTTCGAGATCGTCTCCCAGAAGGAGGTCACCCAGCAGGTCGCGGAGCTGAGCCGGCCGGTGGCGATCACGGCGACCGACACCCTGCGGATCACGGTGGCCGGAGAGGCGCAGTCCTGCCCGCGGGCAAGGCGGTCGCGCTGCACGAGGCGCATCAGATCGGCCGGAACAGCTCTGCCGGCGACAGTGTGAACGGCTCCCCAACGCCTGCGGGATGCCATGCGAGCTGCTCCTGCTCGGACCGCGGGAAGGTGTCGGTCGGGGTCCAGACTTCGATCCGCCGCTCGTCGGGGTCCACGATCCAGTAGAGCGGG
>JBOHSY010000333.1:0-2097 GCA_050733355.1 Gemmatimonadales bacterium | reverse complement strand
TTCTGCTCGATGTGCGGCCCGAAGTTCTGCTCCATGAAGATCACCGAGGACATCCGGAAGTACGCCGCGGAGGGGATGGCGCAGAAGGCGGCCGAGTTCCGCGAGCGGGGCGGGGAGGTCTACGTCCCGCACGGGTGAATCCGCCAGGGCACCTGCACCACCGAGCTCGACGTTACTTCGCGCTCGGTCGCGTCGCGGCGAAGCCGAAAGCGGACCGGCCGGTTCAAAGTCGCAAGTTCGGCCAGCTCCGATTCACTGAGCTCTCGGGCAAGTCCCGCCCGGGCCCCGCCCCGTTAACCCTTGGGAGGTATGCCACGCGCGCCGAGCCGGAAGAAGAAAGCGGCCGAGCCGGCCTCCCGCGGGCCGACCGCACGCGCGATCGGCGGCGCGCAGGAGCCCGCCGCGGTCGAGCGGCTCCGTGAGGCCATCACCGGCGACGGCGGGACGGCGCTCGCCGCCTACCGCGACCCGGTGGGCGGACACTGGCAGGTGCTCGCCGCGCTGCCGATCGATCGGGTGGATCCCACGCCCTACCAGCGCGATCTCTCCCAGCCGCACGTGGCGCGCCTGGCGGACGCGATCGACCGCCTCGACCGGTTTCTGGATCCCGTCGTGGCGGTCCGCACCGACCAAGGGACCTACCAGACGCCCAACGGCCACCACCGCCTCGCCGCCCTTCGCTCGCTCGGCGCGCGAGCCGTCACCGCCATCGTCGTCCCCGATCATGAGGTCGCCCACCGCATCCTGCTCCTCAACACCGAGAAGGCGCACAACCTCCGGGAGAAATCGCTCGAGGTCGCCCGGCTCGCGGAGGGCCTCATGGCGCTCGACGACCGGCCCGAGCGCGACTACGCCATGGAGTTCGAGGAGCCCGCGTTCCTCACGCTCGGCCTCTGCTACCAGGAGAACGGTCGGTTCGCCGGCGGCTCCTATCATCCCGTGCTCAAGCGGGTCGAGCAGTTCTCCGCCGCCCGGCTCTCGCGGGCGCTGGAGCTCAGGCGCGAGCGGGCCGCCCGTCTGCTGGAGCTGGACGCGGCCGTGGCCGAGGCGGTCAAGCAGCTCAAGGGGCGCGGCTTCGAGAGTCCCTACCTCCGCGCCTTCGTCGTGGCCCGGGTCAATCCGCTTCGCTTCCAGCGGGGCGTGAAGGCCGACGTGGACGAGACGATCGACAAGATGCTGGCGGCCGCGCGGCGGTTCGATGCGGGCCGGGTGCGGCAGGACCAGGTGGCACGGGCAGGCGGGGCAGCGAGTGACGAGTGACGAGTGGCGAGTTACGAGTTTCGAGTTTTTGCATCAGGAGATCGATTGATGAGAGACGCACTAGCACCAGCACTAGCACTGGCACTGGCACTCGGCTGCGGCGAGCGCGGAACGCGAGAGCGGGCCGGCGGTGTCGGTGGCGCGGGGACGGATTCGGTCGCCAGCGCAGACGCGGCGCCGCGGAAGGTGGGCGAGATCAAGGTGAACGGATCGGAAGCGGTGCGTTACGATCCGGAGCTCGACGTCTGGTTCGTCGCCAGCTTCGGTGGGAACGAGCCCTCGCCGCTCGCCAAGGACAACAACGGCTCGATCGGCCGATACAAGGGCGATGGCAGCCCCGATTCGGTGCAGTTCATCGCGGGCGGACGCGGCGGCGCGGTGCTCAACGCGCCGAAAGGCATGGCCATCGTTGGCGACACGCTGTGGGTGGTTGACATCGACGTGCTGCGCGGGTTCAACCGCCGGACCGGAGCGCCGGTGGCGACGATCAACGTGCGCGGCTCCAAGTTCCTCAACGACGTTGCGGTCGGTCCCGACGGCGCGCTCTATCTCACCGACAGCGGACTCGGGCCGGATCCCGAGACGGGCATGGGCCACACGGGTCCGGATCGCATCTACCGCGTCGGCCCCGACCGGAGGCCGACCGTCGCGCTCGAGCACGACAGCCTGGCCGCACCGAACGGCATCACGTGGGACTCGGCGGGCGGCGCGTTCATCGTGGTGCCGTTCTTCGGGACGCAGATGGTGCGGTGGGCGCCCGGCGACAGCGGCGTCCAGCCGGTGGCGACCGGGCCGGGCCAGCAGGACGGGATCGAGCCGATCGGCGGCGGACGCTTC
>JBOHSY010000332.1:0-2216 GCA_050733355.1 Gemmatimonadales bacterium | reverse complement strand
AACTTCCGCTGCCGCCCCCTTCAGCCTAGTTTGGAGGGTTGTGTTCGAGCCTCCTCCTCGGCCCATGGCGGGCCGGGGCGTCCAGTCCACGGGAAGGCGGTCTCATGGTTCGTCCGTACGAAGTCGTCTACATCTTCGACAGCGCGCTCGAGGAATCGGCCATCAACGAGCGGCTCGCGCGCTTCCACGCCCTCATCCAGCAACCCGGCAGCGAGGCGCCTCAGGTGAGTCACTGGGGCAAGCGCACGCTGGCCTACCCCATCCGCAAGCACGAGACGGGATACTACGCGGTCGCCAAGTTCGAGACCGTGGGTGCCGCGCTGCCCGAGTTCGAGCGGGCCATCAAGCTCGAGGAGGGTGTGCTGCGGTTCCTCGTGGTGGTGCATGAAGGGGCGCAGCCGGTGCCCGTGAGCACGGGCAAGAGCGACGAGGAGGACGACGAATGAGACGCGGCCAGAAGACCTGCACCATCTGCGAGTCGGGCGTCCGCATCGTCGATTACAAGGACGAGCGCACGCTCCAGCGCTTCCTGACCGAGCGAGGCAAGATGCTGCCGAGCCGGCTGTCGGGCACCTGCGCGCGGCACCAGCGTCAGCTGAGCACCGCGATCAAGCGGGCGCGCCAGCTCGCGCTCCTGCCCTACATCAAGGGTCAGGCCGGCTGACCGAACCCGGCCGCAGGACCGGTGCGGCCGTGCTGGCTTTGTTGTACCTGCTGGTCGCGCCCCCCGTCTTCCTGCTCGGTCCCCTGGCAGGTCTGCTGATCCTGTCTAGGCCGTCCACGCTGCGCGAGTCACTCTGGCTGGCGGCGTCGGCGGCCTGGCTCGTCGTGTGGCTGTGGCACCCGGGGCCGGTGGCGGCACAGGCGCTGCGCGCCGTGGGCGTCCTCGCGACCGGCGGCTTCCTGGCGCTCTCGCTCGCCCGCCCGATGCCGGTGTTCCAGCGGGCGCTCGCGGCTACCGCCGCGGCTTTCGCCGGCCTGGTGGTGTGGTGCGCGGCGCTCGGCCTGGGGTGGACCCGGCTGGAGGCGGCGGTCGGGCGCGAGCTGGGACACGCGTTCACCGAGGTTGCGCGGCGGGCCGAGCTCGCGGCCGGCGCCGACGCGGCCGTTCCCTTCTGGCAGGCAGCTGAGGCCGCCCGCGGGTGGGCCGCGCTCGTCCCCGGGGTGGTGTTCTTGCAGGCGCTCGTGGGCCTCACGCTCGGGTGGACGCTGCACCACGCGATCGCCCGCCGCCCGATCGGGGATCGCCCCAGTCCGTTCGCGTCGTTCCGGTTCAGCGATCAACTGGTCTGGCTGCCGGTGGTGGGGCTTGCCCTCGCGCTGCTGCCCCAGGACGGGGTGCCGCGCGACGTCGGCGCCAACCTCGTGCTGATCGCCGTGGCGCTCTATGCCGCACGCGGAATGGCCGTGGTCCGGTCCGGGGCCGGGCGGGTCGGCGCACCGGCGACGACGGCCGCCGCGGTCGCCGCGTTCGTGTTCCTGCCGTTCGTGGTGGGCGGGCTCACCCTGCTCGGGCTCGCCGATACCTGGCTAGATTTCCGGCGCCGCATGGCGACGCCGGCTACGGGAGGGTAAGACCGATGATGGAGCTGATCCTGCGCGAGGACGTGCAGTCGCTGGGGAAGGCCGGTGAGCTGGTGCGGGTGAAGCCGGGCTATGGCCGCAACTTCCTCCTCCCCCGCGGCCTCGCCTACGAGGCCACCGAGGGCAACAAGAAGCGGATCGCGGGCGAGACCCGCGCCCGCACGGCGCGCCAGGCCTCCGAGAAGGCGGAGGCCGAAGCCCTCGCCGCCCGGCTCGGGGCGCTGAACCTGAGGCTCGCGGGCAAGGCGGGCGAGGAGGGGAAGCTCTTCGGATCGGTCACGGCGCAGGACATCGCGACGGCGCTGGAGCGTGCGGGCCATACGGTGGACCGGCGCCGGATCGAGCTGGAGCACCCCATCAAGGCGCTCGGCGACCACACCGTTGCCATCCGCCTCCATCCCGACGTGCACGCCGAGGTGCGACTGACCGTGGTCCCGGAGTAAGGCCGGCCCGTCATGACGGTCGGCATCGCCTACCTCGACGGGCCGCGCCTTTCCCGCTCGCTCTACGCGGCGGCCGACTGGGTGGCCGCCGGCCGTGACGAGATCAACCGCATCAACGTCTTCCCCGTTCCCGACGGGGACACGGGCACCAACTTCAGCCTGACCCTCCGCGCTGTCGCCGACGCGCTC
>JBOHSY010000331.1:0-38961 GCA_050733355.1 Gemmatimonadales bacterium | reverse complement strand
CTGAGCATCGGGTTCAGCTCCAAGCCCCCGGCGGAGTACCTGGCGCAGGCGAAGGCCATGGCGTTGAAGGCCCTGGACATGGACGACAGCCTCGCCGAGGCGCACACCTCCCTGGCCTACGCCCGCTGGCTCGGCGATCTCGACTGGTCGGGAGCGGAGCGGGAGTTCAAGCGCGCGCTCGAGCTCAAGTCGAGCTACGTCATGGCGCACGAGTGGTACGCCGAGTACCTGGCCGCGCTGGGCCGGCACGATGAAGCGCTCGCGGAGATCAAGCAAGCCCAGCAACTCGACCCCCTCTCCGTCCCCGTCAACCGGGCCGTGGGATGGATACTCTATTTCGCCCGCCGCTACGACGTGGCGATCGAGGAGCTGCGGAAGGCGCTGGCGATGAACCCCGATTTCCTCGGCGCCCGCCTGGTGCTCTGGTGGGTGTACGTCGCGCAGGGAGCATACGAGCAGGCAATCGCCGATATCCGAAAGGAGGTCGAGCGGCCGGGACTCCGCACCCTGAAGAAGCTGACGTTGGCCTACGCCTGCGCCGCCTCGGGGAATAAGGAAGAGGCCAGCGGAATCCTGTGGGAGCTGGAACCCAAGCTGGCGAGCGACAACCGGATGGCTCTTCTGTCGGCGATGCTGTTCACGGCGCTGGACGCGAAGGATCGAGCCTTCGAGCAGCTGGAGCGGGGGTACGAGGTTCGGGAACCCGGCCTGCTGTTCCTGAAGGTCGCCCCCTGGGCTGAACCCCTGCGTTCGGACCCGCGGTACGGCGCGTTGCTGCAGAAGCTGGGACTCGGCTGACCACGCAGCGTCCGGGACAAGGGTCACCGCAACAACTGTCGTGCTGGCGCCGGTTCGCTCAGCTCAACCTTGAGAGGCCCCCAACAATGAACGGCCACCCCTGGCTCCCCCTGCCGGTTGCATCCGTACGCCTCGTCAGCCTCGCGACCTGCCTCGCGCTCGGTAGCGGTTGCACCAGCAAGCCGGACGCCAAGGCTCCGGGAACGGACCAGTCTCCGGCTGTCGCCGGCGCCACCGATGCTGGCCCCAAACCACTGGTCGCCGTCATTCGCGCCGCCGACTGGATGGGTCGCGAGTGGGCTGAGGACGCGATCAGGGTGGGGCTGCTGGAATCCGATATGGAGCGCGGCCGGGATTACGAGCTCAAGATCTCAAGCGCGCAGGGTGATCTGGCCACGCTCCCGAGTCTCATCGACGCAGCCATTGACGCCAAGGCCAAGGTCATCGTCACCCTGCAGGACGCGACCCTCCAGGCAGCGGTGCAACGCGCCAAATCGATGCCGGTCGTCTTCCACCTGCTGTCCGACCCATTCGCGGCCGGCGCGGGTACCAGTGACAGCAACCACCTTCCCAACATCACCGGCGTATACTCGCCCGGCTTCGGCGATCCGGAGCAGACCAAGCGGGTGGAGCTCATCCGGCGGACCGTACCCAAGGCGCGTCGGATCGGAGTTCTCTTCAGCCCGGAAGAGGCGCTGTCGGTCAGTTTCAAGGACCGAATGACGAAGGCAGCTCGGCAGGCGGGCCTGCAGGTGACCGCCGTGCCGGTGAGCAACGTCGCCGAGGTTGGCGACGCCACTCGTTCGCTCTGCAGCCAGAAGGTCGATGCGATCGAGCTCTTCGGGAACGTCGCCCACGCGGGATTCGCGAGCCTCATCAAGGCGGCCAGCGAATGCCGGGTGCCGGTGTTCTCCCCGTCACCGTTCGAGGTAGTACAGGGAGCCATCCTTTCCTTCTACCCGGACTTTCAGGAAGGCGGTGTGCAGGCGGGCAAGATGATCGCGCGGGTGCTCAAGGGCGAGAGTCCTGCGTCGATTCCATTCTACCGGGTCGAGACCACGAAGCTGGTCGTGAATCCGGGCGACGCTGGCAAGATCGGCATCACCCTGCCACCGGACCTCGTGAAACAGGCTGACTCGGTCGTGGGCGAGGGCGCGAAGAAGCAATGAAGATCGACGCCGCCCGCGAGGGAGGCTCCGCAGTCCTGCGGCTCGGGGGACGCCTGGACCGGGAATGGTCCGAACACCTGTCCAACACCTTGGAGGACCTCCTCCAGGACGGCGTGCGGTCGCTGATCATCGACCTCTCCGGGGTCACGTATGTCAGCTCCGCGGCCACCAGGGTCCTGGCACGCTGGCAGGAGGAGCTGGCCGTTCTGCGCGGTGAGGTGCGCCTGACGTCACTGCCGCCAGCGGTACGCGAGATGTTCGCGATTGCCGGATGGGACTCGCGCTTCGATGCGGCCGAAGGTCCCGGCTCCGGGCCGACGGGTCTCCGGCAGTCTTCCTGGCACTCCCGGGCTGAGTTCGCAAGAAACGGCCAGTACGAACTATCGTCCAGCATTCCACAGGGCACGTTGATTTGTCACCTGCACGGCGACCCCGATCAGCTTACTCGGGCTCCCTTTGGACCCGGCGACTGCGGCACGGTGGGCCTTCCGGATGGCGCCTTCGGCCTCGGCCTCGGCGCCATCGGGGGTGACTATGAGGAGTGCCATGAACGGCTCGGGGAGCTGGTCGCGGTGGCGGGGTGCGTCGCGTACTTCCCCAGTGATGGCGCCCGGATGGCCGACTACCTCGTCGGTGGCGGGCGGGTCCCCCCGCGTGCGGTGCTGGCGTCGGGTTTGACCTGCGAGGGCGGCTTCTCACAGCTCGTGCGATTCAGCACGAAGCCGGAGGCGGAGGCGGTCCCCCTTTCCGAGTTGGCGACCATCGGTCTCGAAGCCGTCGGGGGGAGGCTCGCCGGACTCGTCATCGCCGGCGAGACGGCCGGGCTTTCCGGGGCGAGACTCCGGCGGTCACCAGCCTTCGGCCTTGCGCCAATCCGGTTCGAGGTGCCCGCCGTACGCGAGTGGCTGTCGTTCGCGCCGGAGCGTACTCACTCCATGACGACCACGGTCATTGTTGGGGTGGTCGCAAGGGCACCGGAGGGCGCCATCGCTGCCCACCTCCGTCCGCTCGGGGGGACGGGAAAGCTCTACGGGCATTTTCACGCCGCGGTGTTCTCCTACCATCCGTTGCCTCAGCGCACGGTGGAGCTCACCGCCCTGCTGAGGGGGCTCTTCGCGAACCATCAACTCCGCGATGTGCTGCACCTCGTATGGGACGATCGTGGTGAGGCCGGGCTAGGCGAGAGCGCACTCGTTCGCGGTGTCGGCTGGGTCGCACCCATCACCCAGGTCTGCTGAGCCGGGTCGTGAATCTGCTGATCGGAGCGGCGACGATCGGCCTCATTCTCGCGCCGCTCAGTCTCGGCGTCTTCATCAGCTACCGCATCTACCATACGCTCGACCTCACTGCCGACGGGTCGTTCGGGGTGGGCGCGGCCGTCGTCGCCGCTCTCCTCGTGCAGGAGGTGCCCCCGCTTGCGGCCACGGCCCTCGGCGCCATGGCAGGTGTCGTCGCCGGGGCAATCACCGGGGTCCTTCATACGCGATTCCTGGTGAGTGCTTTGCTGGCGGGGGTCCTGACCAGCACTGCGCTCTATTCGGTGAGCCTTTTCATCATGGGGAGTGGCAACGTTTCCCTCGCCTCGGCCCAGAGCCTCGTGACTTTGGCCGAACGGCTCGGCCAGCGGCTCTTCGGGGTTCCGCCCGGTCTTACGGTGCTCGGCACGACCGTGAGCGGGGGTAGCCTCGCCACCCTGGTCTTGATGGCGCTGCTGGCCGTCGGACTGGCGTTTTCGGTGGCGCTCTTCATGGGAACCGATCTCGGGTTGGCGATGCGAGCCGCGGGAAACAATCCGCAGATGGCCAAGGCCGTCGGCATCGACGTGGATCGCATGGTCGTGCTCGGCCTCGGCCTCGCGAACGGCCTCATCGCGCTTGCGGGCGCTCTTCTGGCTCAATACGAGGGCTTCGCGAACATCCAGATGGGCATCGGGACGGTAGTGACGGGGGTGGCAACCCTCATGGTCGGGGAGACGTTGCTGGGGAAGCGCCCCCTCGGCCGCTGGATTGCCGGAGCGGTCGCGGGTGCGGTGGTCTTTCGCCTGCTCGTCGCGGTGGCGGTGAGGGCCGGGCTGAACCCGAATGCGCTCAAGCTGGTGACCGCGCTCATCGTCCTGACCGTGCTCGTGCTCCCGGACCTGGTCCGCCGAGCCCGGCGCCGACGCTCGGCAGGGCGGGCTCCGAGCCATGCCTGAGATCGCCCTTCGGCTGGAGTCCGTTTCGCAGGTGTTCCATCGGCGCACGCCGAACGAAGTGCGGGCCCTCGACGGAATCGATCTGGAGCTGGCGCGGGGCACTTTCACCGTGGTTCTTGGCACCAATGGGTCGGGCAAGTCCAGCCTCCTCAGCGCCATTGCCGGCAGCGTGGCGCTTGCAGCCGGCAGGGTTTACCTGGATGGACGGGAGGTGACCCGCTGGCCGGAGCAGCGGCGAGCTCGGATGATCGGCCGGGTTTTCCAGAATCCGTTTGCCGGAACCGCGGCCGACCTGAGCGTCGCAGAGAACCTGATGCTCGCGGCCCGACGCGGGGGGCAACGGTGGCTCCGCCCGGCTTTGGCGCCCGATCGTCGGCGGGCAATCCGGGAAAAGGTGGCCCGGCTGGGGATGGGCCTCGAGGAACGTCTCGATACCCCCATCGGGGTGCTGTCGGGTGGCCAGCGCCAGGCGCTCACGGTGCTCATGGCGACGATGGTCCGTCCGACCCTTCTGCTGCTCGATGAGCACACCGCGGCGCTCGACCCGCGCAGTGCGGAGCTGGTCATCAGGCTGACGCAGGAAGTCATCACCGAGGGCGGGCTCACGACCTTGATGGTCACGCACTCGCTCACCCAGGCGGTCCAGCTGGGAGATCGAGTACTCGTCATGCACCGGGGACGGCTCGTGTACGACCTTGCCGAGCTCCGGCGGCGGCGGGTGGCTGAGGACCACCTGCTCCAGCTCTTCGACCAGCTTCGGTGGGCCGACCGCCTGGACGACTCGGCAGCCGAGATGCTTCGCCGCGCGTACGTATAGCGTCGCGCAGGGGGGAACGAGCCGTCGATGCGATTACCATTCGGTCTTGATCATGCGAATGGGACGCGTTTCCCCGACCTGGCGGCATCAGTGACGGCGGTGCGGGAGTTGCTGGCGGAAGCCCTGAGCGACCGCTACTCGCTCGAACGCGAGCTCGGGCGTGGCAGCATGGCGACCGTGTTTCTCGCGCGCGACGTCCGCCATCGTCGACCGGTGGCCGTCAAGGTCATGCACCCCAGTCTGGCCGGTGCGCTCGACAGCGAGCGTTTTCTCCGCGAGATCGAGATCGCCGCCTCACTGTCCCACCCGCTCATCGTGCCGCTCTACGATTCAGGAAACGCCCGCGGTTTCCTCTACTACATCATGCCATATGTCGAGGGCGAGTCGCTCTACGGACGTCTGCGGCGGGAAAGGCGACTCTCGCTTGAGGATGCGCTCCAGATCACCCACGACGTGGCCCAGGCCCTTGGGTACGCCCACAGCCGCGGGGTGCTGCACCGCGATGTGAAGCCCGAGAACATCCTCCTCGCGGGAGGACATGCGCTGATCGCGGATTTCGGGCTGGCCCGAGCCCTCGCTACTGCGGACCATCGCAAGCTCACCGAGACCGGCGTTATCGTTGGTACCCCCTTCTACATGAGCCCGGAGCAACTCCGCGAGGACAGCGACCTTGACCAGCGGGCGGATATCTACGGCCTGGGATGCATCCTGTATGAGATGCTGACGGGCGGGCCGCCGTACACCGGGCGGTCGCTCAAGGAGCTGGCCACGCGAATACTCCGTGCGCCGGTTCCGTCGGTTCAGCGGCTGCAGGCCGACGTGCCGGCGGCGGTCGATCAAGCCATCAGCAAGGCGCTCGCCAAATCCGCGGCGGAGCGATTCGGAACGATGCAGGAGTTCGCGGCCGCGCTTCCCCAGCGGCATGCGGGATCGACACCTGCGGCGGCGACTAGCCGGGCCGGGTCTGGTGACCCGCCGGACGCATCCATGGGTCGCGCAGAGCCGCCTGGGACGCCGCCAGCCGAGCGCACTCCCGCCGGGCGCGGGGGTGTCCTCGGCGGCCTCATCCGCGCCTTGCGCTCTCTCGTTTCCCCCGGCCGGCGGTCGTAGGCGCGCTCGAACCGATGGACGCCTGCCCCCTGCGCGGCAAGTCTTGCCTGGACTGGGGCGGGAGGTAGTTTGATGGAAACTCCCGCTGCCCTTTGGTGACCCCTTTGAGGTGTGCCTGATCGGTCCACCCGGCGGCGGGCCGCCGAGAAAGACAACGAGGCTGGCGATGTCAACGGACACGGATCTGGTTGACCAGCTTGCGCGCCTCGCCCAACCCTGGGCCTCGCTGTACGGCGATAGCCCGACGATTCAGACCACGCTCACCTTTCTCCATCTGGCAGGCATCTTCCTCGGCGGCGGTTTCGCCATCGCCACCGACCGGGAGACGTTCATCGCGCTGCGAGTCGCCCGACTCTCCGGCCAGATACGTCACCTGGCGCACCTCCACACGATCCACCGACCGGTGCTGGTGGGGCTGGTGATGGCGCTGGGCAGCGGGTTCCTACTGTGGGCTGCCGATGTCCAGACCTTCGCGCGCTCGCCGGTGTTCTGGGTGAAGATGCTCCTCCTCGGTCTCCTCCTGGCGAATGGCTACATCCTGGCCCGGACCGAGACCGCACTCCGCGAGGGCGAACCCGACTCACCGGTGCTCTGGTCCCGCCTCCGCTACATCTCCGCCGCGAGCATAGGGCTCTGGCTCGGCCTCATTCTCGCCGGCACGGTCCTGATGAGCTAATGGCTGACCACTCGGCCGTGGAGAGCTCGATGCAGCCCCACCAGCAGCAGGTCGCACCTCCCGACGCTCTCTGCGGAATTTGCGGGGCGGTGGCATCCCGCCGCGACTTCCTGCGCGAGGCAGCATCGCTGATCGGCTGCGCCGTGGCCCTCGGCGCGGCGCCGAGCAACTCCCCGGGATTCCCCCTCAACCTCACTGCGGCGCTCCACCTCGATGGTGGCCAGGCCGTGTATCCGATCCCTCAGCAGGATGGGGCGGCCATTGACCGGGAACACGAGGTCATCGTGGTCCGCCACCAGGGCCGGGTCTACGCCTTCGCATTGTGGTGTCCCCACCAGCGTACCGCCCTGCGGTGGCAGGACGAGGGCCGACGCTTTCAGTGCCCGAAGCACAAGAGCACGTTTCAGCCGGATGGTGCTTTCCTCGCGGGTCGTGCCACCCGTGGCATGGACCGGTATGCGCTCCGCCGCGAAGGGGACACCGTGATCGTCGATCTCTCGACGCTTTTCCAGGAGGACAAGGATCCCGAACGCTGGGGGCAGGCGGTGGTGCAGGTGTAGCAACAATGCAGTTGTGGCACTCGGAGAACGGGCTCGCTCGCTGGTCGGGCTCTCTTGCGTGGAGGCCAGGGGAACCAGATGGATAAGCGGCAAGGAATGTCAGCGGGGCACGGATGAGAACCCGGGCCCTCGCGGTGACCGTGTTGGCATGCATGCTGGGGTGTACCCGCCCGGCGAGTGAAACCGCAGCTCCCACCGTCGAGCCGGCCCCGCCGCCGAGCGCGCCGGTTGCCGCTCCTCCGACTTCGCCTCCGGACCCATCCCGCGACCAGCTGCTCGTCACGGACGCCGAGTACCAGGGATGGAGATACTATCACGTGTACTGCGACCGCTGCCATGCGCCCGACGCGGTCGGCACCGCCGACGCACCTGACCTGCGGTATTCCGTGTCTCCCGAAGGCGGGGTCACGGTCGACTCTTTCAAGGTGATGGTGCGGAACGGGTCAGAGAACAAGGAGATGAAGGGGTTCGCGGATCTGCTGGACGATCAGCGCATCGAGCAGGTGTATGCCTATGTCAAGGCCCGGAGCGAGGAGCGCCTCGCAGCGGGACGGCCCCACCGGGCACCCGGGGCACCGAAGTAAACGCCCGGCCAAGCTCAAACCGGAGGGCGGGATGACCAAACAGCCAACGGGGGGCCTCCGCATTCGGTGGCCCCCCGTTCCTGGCTTCCCAAGCGCGACATTTCGCCCGCGCTAAGCCTTTTCCCAGCTCCCGACCAGCGCCGCGCGCCGGCCGCCGCAGGCGTCCGTGCCGACTCCGGCGATCCGGAGGCCGCCTTCGCCCTGGTTCAGCACGTAGCGGGCCTCGCTCGTCTGGCAGGCCGCCGCCGAGGTGTCGGCCGAGAAGATCAGCGTGTCACCCTTGAACGAGCCCTTGCCCTTCATGTTGGGATTGGCAGCCCAGCGCGGTGAAGGAAGCGTCAAGTCGACCAAGCCGTCGCCTCCGAGCTTCATCTGCACCTCGCCCTCGCCGTACAGATCCCGCTTGTAGGTCCCCGCGTACTTTCCGCCTTCGCCGCAGCCCGTCACGACCACCATTGCAGCCAAGAACGAGGAGGCGAGAGCGGTCGCACTACGAAGCCCAACCGTCATCACAATACCCTCCGTTTGTATATCCAAGAGGGGCCGGGCGGACGTGCGCCGCCGGCCGCGGCAAGGCCTACCAAGATGGGATGGGGACTCGGTTTGCGCCAGTAGGTGCGGGGCGGCGGCTCATCCCGCGCGCCAGCGGGTCACGCCGGACACGACTGTTTCTACACAGGCGTTGGGCCGGAAATGATACAGCCATTCGCGCGGATCCGCCGCGTCCACGATGGCGAAGTCGGCGGCCTTCCCCGCCTCCAGCGAGCCGACCTCCCCCTCCAGCCCGACCGCCCGGGCGGCGTAGAGCGTCGCGGCCTTGAGCCCCTCCGCCGGCGTCATCCGCTGAAGCGTGCAGGCAAGCGTGAGCGCAAGCGGGAGGTGCCAGCTCGGCGCGGATCCGGGGTTGAAGTCGGTGGCGACGGCCACGGCGACCCCCGCCTCGATGAGGGACCGGGCGGGCATCGGCCGCTGGCCGAGGTAGAGGGTCGCGATCGGAAGGCTCACTCCCACGACGCCCGCGGCGCGGAGCGCGGCGATGCCCGCCGGCGTGACGCATTCGAGGTGGTCGGCGGAGAGCGCGCCGACCTCCGCCGCGAGCTCGGCACCGCCGGATGCGCCGAGCTGGTCGGCGTGAAGCCGAGGCGCCAGTCCCGCTGCCCGCCCCGCCAGCAGGATCCGACGGGCCTCGTCGACGCTGAACGCGGAGGCTTCGACGAAGACATCGCAGCAGCGGGCGAGCCGGTCCCGAGCGGCGGCGGGCACGATCTGCTCCATGATGAGCCGCACGTAGGCTTCGCGCCGGTCCCGGTACTCGGGCGGAACGACGTGCGCCGCGAGCAGCGTCGGCACCAGGCGCTGCGCGGCGGTGCGGGCGAGCTGCGCGTAGACGCGCAGCAGCCGAAGCTCATGCTCGAGGTCGAGCCCGTAGCCGCTCTTGCACTCGACCGTCGTCACGCCAAGCTCGAGCATGCCCTCGAGCACGCGAGCCGCCCGCCGGGCGAGCGCGTCGGTGCCCGCGGCGCGGGTGGCACGCATGGTCGAGGCGATACCCCCGCCGGCCGCGGCGATCTCCAGGTAGGTCCGGCCGATGATGCGCTGCTCGAACTCCTCGGCGCGCCAGCCCCCGAACGCAAGATGAGTATGGCAGTCGACCAGTCCGGGAATCACGAGCCGACCGCCCGCGTCCCGCACGTCGTCCCGCACCAGCGGGGGGAGCCGCTCCTCCGGCCCGGCGAAGACGATCCGCCCGTCTTCCCACGCGAGCGCCGCGTTGGGGATCAACCCGGCGTCCGCCTGCCCGGCTCCGGCCGCGCAGGTCGCAAGGCATCCGATGTTGGTCAGCGCCGGCATCTGTCGGGTTGAACCACGGAGGACACAGAGAACACGGAGAGCTGCCACTCCGAGGGGAATCGCAAACCGCAGAGACGCAGAGACGCAGAGGGCGCAGTGGCGATTCTTTTGTGGTCTGTCGCGATCTCTCCGCGTCTCTGCGCCTCTGCGGTTTGCCCTTGCAGTTGTCGTTCTCGGCGCCCTCCGCGTCCTCTGTGGTTCACCATCAGGAGAGCATGGGCAGATCCACGCCTCGCTCGCGCGCAGTCTCGATCGCGAGGTCGTAGCCGGCGTCGGCGTGGCGCATCACGCCAGTTCCCGGATCCGCGGTGAGCACGCGCTCCAGCCGTCGGTCGCCGCTCGTAGTGCCGTCGGCCACGATCACCATGCCGGCATGGATCGAATACCCGATCCCGACCCCGCCGCCGTGATGGAGTGAGACCCAGCTCGCCCCGCAGGCCGTGTTGAGCAGCGCGTTGAGCAGCGGCCAGTCGGCGATGGCGTCGGAGCCGTCCCGCATGGCCTCGGTCTCGCGGTTCGGCGAAGCCACCGAGCCGGTATCCAGGTGATCGCGCCCGATCACGAGCGGGGCCGCGACCTTGCCGGTCTTGACCAGGTGATTGAAGCGAAGGCCCATCTCCGCGCGCTCGCCGTACTCGAGCCAGCAGATTCGCGCGGGGAGGCCCTGAAACGCCACTTTCTCCCCCGCGGTGCGGATCCACCGCGCCAGCGGCTCATTCGCCGGGAACGCATCCAGAACAGCGCGGTCGGTCGCGGCGATGTCGGCCCGGTCGCCCGACAGTGCCGCCCAGCGAAACGGGCCGGCCCCGCGGCAGAACAGGGGCCGGATGAACGCCGGCACGAACCCTGGAATCTCGAACGCGCGCGCGAGCCCGCGATGGTCCGCGACCTGCCCCCGCAGGTTGTTGCCGTAGTCGAACACGATCGACCCCTGACCCTTGAGCGCGAGCATCGCCTCGATATGCGCGACCATCGAGTCGAGCACCCGCGCCTCGTACCCCGCGGCGTCGCGGTCGCGGAGGTCCGCCGCGGCATCGAGCGTCACACCGGCCGGGATGTATCCCACCCGGAGGTCGTGGGCCGAGGTCTGATCGGTCACGACATCGGGCACGATGCCGCGGCGCACCAGCTCGGGCAGCACCTCGGCGATGTTTCCCACCAGGCCGACGGACAGCGCCTCCCGGCGCTCCCTGGCCTCGAGCACCAACCGCAGCGCCGCGTCCAGGTCGTGGGCGATGCGGTCGCAATACGCCGTCTCGACCCGCCGCCGGATGCGATGCTCGTCGACGTCCACGCCGAGGAAGGCGGCGCCGTTCATGGTGGCCGCAAGCGGCTGCGCTCCACCCATCCCGCCGAGCCCGGCGGTCAGCACCAGCCGCCCCGCGAGGGTTCCACCGAAGTGCTGGCGCGCGCACTCCGCGAACGTCTCGTAGGTCCCCTGGAGAATCCCCTGCGTGCCGATGTAGATCCACGAGCCGGCGGTCATCTGGCCGTACATCGTGAGTCCCAGCGCCTCGAGCCGGCGGAACTCGTCCCACGTCGCCCAGCGGGGAACGAGATGGGCGTTCGCGATCAGCACCCGCGGCGCCTCGTCATGCGTGCGGAAAACGCCCACCGGCTTGCCGCTCTGGACCAGGAGCGTCTCGTCGTTCCCGAGCCGGCGCAACGTCTCCACGATCTTGTCGTAACACGCCCAGTTGCGCGCTGCCCGCCCGCTCCCGCCATACACGATCAGCTCCTCGGGCCGCTCAGCCACGGCGGGGTCGAGGTTGTTCATCAGCATGCGGAGTGCGGCCTCCTGATGCCAGCCGCGGCAGGAGAGCGCCGGCCCGGTCGGCGCCGCGATGGACGGCGCATGTGCGCTGGTCATGGGAGAACCTTAGCTCCGGGATGGGCGGTTCGGCAGATGGCGAATGCGGCATTGCAAGCCCATTCTCCCATCTGCCCATCTGCCCAGGGGCAGTGCAACCTTCTCTCCCGACCCGCGATCAAACGCGGTGCATGACGAACCGACGACCCGGAGCGACGCTGCTGCAGCGCGACCGAGCCCTCGACCGGAACGATGCCGATGCCGTGGAGGCCGCCCTGGCCGCCAGCGGGGACGGCCACGCGTTCGAGCGGCTCTACCGGACCCACGTCGGGCGGGTATACGCGCTGGTGCGGCGCATGCTGGACGACGAGGATGCCGACGAGGTCACTCAGGACATCTTCGTGCGCGCATGGCAGAAGCTCGGCACCTACCGGGGTGAGGCCGCGTTCTCGACCTGGCTGCATCGCGTGGGCGTGAACGTGATCCTGGCCCGGCGGAAGACGCTGGGCATCCGGCGAAACCGCTTTCTCGAGGGGGACGAGGTGCTCGACGCCGTACCGAGCCGGCGGGCGGGACCGGAGACCACCCTGGACTTCGAGGCCGCGCTCGCGCGGCTTCCCTCCGGCGCCCGCGAGGTGTTCGTGCTCCACGACGTCGAGGGATACCGGCACGAGGAGATCGGCGACATGCTGGGACTGGCCGTGGGAACCTCGAAGTCGCAGCTGCACCGTGCTCGGATGGCACTGCGGCGCTATCTCGACCGATGACCGATGACCGATAGTCGATGACCAATGCCCGATAGCCGCCCATGATCACCGATCCCTGGACCGACCGGCTCAGCGAGTATCTCGACGGCGACCTGACGGCCGACGAGCGGAAGGCGCTGGAGCGCCACCTCGCGGCCTGCCCCGTGTGCAGCACTACGCTCGCCGACCTGACCCGGGTCGTCATGCGCGCGCGCACGCTCCCGGCGCCCCAGCCAGGCCGGGACCTCTGGGATGGGATTGCCGACCGGATCGCCGCCCAGCGAGTGACTCCGCCGAACCCGGCCGCGGCGCCCTCCGCGCGCGCGCGCCGGCGGTGGATGTTCTCGTGGCCCGAGCTCGCCGCCGCCGGCATTGCGATCGCGGCCGGCTCCGGAGGCCTGGCATGGTGGGCGGCAGGCCGGACGGCCACCCCGGCACCGGCCGTGGCACCCGCGGCCGCATCGCCAGGTCTCGCGACGCCGGCCGCGCTGGGCGGCGCGGCACCCCGCTATGACGCGGCGGTCGCCGATCTGCAGCGGGTCCTCGCCGCGGGACGCGGGGCGCTCGACCCGAGCACGGTGAAGGTGCTCGAGCGGAATCTCGCGGTGATCGACCGCGCCATCGCCGACGCCCAGCGCGCACTCGCCGCCGACCCGGGCAACGCCTATCTCAACGCGCACCTCGCGCGCACCATGCGGCAGAAGCTGGATCTGCTGCGGCAGGCGGCGGCGCTGGCCGCCGCTCAGAGCTGAAAGGAGACCGCCCGTGTCCGCCACTCTCGCCCTGCTCGCGGCGCTCGCGTTGCCGCAGGCCGATACCACCTTACCCGTGGAGCGGAGCCAGCGCCTCGAGGTCAACGCCCACGCCGGCGAGATCGTGGTACGCGCCTGGAACCGGAACGCGGTGCGGGTGCGTGCCGAGCTCGAGCCGCGGGCACGACTCGTGGTGGATCGCTCCTCGGCCGTCGTGAGCGTGCACACGAGCGGGCATCGGGGCGGACAGACCGAGTACGACATCACCGTGCCGAGCTGGATGGTGGTCAGCCTCCACGGCGTGAACACGACGATGACCGTGGACGGAGTGCAGGCCGGTATCCGGGCGGAGACGGTGAACGGTGACATCGGCGTCAAGGGCGGTGAGGGCCTCGTGTCCCTCAATACGGTCGAGGGATCGGTGACGCTCGAGGGCGCGAAGGGCCGCATCGACGTGGAGTCGGTCAATGCCGACGTGACGGTCAGAAACTCGGAGGGCGAGGTGCGGGCCGAGACCGTCAACGGCGGGATCACGCTGGCCGGCGTGCGCGCCGAGAGTGTGGAGGCCGGCACCGTCAACGGCGACGTGCTCTACGACGGGCCCATCCGGTCGGGCGGGCGTTACCGCCTGGTTACCCACAACGGCGACGTCACCATCACGGTGCCCGCGGGCACCGATGCCCGGGTCTCGGTCTCCACGTTCCAGGGCGATTTCGAGTCGGACTTCCCCGTGACCCTGACCGAGCGCCGCGGCAAGCGCTTCGACTTTACGCTCGGCGACGGTGGCGCGGCCATCGATCTGGAAAGCTTCCAGGGCACGATCCGGCTGGTTCGCCCGGGCGCGGTCGAGCGCCGCGGCGACGACGATCGATGAGCGCTACCGCAAAATGAGGTGAGCCGGGGTGCCTGGACAGAGCTGTCAACCGATTATACATCTGAATCGACGCAGGGTTCCCGGCTTCATCGCGCTTGATTGCTCGACGGGCATCTCCTTTCCAGCACGTAACATCCCCACATGAGACGATCCGGTGCGACGAGCTTAGCGGCCGACGCGTCGGCTCAAACAGTTCGCTATATCGACAGTTTGATGGAAGCTGCTGCAAATGGCATAGAACTTGTCCAGTCCGGGCCTCGGAGTGCACTGACCCGTTGGCAACTGTCGGTACGACGGGCACAAACCTCAACGGCGGAGATCCGGCATGCACCACGTGGCGACGCGCACGTTTCTCGTCCTGGCGGCCGCGGCCCTCGGCGCGGGCGCAGCGGAGGCGCAGGTCGGCCTCACCTCGAACGTCGCGCAGGTTTCAATCAATGCGACCAAGGCCTCGAATCTGAGCGTCGCGGTCACGGCGGGCGCCACCCAGACGCTGGCGACCTTGACGGACAACGCGCTGAACAACTTCCCGAGCCCGGTGGCGATCACCACGACCTGGGACCTCAACGCCGGCGCGTCCGTGAGCCTGATCGGCTGGTTCGGCACGGCGGCGAACGCCCTGGTGAGCGGCGGCAACTCGATCCCGTCGTCGTGGGTGAAGGCGTCGCTCAACGGCGGCGCGTTCAACGCCTTCAATCAGAACGCGGTCGCCGGCGTCGGCTCCGCGGGCGGCAGCCTTGCGATCTTCTCGCAGGCGACCAATCCGCCGCTCAGCGGATTCCGGAACGACAATCTCGATCTCCAGCTCGACCTGACGGGTCAGACCCTGGTGCCGGGCACGTACGCGGGCACGCTGAACCTGCAGGCGGTCGTTCAGTAAGCCTCGGCAACAGACTCGAACGTGACTTTCTCCCGCTCCTGGCTCCGTCTGGGTCTTTCCGGCGCCTTCCTGGTGACCGGAACGGCGCAGGCGGCTGCCCAGGTCGGCACCGTTTCGAGCGCCCAGGTGATCTCGCTCGCTGCGGCGAAAAACGGCCAGCTCTCGCTGGCGGTCACGGCGGGCGCCTCGCAGAACCTGCCGACCTTCACCGATAACACGACCAACAATTTTCCCAGCCCGGTGGTGATCCAGACGCAATGGGATCTCAACCCGGGACAGACGGGCAGCGTCCGCGTCATCGCCTGGTTCGGGACGCCGGCCCAGGCGCTCTTCAACGCGGCGAGCGGCACCCCGATTCCCTCCAGCCGGATGCGGGGACGGGTGGCAACCGGCGCGCCGGTGACGTTCACCGCTTTCACCCAAAGCGGTGTGGGCGGCATCGGAACAGCCGGCGGCAGCCTCCAGTTGCTCAACGTGAACGTGACGGGCGCCAATAAGACCACGACCCGGTCCGACAACCTCGAGCTGCAACTGGATCTGACCGGTGCGGCCGTCCTCCCACCCGGCACGTACAGCGGAACGCTCAACATCCAGGCGGTGACGCAGTAGCCCGCGCTGGCACGTGCACCTCCTGTGGTGATCCAATGACGAGGATTCTGCTGAAGTGCCGCTGCTGGAACATGGGAGGTCGGCCGGCACCGTCTGATCGCAGCATGCGGGGGGGAGCGGCGCTGCCCGCGCTGCCCTTCGCCCTCGCCCTCGCCCTCGCACCGGCGCTCGCCGCGCAGACCGTGAGCCCGCCGGTCGCGGAGTACCAGGAAAAGGCCCGCTCGAGCTTTCAGCTCATCAACGGTTCGATCTTCCCGCTCGCCGTCGTACTCGAGGTAAAGGGCTTCGACATCACCGATCGCGGCGATGTGGTCGACGTGCCGATCGACACCACCCGGCTCCGCGTCAAACTCTCCGCGACCAGCTTCCGCATCCCGCCGCGCGGCACCTACACCGTGTTCTACGAGGCCACGGGTGATAGCGTGCCGGCCTGGTTTCAGATCCTGGCGGCGCTGAGCGGCGCGCGCACCGACAACGGGCTCAACGTGCGCATCTTGCTGCCGCACGTCGTGTACCTCAACCAGAAGGCGCCGCTGCGACGCGAGTCCGTCGCGGTTCGTCGCTTCGAGGTGGACCCCGCGAGCGGGAAGGCGCGCGCATTGCTCGAGAACACCGGCGCGGAGCTCGGCCGAGTGCTGGAGCTGACGTTCGGCTCGCCGGCGGGCGACGCACGCTTCGGCGGGTTCCCGCTCCTGCCCGGGCGGAGGCGCTGGGTCGAGCTCGACTGGCAGCGCGCGGCGGCGCCGACTCGGCTGGTGCTGCGAACCGCGAAGTTCACCCTCGACACGTCCCTCGTCGCGACGCCCCCGGCGCTGCAGATGGCGGACAGTACCGGGAGCCCGGATGCTCCACCGAGCGGGGCGTCGGGGCGTTGAGCGCGTTCGGCGCGCCGGGATCGCCGCCGCGCTCGCGCTCCTCGCGCGGAGCGCGGCGGCCCAGTCCGTAGTCGAGGTTTCGGGCGGCGGCTCGTCGCTGCTGGGCGGGTACGGCATCACCACCAGCGTCTGGCGTGACGGGGTGGAAGGCTGGCTCGGCCTGGGCTACCTGGACGGCTTTCGGGCGGGGGCCTTCGTCCGGAAGGGATTCGGCCGCGACACCCTCCGGCTCGGCAACGACGCCCTCACGCTCCGTTATCCCACCGACGTGTTCGGCAACGGCTATGCGCTGCTGGTGCAAGGCGCGAGCTGGGCCCGCACCACCCGGCGTACGACCGTCCTCGCCTTCGGCGGAGCCAGCTCCGCCGGACTCTCGGCCCCGTCGTTCCTCGCGGCCAAGGCGCAGGCCCCGATGGGTGTGTTCCTCCTGCGTCACGAGCTGTCACCGCGGCTGACGGTCACCGGCAACGCCGTGGTCGCCGCCCGGCATACCGTGGCCCCGGGCCTCGAGTGGCGCCCCACCCCGGGGCTCGCGACAGCGGTCGTCGCCGGCGTGGGCGCGGGCCGCCCATACATCGCCTCCAGCGTGGCGCTCGATCGCGGACGTCTCGGGCTCCGTGCCTCGTATGGCTGGAACCCCGACCGCTTCAGGCGCGCGGCCGTCCCCGCCCCGATGCAGACCGAGGTGGACCGGGAGAATCTCGTGCTCACCTGGCGCGTGGCGCCGGAGTTCTCGGTAGGAGTGGGGCGCCAGAATTTCGTGCAGGACTCCGCCGATGGCCGCGCGCCGATCCGCGCGAGCGGCAACTCCGCGTACGCCGGCGGACGGATCGGGGAGCTCCGGGTGAGCGCGGGCGTCTACGACTCGCGGTCGGACGGTATCAGCAACTTCAGCTCGTATCTGGCGGTCGGACGGCGGCTGACCGGCTGGCTCGACGCCGAAGCCTTCCTCCTGCAGAGCCGACCGACGGGACGGCCCGCCACGACCACGCCAATCGTCAACCTGCGCGAGCGGGTGTCGGCGCGGGTGTCCCTGGTGCAGCAGATCGTCGCACCGAGCGACGGGCCCCGCGTGCTCTTCGGGGGCAGCCTGCTGACCTCCGTCGGCGAGATCGGCGTGGACTACCAGATCGTGCACCAGCCGTTCGCACCGTTCGACCCGTTCCGAAGCGCCATCAGCCTCACCGCGCGGCTCCAACTCGGACGCTATTCGACGAGCCTGGGCACGTATGTGCAGCCCGATGGCCGCGTGGACTACGCCGCCAGCGCCGGCACGTTCCTGTACCTGGGGGAGTTCGGGGTGCAGCCGCACCGCATCGGGGGCGGCGGCGGGATCGCGCGTTACCTGATCCGCGGACGTGTGGTGGACGAGGCGGGCGCGCCGGTCGAAGGCGCCGCGGTCGATCTCGGCGGAGAGATCGTCTTCACCAACTCGCGCGGGGAATTCTCACTGCGGACCCGCCGCCCGGCCCGCTACGCCGTCGAGGTGAGGCCGGACGAGTTCCTGCTCCCCGGCGCCTGGCAGGTGCGCAACGCGCCCGCGACCGTCACCGCCGCGGCGGAGGAGCGAGCGGAGGTGATCCAGATCATTCTCGAGAAGAGCGCAGGAGCCGAAGAGCAGAAGAGCAGATGACGCGGTCGTTCATCTGCTCTTCGGCTCTTCTGCTCTTCGGCTCTTCACCTATGGCGTTGCCACTTCGGGTGCCCCGTCCCCCGCATAGTCGATCACGAGGGCCACGCGACGGTTGGGTAATCCCTCGTCGCCCTGCGCGCCCGGCACCACCTGCCGCTCGCGCGTTTCGCCGTAGCTCACGACCTTGAGCCGGTCGGCGCCGAGCTCGCCGGTGGTGGCGAGATACTCGCGCACGGTCTCGCCGCGCCGCCCGCCAAGGCGGCGGTTGTACGCCACGCTGCCGGCCGGGTCGGCGAACCCTTCGACGGTGATCACCGCGTCGGGGTAGTGCTCCCGAACGACGGCGGAGAAGCGGTCGAGCACAGGCCGGTCGCTTTCGCGCAGCTCGGCGCGATCGAACTCGAAATGCACTGGCACGTTGAATTTGAGCATTCCCTGCAGCCGCTCGATGCTGACGTTGTACTCCTTGCGGAGCGCCTGGAGCTCCTGCTCGAGCGCGTCGAGCCGGCGCTGGTGATCAGCCGTCAGCTGCGCCACCGAGTCGACCCGGGTGCCCAACTGGCGGTCGGACGCCTGCATCTCCTCGCGGATCTTGACCATCTCGGCGTCGAAATCCTTCCGGGTGACCTTGGCCGCACAACCGGTCGCGCCAAGCGCGCCGATCAGCGCCACGCCCGCGACGGGAATGCGCCGTACGAGAACGCGTCGGAACATCGGCTCCCTCCCTCTGGGGCTGAGCTTGTACGTTCGACCTGTTCCGGTCGGTTGGCGGTGACGCAGGTCACGGCTACGACGCGATGGGACGGCGGCGGTCCGCAATGATCCGGCAAAAAGAACAAACGGCCGGTCCGACGGACCGGCCGTACGAAATCGGGACGGCGGGATTTGAACCCGCGACCCCTGCAACCCCATTGCAGTGCGCTACCGGACTGCGCCACGTCCCGAACGACGAGGGCGGAAGTGTAGCGCTGGGATCCGGGGTTTGGAAGGGCAATGTGACTATGCCCACCTCAGGGTTCGGCGACGCCCGCCGATACTTGGCATGCGGCCGCCGGGCCCACCCAGCGGTGCCCGGAGGCCAGCCCACGCCCCAAGGGTGACCGACCGTGCGGCATGGGTAGTGCGTCGCTCGGCGGCTGGAGCCGGTGTGGCACCGGCAGGGGGGTGAGGGCCCAATGGTGGATGACGAGCGTCAACCCTGGGAAACCGAAGGAGATGCCCCATGGGCATCGAGCGTCCCGGGGTGGGAGCCCGGCGATGACGAGGATTGCTGGCGCGGGGACCTGCATCCGGAATTGCAGATCGAGGCTTGGCCGGAAGATCTGGCCGGACCCGAGTACTGGCTGTACAAGAAGCTCGGGGACGACGAAGCCTGACCGCCCCAGGGATTGCCCCTTACGAGCGGGCCGCTGCGGCGGCCCTTGGCTTTTGTAACAGTGCGTCGCCCGCCCGAGGAAAGCGAGAGAGCTGCAAGGAATTGCACTTTGCAGTCTTCATCACACAACACCTTCCCCTACTGTTCAATACCTCCCGACGGCCGGTAGCGCGTACCTGTCTGCTTTTTCACATCTTACCAGCAGTCCCCCTCAGGTACATATTTCGCTGCCTCGACTCCCTATATGAGTACTCGCGCCCCTCGCTCCCCCGCGTCGCCCAAAGCGTCGCCGCCGAAGGTTCGGCAGGCGCAGGAGGAGTTGCGTGTCAGCGAGGAACGGCTCAAGCTCGCGCTCCTCGCCACGGACACCGGGATGTGGGAGTGGCACGCCGGCCGCGGCGTTCGGCATCTGAGCGAGAGCTGGACTCGTTTGCTCGGGCATCCGCCGGGCCGATTGGACGGCCCCGGCCTCCTCCCGGAAGCGCTGATCCACGCCGAGGACCTTATTGGGGCGCTGGGGCGGGTGGCCGCGCACCTGGACGATCAGGCCGCGCACTACGAATCGGAGTACCGTCTCCGGAACGGCGGGGGCGATTGGCGCTGGATCCACGATCGAGGGCGGGTCGTCGAACGGGACGCGGCCGGCCGCCCGGTCCGCATGATCGGCATGCAGACGGACGTCACCGATCGGCGCGCGGCGGAGGCGGCGCTCGTCCGCGAGCGGGAACGCGCGCTGGTCACGCTCGCCTCCATCGCGGACGCGGTGATCACGACCGACAGCCGCGGCATCGTGGAGTATCTCAATCCGGTCGCGGAGAACCTCACCGGCTGGACGCTCGACGAAGCGCGCGGTGAACCGCTCACTCGCGTCTGTCCCGTGCTGCACGAGGGCACCCGCGAGCCGGTGGAAACCTCGGCCGAGCGGGTGCTCGACGAGGTGCGACCGATGGGACTCACGAGCCATCTCCTGCTCGCGCGGCGGGATGGGGTCGAGTTCGCCATCGACGAGTCGGCGTCGCCGCTCACCGATGCGCAGGACCGGCTCACCGGCGTCGTCATGGTGTTCCGCGACGCCACCCCGCAACGGCAGATCACCCGCCAGCTCTCGCACGAGGCCACACACGACGGGCTCACCGGTCTCATCAACCGGTCCGAGTTCGAGCGCCGCCTGGCGCGGGTGGTGATCACCGCGCGCGAGGCGGGCACCACCCACGGGCTCTGCTACCTCGACCTCGATCGCTTCAAGACGGTCAACGACTCCTGCGGGCACCTCGCGGGAGACGCCCTGCTCCGGCAGCTGGCTGGTGCGCTGCGGGCCGAGCTCCGAAGCCGGGACACGCTCGCCCGACTGGGCGGCGACGAGTTCGCCGTGCTGCTGGAGCACTGCGAGCTCGAGCAAGCCCGCCGCATCGCGGAGTCGCTGCGCACCAGCGTGGCCGGTTTCCGCTTCAGCTGGGAAGGCTCCACGTTCGGCCTGGGCGTGAGCATCGGGCTCGTGGAGGTCACGGCGGCGACGGGCACGGAGGCCGACGTGATGCGCGCGGCCGACGCGGCCTGCTACCAGGCGAAGCGCGCGGGGCGGAACTGCGTGCACGTGGGCCGGTCCGACGACCAGTCCGCTGCCGCGGAGCGCACTGACTGGGCCGGGCGGATCACGCGCGGACTCGAGCACAGCCGCTTCAGGCTGTCGGTCCAGCGGATTCTCCCGCTGCGGCCCGACGCCTCGCCATCGGAGCTCTGGGAGATCTTTCTCCGGCTGGAGGACGACGGCGGCGTGATGTTACCCGCCGCGGCGTTTCTCCCCGCCGCCGAGCGGTACAGCCTGATGTCGGTGATCGATCGATGGGTCATCCAGCACACGATGGCTCGGCTGGCAGGGTGGCAGCCGGTGGAGGGGCGCTCGCAGCTGCCGCTCTGCTGCATCAACCTCGGCGGCAGCTCGCTCGGTGACGAGGCGCTGATCGCGCTGATCGGGGAGCAGCTCGTGCAGCATCGACTCGCCCCCGGGTCGCTCTGCTTCGAGATCGGCGAGCCGGCGGTGCTGGCCGACCTCGCCCGCGCCGTCTCGTTCACTCGCGGCCTCCGGTCGCTCGGCTGTCGCGTGGCTCTGGACGACTTCGGGGGCGGCCTCGCGTCGCTGCACCACGTCAAGGCGCTGTCGCTCGACTTCCTGAAGCTCAGCGCGTCGATCACCCGCGACCTCCAGGCCGACGCGCTCCAGGCGGTGGTGGCTCGCGCGGCGAGCGAGGCCGCGGCCGTGCTCGGCATCCCGATCATCGCCAAGGGCGCCGACACGCCGGAGACGGTGGCCGCGCTCCGTCGCGTCGGTGTGCACTTCGCCCAGGGCTTCAGCCTCGGCCCGCCCCGCCCCATCGAAGACCTGATCGCGGAGGCCGGCGCGTCATGTCCGATCGGCTGACCCGCCGGGCCCTCGCCGGACTTGCGCTCATCGCTGCGTGCGGCGGAGAGCCGGTCGATCCGGACAACCTCGTGCCCGTCGCGAGCGTCACGCTCCAGCCCGCCACGCCCGTGTTGGGCGTCGGCGCCACGGCCGCGCTCATTGCGACCGCCCGGAGCGGCGACGGCACGCTGCTGCCCGGCCGCGAGATCACGTTCACGAGCTCCGACCCATCCGTCGCGACGGTGGACGGCGACGGTGTGGTCACCGGCGTCGCTGCCGGCACGACCGACATCACGGCAACGTCGGAGACCCGGAGCGCTACGGTGCCGCTCTCGGTCAGCGACGTGCGCGTTGCGGCGGTGACCGTGTCGCCCGACGCGGCCGACGTCGCCGTCAACGCGGAGCGCACCCTGGCGGCGGAGGCGTTCGATGCCGGCGCGGCTCCGCTTCTTGACCGCGTCTTCGCATGGACCTCGTCCAACCCCGCCATCGCCACGGTCACGTCGGTCGGCGTGGTGCGCGGCATCGCCCCCGGCGAGGTGACCATCACGGCGAGCTCCGAAGGGCAGAGCGCGGCCGCCGCCATCCGGGTGTTCCTGCCGCCGGTCGCATCCGTGGATGTGTCGCCGGCGACCGGCACTGTGGGTCTCGGTGACAGCCTTCAGCTCACCGCGGCGCTGGCGGACGCGGAGGGCCAGCCGATAACCGGCCGCCGAGTCACCTGGGAGAGCTCCAACACGGTGGTCGCCAGCGTGAGCTCGTCCGGGCTGGTGCGGGGTCTCGCGCCGGGCGACGTCGCGATCACCGCCCGGGTCGAGGGGCAGAGCGATGCCGCGGCCCTGGGCGTCACGCTCAGGTTCAGCTCGGTGAGCGCGGGGGCCGACTTTACCTGCGGGGTCACCCCGGTCGGCACCGTGTACTGCTGGGGCCGGAACGCCGGCGGGTCGCTCGGCAACAACTCGCTGCTGAACCGGGCCACGCCGGCCGCCGTGTCGCTGCCGTTCGGCGTCCGGTTCGATTCGGTGAGCGCCGGCCAGGACCATGCCTGCGGGCTTGCCCGCGACGGCACGGTGTATTGCTGGGGCTCGAACACTTCGGGGCACCTCGGCACTGGCGACACGGACGCGCGCCTCACAGCGACGGCCGTGGTCGCGCCGCTCGGCGCCCCGGCCGTGCGGTACACCAACGTATCCGCCGCCGCGCTGTTCACGTGCGCGCGGACCACCACCGATCTCGTGAACTGCTGGGGGCTCAACTTCGACGGGCAGCTCGGCAATGCGGAGAACGCGGGGGTCTCTACCCCGAACCCGCGCCCGCTCGAGGTGCAGGGCGGGCCGTTCGACGTCGTGAGCGCTTTGCGCGGCCACGCCTGCGCGCTCACCGACGTGGGCTTCGCGGTCTGCTGGGGCGACAATGCCAGCGGCCAGCTCGGCCGCGGCGGGGGGCCAACCAGCCCGGGCGATTTCCTCCCGGCGCAGATCAGCGGATCGCGCCGTTTCTCGGTGATCGCGGCGGGTGACGGCCATGCGTGCGCCATCGGCCTTCTGGACAGCCGAGCCGACTGCTGGGGCAGCAATGCCAACGGCCAGCTTGGCACGACCCTCGGCGGCGGCGCCACGCTCTCCGCCTCTCGGGTCGCGGTGAGCGGCTCGCGCACGTTCGCGACCATCTCGGCAGGTCAGGCGCTCACCTGTGCGGTGACGCGGACCGCGGCGGGGTTCTGTTGGGGATCGAACGAGTTCGGACAGCTCGGCATCGGAAGCGATGCGGCCCAACCGGCGCCGGCCCAGCCACGCGCGGTGGCGGGCGGGCTTGCCTTCCGGGCCATCGACGCGGGCGTCGCCCACGCCTGCGGCGTCACGACGGACAACGTCGCCTACTGCTGGGGCCGGCCCAACGACGGCTTCAATCTCGACGCCAATGCCCTCGGCACCGGCTCACCAGCCGTCACGCGCGCACCGGCACAGGTGAGCGGCCAGTAGCGGGTTACTCCTTCACGACGACGTTCTGCGTGGCGTCGCCGCCGCCGGTGCCGCATCGGAGCGGCTCGCCGAGCGGCGTCGGATCGACGATGAAGCCGGTGGTGTCCGACTCTCCCATGAGCGTGCCGCTGATCAGCACCTGCCCCTCCGACACCGCCAGCACCCGCGCGGAGTCACCCGCCGCCGGCGTCACCACGCCGATGGTGCCGTCGCTGCTCTTCCACTCGACGGGCCGGATACCGGTCGGCAGCCGGGCGCCCAGCGAGTCGTAGGCCTCGAGCGCCACATCGGTCGCGAAGCCACGCCGGAGGCAGACCGCGTCGGGGACCACGTTCACCGCGAACACCAGGCGGCGCACGACCAGCCGCACCGTGGCCGTGCGCCCGGTGACCGCCGCGATGATATCCACCGGACCCGGGCCGAGGGAGGTGACGAGGCCGTCGGGGGCAACCGTCGCGATGGACGGGTTTGCGCTCCGCCACGATACGGCCCGACCACCGAGGACGTTGCCCTGTGCATCACGGGCGGCAGCGATCATGCGGACCGTGTCGCTTACAAAGATGGTGTCGTCCGGGGTCGAGAGATCGAGACTCACGACGGAGACGAGACCGGGCGGGGTTGGATCCACCGGGATTCCCGGGGAGCACGCCGGCACCAGTGCGACGCCCGCTACGATGAGAAACCGCAGAGGTCTGTTGATCACGCAGTTCATCCGTGCATCGTGCAGCATGCAAGTGTCGGCAGAACCGCGCACAATGTGAAGTGGCGGTCCAGCGGGTCTTTCCGCCCCGAGCGGGCGGCAATGGGTTAGCCCCCTGCGAGAATCGTGCTTCTTCTTGCAGCACCCCTCGGCCCGATTCGTGCATTGGCATGTGTAGCAATGGGTTATCTCCCACAGTCGCCCCTCTCTGCCGCCTCACTCGATATGCCAGACACCCCGCCCCACGCCGCGTTCGACCGCGCCGCCGCTACGATTCTCGGCAGCATGATCACGCTCATCGCGGCGCTGAGCTTTGTGCTGGTGCAGGCATCGGTCGGGAACGACGGCGACCGGGTGCCGGTGGCGGCGTCGGTGCCGAGCGCGCCGGGCACGCCCTGACCGGGAGACGGGCGGCGCGCGGGCGTGGGCGAGTTCGATCGGCATCGTGGCGCGCGCCCGCCGGATGAACAGCGTGTTGGCGGAGTTCGAGGATGGACACCGGGTGGTGACCGGCCGCTTCGCGGGCGTCGTGGGCTGGGGACTGCGGGACCGACGAGAGCCGGTGGTCGGGATTGAACCGACGACCGCCCGATTACGAATCGGGTGCTCTACCACTGAGCTACACCGGCTGAAAACCGCAGGGGCGCACGGCTGGCCCCGATGACCGAAGCGACGTGCGCCCCTTCAGTGCCCTGGCGCGGATTCGAACCGCGACGCCTTGCGGCACTACCCCCTCAAGATAGCGTGTCTACCAGTTTCACCACCAGGGCGGACAGCCGGGAAAACTACGAACTCAATTCACGATTCGGAAGGGGCCGCTCTCGACCTCCGTTCCGCCGCTCGCGATGAGCGTGTAGCCCGCGCCCTCTCGCGTCACCTTGAGGTCGTCGAACGTCGCCACGCCGCCCTCGAACACGCGGGTTCGATCGCCCCGCAGACGCGCGTTCTCGGAGTTCTGCCCGAGTCGTACCTCCACCTCGCCTGGGGCGCTCGACACCGGAGTTCCACCGGCGTTGACCGCCGCGACCTGTACTGCCGGGGAGAGCCGCTCATCCTCCTCGGCATCGGATGGCTGCACGACGAAGGAGAGGCGCACGATCCGGTCGTCGTCGCCGCCGCCGTCGCCATCGCGCTTGGTGCCCCGCGCCTCGAACTCGACCGTACCCAGGCCCCCCACGGCCGCGCTGACCCGATTGCGGCCGGGATTAGGTCCGAGCGTCCAGCGGGTGCTCGCGCGGCCGCCAGCGTCGGTGCTGCCGAAGACCGGCTGCACGAATCCGCCGCCTTCAGTCACGACCCAGACGACGCTCGCCCCGCCGATGGCGCGGCCCTCCCCATCCGTCACCCGGATGACGAGCGGGTTGGGCAGCTCGCTGCCGGCCTCGCCGTTCTGGTCGTCCCCCGAGACGATGGTGACGCGGGCGTCGTCGTCCCCGCCGCCGCCGCCGCCCCCGCCCCCCGTCGCCGTGTGCGTGAACGCCATCGGTGAGCCGTCGAGCCCGCTCGCGGATGCCACGGCTGCCTGCTCACCGGGCTGCGGTCCGAGCGTCCGGCGGACGGCGGCGCGCCCGTTGACGGGGGTCGTGACGCGCGGGGAGCTCACCGACCCGCCACCGCTCGCGGTCCACGTGACGGAGGCACCCGCGACGGGATTCCCGAACTGGTCCTCCACCCGCACCACCAGCGAGTCGGGCAGCGCCGTCCCGGCCGGCGCCGTCTGGTTATCGCCGCTCACAAGGGCGAGCACGGCGGCGCTGCCCGGGACCGCCGAGGCGGAGAACACGACCGACCGCGCCTCACCCTCGAGAGCCACGAGCTCGGCCTGCGCACGCTGCGTACCGGCGTCGCGGCCCAGCACCCACGTGGCGCCGGCGCGTCCGTCGGCCCCGGTCAACGCGGTGTCGGGCGCGAGCACCGCGCCATCGCCCGCGGTCACGACGAAAGCGACCGGCTGCCCCATCACGGGCCGGCCGGTCGCGTCACTCACGAGCACGGAGATCGAGTCGGGGAGCGTGGCGCCGACCGGGCCGCTCTGGCCATCTCCCTCGGCGATGGCGATCCGGCTCGCCGCCCCGTCGCCGGGAAGGAGCAGGTCATCGCCCCCGCACGCGAGTGCGAGCGCGACGGCGGACGCTATCGTGCACCCAGCAGCTGGACGCATCGGATCAATCCTTCACGCGAAACGCGCGGCTCTCCCGGGAGTCCAGTCCGGGTGAGGTGGCGCGCAGGGTGTACTCGCCTTCCTCTTGAATGACAACGTCGTCGAACGTCGCGACGCCGCCGACCGACGAGCGGGTGAGCGTGCCCTCGAGCCGAGCGTCCTCGCCGGCCCCCTGCCCGATGGCCAGCGTGACGGGCGCGGAACTCCCCGTGACCACGTTCTCGAACCGGTCCTGGACGGCGACTTCGATTGGCGGCCGGATCGGGCGGCCGCGCCGCTCATTGCCCGGCTGGGTGAGAAACCCGAGCTGCGACGCGGAGGGGGCGACGACGGTGCTGGTATACGGGCTGCCGCCGATCGGCACGCCGGCCAGCGTGACGGCCACCTGGTCCACGCCGGTCATCTGCGGGGTGTAGCTCGCGGTGTATGTGCCGTCGCCGTTATCGGTCACCGCGAGGCCGCTGGCGTTGTTCGATCCGCTCACCGAGACGGCGATCGCGTCGCCGCCGGTGGTCAGGGCGGCCCCCGTCGCGTCGCGGGCCTGCACCGTGATGACGGTCGCGACGCCGACCACGCCGTTCGGGACGTCCGCCGTGGTCCGGGCGGCATCCGCGGTCGGCGGCGGGGGCGGCGGTGCCTCCACTGCCACCGTGGCGGTCTGCTGGATCTGCACCCCCGCCGCCGTCGCCGACACCGTCTTGGACTCAGCGTCGGTTGACGTGAACGAGCCCGTCGCGACACCGCTCGAGTTGGTCAAGCCGGGCTGGGCCACAGTGTTGCCGGTGCCCGTGACCGTGAGCTGTACCGGGACGCCCGGCACCGGGGTGCCCTGCCCGTCGCGCACGGTCACCGTGATCGTCGAGGACCCGCTCCCCGCCTCGAACGACGTGGGATCCGCGGAGAGGCGTGACTCCGACGGGCTCGGCGCACCGGGCCCGACCTGGATGGCCGACGACGTGACGCTCGAGAAGCCGTCGGCGGCGAAGATCAGCGTGCGTGTGCCGGGAGACCCGCTGATCGACAGGTCGGTGAACGTCGCACGACCGTTCCCGTCGGTGGGGCGTGTCCTGGTCCCGTTGAGCGTTCCATCGCCGCTGGCGATCGTGACCGTGACGTTGACTCCACCCTGCGGCACGGCATTGCCGGAGGCGTCGCGCAGCTGAATGACCGGCTGCTGAGCCAACGGCACACCGCTCGACGCGCTGGATGACGGCTGCGTGACGATCGCCAACCGGCTGGCGGCGCCGATCGTCGCCGTAGCGGTAAAGGTCACCGGCGATCCCTCGAGGCCGGCGGCGCTCGCGGTGGCCGTCTGTGCTCCCACCGCCGAGCCGAGGGTCCAGGTCACCTCGGCGGTGCCATCGGCGCGGGTGGTGCTGGACGGGGCCGAAAGGGATCCGCCGCCCGCCGTGACCGCCCACGCCACCGCCACACCGCCTACGCCGTTGCCGTTGGCGTCCACCGCTTTCACCGAGAGCGGCGCGGCAAGCGGGCTCTGGGCCGGTGCGCTCTGATCGTTGCCGCCGTTGAGCAGGAGGCGAGCCGCCGCCGCCGCCGTGCCCGTCGCCGTGAACTCGACCGTGCCGACGCCGGACACGACCGCGCTCAGCGTGTTGGCACCCACGGCGGGACCGAGCGTCCAGCTCGCCGAGGTCGTGCCGTCGGCGGCGGTGGTGCTGGTGGCGGGATCCACTCGCCCGCCGCCCTGGCCGACCACCCACGAGACCGCCCCGCCGGAGATGGGGTTGCCGCTGCCGTCGAGCAGGCGGACGACGAGCGCCGCCGGGAGTGTCGAGCCGGCTGGTGCCGACTGACCGTTGCCCGACACGATGATCAGCCCGCGGGCCGCGCCGGCGCTCGCGATCGCAGTGAAGCGAACGGCCAACGGCGGGCTCGCACCGGAGACGCTCGCCTCCAGCGCCTGCGTGCCGGTCTCCATGCCGAGCGACCACTGCGTGGACGCGAGTCCGTCGGCATCGGTGGTCGTGGCCTCGGGTGCGACCGAGCCGTCGGCCGACGCAAAAGCAACACTGGTGCCCGCCACCGGGCGGCCGCGGGTATCGGTCACGCGCACGACCAACGGCTCGGCGAGCTGCCCGCCGATCGGGCCGGTCTGGCCGTCGCCTTCCACGATGGCGAGCGTGGCGGGCTCGCCCTCCACCGGAAGGAGGAGCTCGTCGCCGCCGCAGGAAATGACGAGGAGCGCGCACGCGAGCGCGCCGGGCACCATACGCATCTCGCGCTCCGGACGCGGGAAGGAATAGCGCTAGAGTAGGGTCAGACGGCCGGACGGGGCGAGGATCTGGATCACACCGGCGCTCAGCGCCGGAGCACAACCACCTGGGCGAGGCCCGGCGGGGGGCTCTGGCTGGAGGCGTGCGTTGCGGAGCCTTCGTAACTCGCAAGGATGCAGAAGGTTCCGACCGATTCGATCTTCCGGTTGAGTCGGGCGACTCCCTGCCCGTTCAGCGTGGCCTGCCCGAACGCGGCGCCGGGGGCCCCGCAGAAGCCTATGGTGAACGTCACCGTGCCCGTCGGGGCCCCCACCGTGGCCGTCACCCGTGCCTCGAAGGTGATCGTCTCCTTGGTGGTCGCGGGGTTCGGGCTCGAGGTGACCGAGACCACCTCCGTGGGGATCGGCCGCACCTCGTGGGGCCGGGAGTCGCTGCTGGGCTCGCGCGCGTCGTCGCCGCTGTACCCAGCCGTAATGGTGCGGGTCCCCACAGTCGTCGGCGTGAACGAGCACTGGCCCGACACGGGGCCGCTGCACTTCGCCTGGCCGTTTTCGCTCACGGTCACCGTGCCGGTGAGGCCGGCCGGCTGCGCCGACGTGACCGCCCAGGATACCGTGACCGGGCTCAGTACCTGGGTGGGCTGCGAGAGATCGCTCGTGATGCTGGTGGTGGACGCGATGCGCGTCGCCGTCACCGTGTCCTTCGCGTTCAGCACAACGCCGTCCGCCCGGGCCCCCACGATGAAGCGGCCGGACCGGGATGCCCGGAGCGCAAACGCCGCGCGACCGTTCTCGTCAGTCGTGCCGCCGGAGGGTTGGAACGCGCCATCCGCCGTGCGGTCCACCGTGGGCACCACGGCCGCGCCCGGTACCGGATTGCCCAGATCGTCCCGGGCGGTCACGGTGACGGTCGTCGCGCCCCCCGCGACCGGGAACGTCTCCGGCTCGGCATCGACAGCCGACCGCGTCGCGCTCGGGTCGCCGCTCGTGAGCGCGATGGACGCGGAGGTGACGAGCGCGAGGTCGGCGCCGGAGAAGCTGAGCGTGTACCCGCCCGCCGGACCGGTGATCGCGAGATCGGTGAACGATGCGAGTCCCGTCCCGTCGGTCTCGCGGGTGCGTTGACCACCGAGGGTGGCGCCGCTCGGACCGGTCGCGATCGCGACGGTGACCGCGCGGCCGGCCTGCGCCACCGGATTGTTCAGGTTGTCGAGCAGTTGCACTTGCGGCTGCCGGGCGAACGGCACCGAGATCACCGCCGACGCCGAGGGCTGGGTCGCCACCCGGAGCTTGCCCGCGCTGCCAGACGTGGCCGTCGCGGCGAAGGTCACCGGCGAGCCCGACACGGCGGGTACTTCCGCGAGGGTCGATTGCGCACCAGCGGCGCTGCCCAGCGTCCGCACCACCCCCGCGCGCCCGTTGGCGTCGGTGGCCGTTGCCGCGTCGCTGACGTTCCCGCCGCCGGTGACGGTCCACGCCACGCCGACGCCTTCGACCGGGTTGCCGGCCGCGTCGGTGGTGCGCACGATCAACGAATCGGGCAGCGTGGTCCCGGCGGGTGCCATCTGGCCGTCGCCCAGCACCACCTGGACGCGGGCGGCCACTCCCGCGGCGGCGAAGGCCGTGAAGCGCGCCGGCTCTACCGCGCTCCCCTCCACGCGCGCTTCGGCGGTGTAGGACCCCGCGGTGGCGCCGAGGGACCATTGGGCGCTGGCGCGTCCGTCGGTATCGGTCGTGACGGCGGCGGGGGACACGCTCGCGCCGGTGCCGGACGTGGAGGAGAAGATGATGCGGACCTGGGCGACCGGCCGGCCCGCGGCGTCGGTGACCCGGACTGTGATGGGCTCGGCGAGGACCTCGCCGACACGGGCGTTCTGGTTGTTGCCTTGGACAACGTCGAGCGCGGCTGGACGGCTGTCGCTGGGCAGGAGGAGATCGTTGCCCCCGCAGGCGAGGAGGAGACCGTTCGCGAACGCGAGCCAGAGCGAACCGCGCGCAACCTTCATGTGCAGCCCCGACCGCGGAGGGTTGGAGCGGCTAACATACGTGCGGGGGAGCGGGGTGGAAAGGGGCCTGATCAGTTCAGGTTAAGTATTTGGCGTGTATGGACGTATGTCGGAGTCTATCGCGGGGCGAAGTGCATTCAACATATTTTTCACATCACAAATATGACCGATATGGCGGGGGCGGCTCCGGCCCCGAGCGCACCCGCCCCGTCGCCCTCCCGTGCTACGGCGCAAAGAGTTGCACCTCGTGCGGTTCCGGCGCTGAGACGCTCGCCTCGTGAATCACATCGCCGGCATAGGCCGCCGTGAGCGATCGGGCGCCCAGACCGCTGAAGCGGAGCTCGCAGCCTCCCGCCGCCACGGCGGCGGTGCAGCTCCCGGTGCCCTCGTTCTCGCGCACCGTCACCGTGCCTTCGAGCGGCCCCCCAACGGACGAGCTGACCCGAACCGCCACGGGGGTCGGTTCAAACAGGCTGGACGGATCCCGCCCATCGCTCACGATCGCGGTGGTGGTCGCCGCTTTGGTGACGGTCACACCGGCCCTCCCGTCGAGCTGGACGGACCCCGCCTGAACCAGCAAGACATACTCGCCCGGCGCCGTCGCGGTGAAGCCGAACGTCGCGGTTCCCGAGGCGCTGGTCGTGGCTGTGGCAGGAGCGAATGCGCCGGTGGTCGGGCTCGACGACGGGGTGACCGTCGCTCCCGGAACCGGAAATCCGAGGTCGTCACGGACGGTGACCGTCAGGCTGGCGGTTTCTCCCAGGACCACGATCGAGCCCGGGTTGACGCTTACCGATGAGCGGTCCGGGCTCACCGGCCCGGCTGCCAGCTCGATGGAGCGGGACGCCACATCCGCCAGCGAGGCTCCCGAAAACCGGAGCGAGTAGTTGCCGGGCGCGCCGGTGAGCGCGAGGCCCGCGAACGCCGCGATGCCGCTCGCATCGGTCGCGACCGTGCGTTGCCCCTCCAGCTCGACCCCCGCGGGGTTGCCGTCGATCGCGACCTCGATCGCTACCCCGGCATCGGTCACGGGATTGTTGAACCCGTCGACGAGCTGGACGCGCGGCTGCTCCGCGAACGGCCGGCCATTGGTGGCGGTAGCGGACGGCTGGACGACCAGCGTGAGCTTGCCGGCCGCGCCGGTCGTGGCCGTGGCGCTGAAGACGACGGATGATCCCGGCACGCTGGCGGCCGCGGCCACCGTCGTCTGGTCGCCGGCCGATGGACCCAGCGTCCGGCGGACGCCGGCGCGCCCGTCCGCGCCGGTGGCGACGGCGGGCGCGCTCACGCTGCCGCCGGACGAGGCGATCCAGGAGACGCCGACCCCTTCGACGGGATTGCCGGCGGCATCGGTTGCCAGCACGACCAGGGAGTCGGCCAGCGCGGTGCCGACGGGGGCAGTCTGGTCGTCGCCGCGCACCAGCTCCAGTCGGGCAGGGACACCCGCCGCGGCAAACGCGGTGAGCTCGACCGGCGGCACATCGGAACCCTCCAGCCGCGCCTCGGCGGTCTGGCCACCCGCGGCCGTGCCCAGGGACCAGCGAGCGCTGGCCTCCCCGGCGTTGTCGGTGAGGGCCGCGGCCGGCGAGAGCTCCCCGTCGGCAGCAGACGTGATGCGGAAGGCGACGCGGGCTCCGGCCACTGGGCGCCCCGTAGCGTCCGTGACCCCGACGACGACTGCGTCGGCCAGCGGCGCACCGACCTGCGCGCTTTGATGATTTCCGGCGACCACGGCGAGCGCGGCGGGCCGGCCGTCGTCCGGGAGGAGCAGGTCGTCGCCGCCGCACGCGAGAACGGCGACGGCAGCGGCGGTGGCACCGCGGGAGAGGGAGAGCGTCATGGCGTTCACGTCCGGCATATGTCGAACGCGGCGCCGATCCGGCCGGCGTCGCGTGGCACTTCGGTCATTGCAGCAGAGGCATGATCGTGATGGTGAACGTCTGGACCAGGCTGGTGTTCACCCCACCGTCCCCCGTGCCGCCGTCATCCTGCACCTGTACCGTCACGAGCACCTCGGTCTCGACCAGCACGAGCACAGACGGGGTGTAGGTCAGAGTGCCCGCACCGTCGATCGCCGGCTGGACGGAGAATGCGAGCGGCGTGTCGTTCTCCACCAGGAACGACACCGTCTGGCCGGACTCGTTCGCCGGCCCCGCCCGGATATCCGTCGCCCAGTTCGCCACGGTCTGCGGACCTTCGGTCGCGACCGCCTGCTGGTCGGGGCCCTTGGTGAAACTCGGCGCGTCGTTCACCGGCGTGATCGAGATGCCGACGGTCGCCGGCGCCGAGGACAGCGGGCCATCGTCGGCGACGTAGCTGAACTGATCGGCCCCGTTGTAGTCGGCCTGGGCCCGATAGGTAAACGAGCCGCTGCCCTGATTGAAGCTGAACGCGTCCGCGTGATCGGGCGAGTCGTTCACGTTCGCCGTGAGCGGGTCGCCATTCGGGTCTGTGTCGTTCCCGAGCACGTTCCCGGACAGCTGCGCGTCCTCCAGTACTTGGAAGTCGTCCGGCATGGCAGTCGGAGCACCGTTGACGACCTGCTGGATCGCCGCGGACGTGCTCGTGCCGAAGTTGCCGTCGCCCTCATAGCGCGCGGTGATGCTGTGCGTGCCCGCCTCCAGCTGATTGGTGGTGAATTCCGCCTTGCCGCCGTTCAGAGGTACGGTGCCTCCGGGGATCGGAGCGCCGTCGTCCCGGAACACCACGTTGCCGCCCGGCTCGCCCTCGGCGGGTGCGGTCACCGACACGGTGGCGGTGAACTTGACATTTTCCCCCACGTTCGGACGAGGCTTATCGCTCGCCAGGCTCGTCGTGGTCGCTCCCGGCTGGACCGTGACGCCAAGCGAACTCAGCAAGACGCCACCGGCGGTGGCGCGCAGCTGCTTCGGTCCCGCCGTCGCGTACGTCACGGAGAAGGACGCCGTCCCCGCGCCATCGGTGGTGCGGGAGGCTGGCGTAATGGCGGCCGCCCCGCCAGACGTCGACGCGAGCGTCACCGAGCTGCCCTGAATCAGGTTCCCGAACTGGTCCTTCACGGTCACGAGAACGCCAAAGGTCTCACCGACGAACGGAAGGCGGCCGAGCGCCGGCGCCTGGACCGTAGTGGAGGTCGTCGCAGAAACGGGGCCCGGTTGGACCGTGAGGTTGTCGCTGACCGGATTGGTGATCGGCACGCCGTTGATGGTCACGGTGACGGTCTTCGAACCCGCAGCCGTAGATCGGATCGTCACGCTCGTGGCGCCACCCGCTGACGTCGGGGCTGGCTGCGAGACGGTGACGCCCTGCGAGGGTGCGACGGTCACCGCGGCCGCTGCGCCCTGCACGGCGTTGCCGCTGGCGTCGCGCGCCACGATGCTCACGGTCGCCTCCTCACCCGGCCCGACGCCGTCGCCGGCGGTGATGGTCTTGGGGGCGAGGGTCCAGCTCGACCGCGAGCCGCTGACATTGCCGGCGCCCAGGGACACGTCCGCGGTCACGCCGGTGACCCCTGGCGCCGCGAACAGCAGCGTGTAGGTGCCGGTCGGTCCGGAGATCGTGAGCGAACTGAACGAAGCCGCTCCGCTCGCGTCGGTTGTGGCGGTGTTTCCCGACAACGAGCCGCCACCCGGTTGCGCCGTGATCGACACCGTGACCGTGATGCCCGGCTGCGCCACGGCGTTACCGGCCGCGTCCTGAACCTGCACTCTGGGCTGGGTGACGAGCGCCACGCCGCTGCTCGCCGACCCAGCGGGCTGAACCGCAAACGCCAGCCGCGCCGCGCCGCCGGCTCCGAGGGTCACCGGCGTCGAGGTCACGCCGGTCAGGTTGGTGCCGCTGAAGTTGATCGTGTAGATGCCTGCCGGGCCGATGAGCGTGAGCGCGTTGAACGAGGCGAGGCCGCTGTTGCTGGTCTGCGCGATGTCGCCGCTCAGCTCCCCGCCCTGGGGCCCCGATGCGATGTCAGCCGTGATGGCGACGCCGGCCTGGCGGACGTCGTTGCCGTTCTGGTCCTGGAGCTGCACCTGCACCGACGGGCTGAAGGCCGAACCGCTCTGTGCGTTGGCCGGCGGCTGCCGCTCGATCGTGAGACGGCCCGCCGATCCGGCCTCCCCGGTTGCGGTGAACGTCGCGGGGTTGCCCGTCACGCCGGTGCCTGGCACGGTTGCCGTCAGTGTGTTCGCCCCCGCGGTGGGTCCCAGCGTCCAGGACGTCGCAGCCGCGACGCCGTCGGCGCCCGTCGTCACCGGAGTGGCCGGGTTCACCGCGCCGCCGCCGCCCGTGACGGCGAACCCCACCGGCACTCCCGCGACCCGATTGCCTTCGCCATCCAGCACGCGCACCGCCGGCGCGACCGGCACGGCGCCCCCGGCCGTCGCGGTCTGTCCGTTGCCCGCGACGATCTCCACCGCCGCCGCCCGTGACGCCGTGGCCGCCGCGGTGAATGCCGCCACCAGGCTCGCCGGGGCGCCGTTGCCGACCGGGCGCGCCGTCGCGCTCTGCGCACCCGCGGTCGCGCCGAGCACCCACTGGGCTGCCGCCAGCCCGTCCGCATCGGTCGTGGGGGAGGCGGGCGTGAGCACGCCGGATCCGGCCGCCGCCGTGAAGTCCACTCGCTGGCCCACCACGGGCCGATCCCGGGAGTCCAGTACCCGCACGACGAGGCTCTCCGGCAGCGCCGCGGACACGGTCGCCGTCTGCGCGTTACCACCCACGATGTCGACGCGTGCGGGGACGCCCTCGTTCGGAAGCACGAGATCGCTGCCCCCACAACCGACGAGCGATGTCGCGGCGGTCATGAAGCCGAAAGCCAGCCAATGAGTTAGGCGCATTTGAGGTGCCGGGGGGGCAGGTTCCGTGCCCCAGGCGGCAGGGTGCAAGTGGCAGGACGACAACAGATTGGACCGAACCCCACAACCGGCCGTGGCCCCGGCGCTACACCGGGCCGGCCCGACCGTTACGGCGGCGCGTCAGTGCCCGGTCTGGAAAACGATTCCAAGACCTACGTGCAGCAGCCGTTCCCGATAACCGACCACTTCGCGACCACCGGAGTAGAACTGCTGTACCCAATCCACGACCGGCGCGATGGCGACGCGTCGGCTCACCGGAATCTCGAGGCCGCCACCGAGCGCCACCGCGAATCCCACGTCGTCCACGCTGAAGCCGTCGCGGAAGTCCACCCCGGAGCGGCCGAGCCCGGCGCCGGCCTTCAGAAACACCGGCCCCCGCCGAAACGGGTAGTACTGGCCGACGAACAGAAGGCTGGAGAGGGATTCGGTGCCGCCCGGCACGTCGTGGAACCAGACGATGGCTTCCCCCCCGAGCCGGAGGTGCTCGTTCACCGTCCCGCCGAGTCGAAGGGCAACGGTCGGCTCGGTCAGTCCGCTGCCATAGCCGGATCCGTCCTCGTTCACGTCGAACGACTCGCGGCCCGCGCCGACGCTGGCCGCGAGCCAGAATCCCGCGCGCCGTCGCTCATCCACCTCCAGCAGCCCCGGTGGCGCGCGCTGCGCCTCGGCAGAGGACACGGTGACCGGAAAGACGAACACCAACAGCGTCGCCGCGGTCGATAACCGCATGACTTGCTTCCTGTGGGATTACATTGACACGCCCGGTTGAAAGAACCATGCCGCGATCCCGCCTGCTGCTCGCCATCATTTTGCTTGCGTTCGCCGCCGCATGCATCCGTTTGGGACTCTGGCAGCTCGACCGGCTCGGGGAGCGTCGCGTGTCGAACGCGGCGGCGGTCGCGCGCCGCGGGATGCCCGAGCTGCTGCTCCCCGCGGGCATCCCCGCGGAGTCGCTGGCCGGCCGACCCGTCCGTGCGATGGGTAGCTACGACCGGGAGAACGAGATCGTGCTCCGGGGACAGGTGTTCGGCGGGGTGCCGGGCGTGGTGCTCGTGACCCCGCTCCACCTGGAAGGCGCGGGCGACACGGCGGTGCTGGTGGAGCGCGGGTTCGTGCCGTCACCCGACGCGCTCACCATCCCGACCGATGCGACGCTCGACGAGCCCGGTCCAAGGGAGGTACGTGGCCTCGCGTTCGCGATCCCGGATTCCGGAGACGCCCAGCCCCTCGAGCGTGACGGGCGGGTCTCGCTCCGTCGTCTCGACCTGGCCCGGGTGCGCTCCCGGGTCCCCTACCCCGTGCTCGATGTGGTGCTGCGCCAGATGCCGGATCCGTCGCTTGCGAGCTTCCCCAGGCGACGGCCGGTGCCCCCGCTCGACGAAGGACCGCACCGGCTCTACGCGATCCAATGGTTCGCGTTCGCGCTGACCGCGGTCGTATTCGCGGGAGTATTCTTGCGGAAGAGCCAAGGAGCAGAGGACCAGAGGAGCGGATGAACTGCCCCATCGCCATCTGCTCCTCTGCTCCTCAGCGGGTTCTGGCGCTAGAACGAGTACCGGGCGCCGAGCTGAAGCCTCCAGCGTGACAGGTTAAGCTCCGGATCCTCGAACCGCGGGAAGGCGAGCGCGTAGATCGGCCGCCCGTTGGCGGCATCGAACCCGGCGGCGCGCAGGAGCGTGGCCGTCTCGAACCGGCTGGTCCGCTTCTCCAGGCCCCACCCGCCGTCGAGCAGGTTCAGCAGGTTGAAGAAGTCCGCCGAGATCTCGAGCGACTGGCCCGGCAAGGGGATGAAGGCGGCCAACCGAGCGTTGAGCGTGTTGATCCACGGGTTACGGCAGCTGGTGCGCTCCATGACCCGGCCGCGTTGTTCGTTGAGGCAGGGGGTATTGGTGATCAGCGAGTCGAGCCGGGTGAAGGCGACCGCCTGCGCCGCGGGATCGCCCGCCAGCGTGATGTCGGTCGCGCCGGTGGGGACGTACATGTTGTCGTTGCCTGCCGTGCCGTCGGCGTTGATGTCGTTGCTCACCTGATAGCTGAACGGCTGCCCCGACCGCCCGAGATAGATGAGCGAGAGCTGTGGCTGGAGCGGCACCGGAATCCGCACCGTGCCGCTCAGCGTCAGCTTGTGCGGCACGTTGAAGAACGAGGTCTGGAGCTCGCGGCTGCCGATGGTCCCGAAGAGTGGCGCGAACTGGAAGTTGGACGCCGAGATGCTCGACGTGAACGACTGGTAGTCCTTGCCGCGCGAGTAGGTGTACGCGGCGTTCACGTCCACCGCGCCGGCGAACTGCTTCTGCAGCTGGCCGGTGGCGGACCAGGTGTACGCGCCGCTCCGGCCGATGTGGCGGAGCACCTGGCGGAACGCCGGATCCACCCGGCTCGGCGTGGCGGTGAACGCGGTGGGGCTGCCACTGAGCGTGCCGTAGATCGTCCGTCCCCCTTCCGCGGCGCTCGTCCCCACGGTGTTGACGTTGACCTCTTCGATATAGAGGTCGTTCACCGCGTAGCTGTACAGGAAGTCGAAGGTGCCCACGAGGCCCCAGGGCAGCCGGCGGTCGGCGCCCAGCGCGACCCGCAGATTCTGCGGGAAGCGGAAGTCGGGATCGAAGAAGTTGATGTCCGCCGGCGGCGCGGTGGGTCCCGTCGTGGCGCCCACGCACTGGGTCGGAAGGGTGTTGACGTCCGTGGTCAACGCGGGCACGGAGCCCGACGCCGTGCAGGTGAGCTGTACCTGCTCGAGCCCGGTATTGCCGAAGGCGTTCGAGATCCAGACGTAGGGCGGACGCCCGCTGAACAGGCCCACGCCGCCGCGGAGGATCGTGGTGCCCCGGCCGTCGGGATCGAAATTCACGCCCAGGCGCGGCGACCACAGCATGTTGCCCGACGGAAAGTCGCTCGTGTTGATCGCCAGTGGGGACGTGAGCAGCGCCGGATTCTGGGTGGGCGCGTCGATGAACGGCACGTCGGCGCGGAGGCCGAGGGTGACCGTCAGCCGGTCGTTGGGCGACCAGGCGTCCTGGGCGTAGAGGCCGAGCTGCTGCACCGAGAAGTCGGTGTTCGGCCCGCCCTCGCGAATCGGCAACGCGATGGCATAGCGGTTCGGCGCGTTGGCCTTGAGCGCGGTGGTATCGGCGAACGTCCACACCCCCTGGTTGCGCGGGAAGAAGCCGTTGAAGAAGCTGAAGAACTCGTTGTGGGTGCCGACTGTGATCCGGTGGGAGGCGCCGACGTCGAAGGTCACGTTGTCGGTGACCTCGTAGATGTCCTGGTCGAGGAGGTTCCCCGGGGTGAACACGTCCGATCCCGCGGCCACATACGCGCCGGCGCGGTCGGCCT
>JBOHSY010000330.1:0-14604 GCA_050733355.1 Gemmatimonadales bacterium | reverse complement strand
CCCGGCATCACCCTCGCTGACGCGCTCCGCCGCGCGGCCGAGCTCAACCCCGGCATCCGCACCGCCGAAGCGGAGGAGGCCGCCGCCCGCGGCGGGCTGCGCGGCGCGCGGCTGCTCACGTACAATCTGGAGCTGACTGGCGGGGTGGGGCGCGTGACGGGCGCGGACACCTCCTTGACCGGCTACGAAGCCGGGGTCGCGCAGCGCTTCGAGCTCCGCGGCAAGCGCGGGTCGCCGCATCGGGCGGGGCGTCGCGCTCAGGTTCATGAAGGGCGCGACGACGCAGGTGTGAAACCACAGCCACGGTGAGTGGTGACATCCATCGCGTGGGCATCGGGGAGCTCCTCACGCAGCGCCCGACTGTTCGCGACCTCGCTGGGCGAAGGCCGACAGGGTACGCTACGGCGAGCGCAGGACACTTGCTCCGATCCGAGGCTGGAGTCGGCGCTGATTATGGCATCGCTCGCTCGATCGCTCTCCCTGACGGCCGGCGACTGCCGGTGGGAATCGTCGCGTTCACCGCGCTTTATGGCGATGGTGAGGCGTCTTTCTTCGTCACCGCTCTTCCGGACGTGTGGCGCCGGGAGCCGAAGGCGGCGAACGACCCGGCACTCGAGCGGTTTGTGCTCGGAGTAGTCATTCACGAGCTGGTCCACACGCGGCAGCTCGTGGCAGTGGGCCGCCGGATCGCGGCGTTGAGGCGCGACTACGACCTGCCGGAGCGGTTCGACGACGACGTCGTGGAGAACCGCTTCCGGAGCGACTCGGCCTTCCTCGCCGCTTTCGAGTCCGAGCGCGACCTTTTCTTACGAGCCGCTTTCGAGGTGACGGCGCGCGACGGCGCTCCCTCACAGCGCGGGCGCTCGCGATCGCTCACGCGCGGCGGGCGCGTCATTTCGCCGGGCGTGACGCGGTGTATCGCGAGCTCGAAGACCTGTTTCTCACGATGGAAGGCGTGGCGGGGTGGGCGGCATACACGCTTGCCGAGCGCGATCCACACCTGGCTGCCGTCGAGGCGGACGCCAAGGCGATCGCCTCGACCGCGTGGGTGCAGGGCGAGGGGCTCGTGTTGTTCCTGCTGATGAATCGGATGGTGCCGGATTGGCGCGAGCGGGTGTTCGGATCCGAGCCCGCGTCGCCATTTCTGCTGCTCGAAGAAGCGGCGGGGCAAGGCTCTCGGCGCTAAGGGGGCGGCTTCCGGAAGGCGACGAGGGACGTCGATTTAGTGCCCGCTGGCCAGACGACCGTCACTCCGGCGAACACCGCGCCGTCCGGCGGTTCGAACAGCGCCGTGTACGGCGGAGCGCGGACTGTCTGCACCGCGAGAACGCTCTGCGCCGAATCGGCGAGAAAAAGGGCGACCTCTTCCGCCTGCCGGCCTCCGTCGAGCCAGCTCACCCGGACGAGAGCCTCCGGATCTCCCCCCGGGTAGGTCTCGAGCTCTTCCACGACGAGGCTGTCTCCGGCGCCTCCCGGGCCGGACACGGCAATCCGCGGGCCCGCGACGCCGCGCGTGTACGGCTGCTGATCGGGATAGGCGCCCCGGGCGTAGGGATCGCCGTAATAGGGGTACGCGTAGCCGGTCCAAGGGCCGTAGAAGGGGAGGAAGCCGAGCCCAACCCCGACATGGATGCCGTGGTGCAGGTCGAACGCGTCGTGATGGAAGCCGAAGCCCGCGTGGTGGTGATGAATCCCGATGCCCACACGGTCGAAGGCATCATCGTGGTGCCCGAGGTGCACGCCATGGTGACCGCCGGCTCCGTGCCCGACCGCGGGAACATGGACGCCCGCATGCGTGGCGACCGCCTGGTGCTTTACGACATGGCCGCCCCGGCCATGCACCGCGGACTGGTGCTCGCCGCCGCGGGCATGCCCACCCGCGTGTCCCCGGTGCCCACCATGACCGCCGCTGTGCCCCCCATGACCCCCACCGTGACTGCCATGACCCCCACCATGACCGCCATGACCCCCACCGTGCCCGCCACCCCCGTGGCCAGCCTGCGCGAGGAGGGTATCACCCGAGAAAGGAGTGACCAAAAGGAGAAGCGAAACCGCGATGGCGGCGGAGATATAGCCGCGCATGAGACGTGCACCTCTAGCTCCAAACTAGGAGAGATCGTGCCGCGCCACAAGACTACCGTGACCGCAACCCCTTGCGGCCACGTGGGCGCCTGCACGTTGACGGGTGGCCACGGTGAGAGATACACTCCGGCCGTGCTGCGTCACCTTTTTCTGTGGCTGCTCCTCATCGGGCTCACCCCTGCCGGCCCCGAGCTGGGGGAGTGGGCGGTGCACTTCGCGCGCGAGGGCGATTTCGTGCACGCGACCGACGCGCGCCACATGCCACCCCCCGTACCGCAGCAAGAGCACGGCTGCTCGGCACTCTGCCACGCATGCCGCTGCCACGAGCCGACATGGCCGAGCCGAAGTGCACCCAGCCAGCCGCAGCCCATCTTGGTACGGTCGGCGTTTCGCGCGGACGGTCATCGGTTCGCCGCGCAGGCGATCCCCCAACCTCAGGTCCCTCCTCCGATCGCCTGATCCCCGCCGCACCGTCGCGGTCGTTCCAGCGCCCTTGCACGGAGGAATCCAGGCATGCTCGCACGCGGGATCGCCGCGTGCGCGGCCGCGCTCGTCGTCCTGACGGCGCCCGTCGCGCGCGCACAGGCGCCCGGCATCACCCTCGCTGACGCGCTCCGCCGCGCGGCCGAGCTCAATCCCGACATCCGCACCGCAGAAGCGGAGGTCGCCGCGGCGCGCGGCGGGCTGCGCGGCGCTCGCCTGCTCACCTACAACGTGGAGCTGTTGGGCGGGCTGGGGCGAGTGACGGGCGCCGACACGTCGTTCACGGGCTACGAGATCGGCCTCTCGCAGCGCTTCGAGCTCGGCGGCAAGCGCGGCTGGCGCATCCGAGCGGCCGAGCAGCGCGTAACGGCCGCTGAGGCGCGCCTCGCGCGCCGGCGCGAGGAGGTCGCGGCGCGAGTGTCCCGCACCTTTCTGCTGGGGCTGATCGCCCGCATGCGCAGCGGGGCGGCGCGCGAGGGCGAGCAGGTGGCGGCTCAGCTCCGGAGCGCCGCCGACGAGCGGCTCGCGCTCGGCGCGGGCACCCAACTCGAGGTGAACGTGGCCACTGCGTCGGCCAGCCGGGAGCGACGTGCGCGGCTCGAGGCCGAGCGGGCGTACGCGTCGTCCGTGATCGACCTCGCCTCTGCGATCGGGCTCCCGCCGACCGAGCTGGCCGAGCCTGAGGGTGAGCCCACGCTGCCACCGGCCGACACGCGCACCGAGACCGAGCTCGTGGCGGCGGCGCTCGAGCGCCGGGCCGACCTCCGCGCGGCCGTGGCTGAGCGGGAAGCGGCCGGCGCCGACTTCGGGTTCGCGCGCGGGCTCGCCTGGCCGGACCCGGCCATCGGCGCCGCGCTGAGTCGCGAGGACAACCGGTTCTGGCAGGTCACCGTCTCGCTCCCGCTGCCGCTGTGGAACCGCGGGCAGGGTGCGCGGGCGGAAGCACGAGCCGGGCTCGAGCGCGCGCGGATCGCGGAAGCGGCGCTCCGCCGGCAAGTTGAGCTCGAGGTGCGAGACGCCTACCAGGCGTACCAGCGCGCCCGCGAGGCGCAGGCCGGGTTCGACCGCGACCTGGTCGAGCGGCTGGCCGAGAACCTTCAGCTCGCCGAGGAATCGTTTCGGGCCGGCAAGATCGGACTGCTGATCTTCAACACCGTCCGGCGCGACCTGGTGGAAGGGCAACTCGCGTACCTCGATGCGCTCGGCGACGTGGTCGAGCGGCAGGCGGTGCTTCAGCTCGCGATCGGCGATACCGGAGGATCAGTCAATGAGCGGTGAGTGGCGGGCGTGGCATCTGCTGGTGGCGCTCGCCGCCGGGGTGCTGCTCGCGGCGTGTGGGGCTTCCGAGGGTGCACGAAACGACGCGGAGCGGCCCGCCGCCGGGGGGTTAGAAGCCGGTGCGGGCGGTAAGCACGTCGAGCGCGTTGAGCTGACGCCCGAGCAGCTGAAGACCGCCAGGATCGCCTACGGCGTGGTCGAGCGCCGCAGCCGGACCGGCATCCTCGAGGCGACCGCGGTCATCGAGCCGGCCCCGACGCGATTCGCCCGGCTCGGCGCGCGGGTCGCCGGCCGAGTCGCGGAGGTTCGCGCCGCCGAGGGCGATCCGGTGCGGGCGGGCCAGGTGCTAGCCGTGATCGAGTCGCCCGAACTCGGACAGGCGACGGGCGACTACCTCGCGGCCGACGCGACCGCGAACGTGACGCGCGAAATCGCCGAGCGCGAGCGGACGCTGTTCGAACGGAAGATCAGCGCGGAACGGGAATGGCGGCAGGCCGAGGCCGAGGCAGTCCGAACCCGCGCCGCCAAGGAAGCAGCCGAGAACCGGCTGCACGCGTTGGGGCTCACCGATGCGGACCTTCGGACGCTCCAGGTGGAGGGGCACTACAGCTCGACCGTTCGAGTCCGGAGCCCGATCGCCGGAGTGGTCGCAACCCGCACGGCGGCCAACGGCCAGATCGTGCAGCCGGGCGACGCCCTGTTCGACGTGGTGGATCCGCGCGAGGTCGCGGTCGCGATCGACGTGTACGAGCAGGCGATCGGCCGGGTACGGGTGGGCCAGCAGGTCGAGGTCCAGACGACCTCCACCCGTGACCGCGTGGTCCGCGGGCGGGTGACGAGCGTCGGCGCCGTGGTCGAGCCGCAGAGCCGCACCGTGAAGGTCCGCGTGCTGCTCCCAAACCCCGATCGATTGCTGCGGCCCGGGACGTTCGCCACCGTGCGCATCTTGGGCGCGGAGCCGGACGACGGTCGGACAGACGGCCCGTCGGACGCGGCGGCAACGGGCGACAGCGCGCTATACGTGCCCACCGGCGCGATCCAGCGCGAAGGCGATCGGGACATGGTGTTCGTCAAGGTCGGCCCAAGCAGCTTCGAGCGGCGCTGGGTGGAGGCGGTCGCCGAGGTGGGCGGCTCTACCCAGGTCTCCGGTGAAGTCGCTCCGGACGACTCGGTCGTCACCACCGGCTCGTTCGCGCTCAAGTCCGAGCTCAAGCGGGACGACCTCGGCGAAGAGGAGTAGGAGACCGCCCATGATCGAGCGCGTGCTGGAGTGGTCGCTCCGCAACCGGTTCCTCGTGCTCGCCCTCACGGGCGTACTCGTGTTGGGTGGCGTGGCGGCGATGCGACAGCTCCCGATCGACGCGGTACCCGACGTCACCAACGTGCAGGTGCAGGTGCTCACCACCGCTCCGGCTCTGGGCCCCGAGGAGGTGGAGCGATTCGTGACGACGCCGGTCGAGCTCGCCATGAGCGGGATTCCCCGACTCACTGAGGTCCGGTCCGTCTCGAGGTTCGGCCTGTCCGCCGTGACGGTCGTGTTCGAGGACGGGACCGACATCTACTGGGCCCGCCAGCTCGTGAACGAGCGGGTCCAGGCCGCGCGCGAGGCGATTCCCTCGGGCTACGGCGAGCCCGAGATGGGGCCCATCACCACCGGGCTCGGCGAGATCTACCAGTTCGCGGTGCGGGGCGCCGGTAAGAGCCCGATGGAGCTGCGCACAATCCTCGAGTGGGAGATCGCGCCGCGGCTCCGCGCCGTGCCGGGTGTGGTCGAGGTGAACGCGTTCGGCGGCGAGCTCAAGACGTACGAGGTACAGCTCCACCCCGAGCGGCTCGCGCAATACGACGTCTCGCTGACGGAGGTGTTCGAGGCGCTGGAGCGGAACAACGCGAATGCGGGCGGGGCGTACATCCAGCGGAACGCCGAGCAGTACCTGATCCGCGGCGAGGGGTTGGTCGCCACGCTCGCCGACGTGGGCGACATCGTGGTGGCGACGGACTCGGCGGACGGCACGCCGATCTACATCCGCCAGGTCGCGGACGTGCGGTTTGCGCCGATGGTGCGGCAGGGGGCCGTCACCCAGGACGGGCGCGGCGAGATCGTGGCGGGCATCGTGCTCATGCTCCTGGGCGCCAACTCACGCGACGTCGTGACCGACGTCAAGGCGACGGTGGAGACGATGCGGCCATCGCTCGCCAAGCTCGGGGTCTCGGTCGAGCCGTTCTACGACCGCACCGAGCTGGTGCGGAAGACGATCGGAACGGTCGCGAAGAACCTGCTCGAGGGCGGCCTCCTCGTCATGGTCGTGCTGTTTCTGTTGCTCCGGAACCTGCGGGCCGGGCTCATCGTGGCCAGCGCGATCCCGCTCTCGATGCTGGCCGCGTTCATCGGCATGCGGTGGGCCGGCGTGTCCGGCAATCTGATGTCGCTCGGCGCCATCGACTTCGGGCTCATCGTGGACGGCGCAGTGATCGTTATCGAGAACGCCGTCCGCCTCATCGCAGAGCGCTCCCATCGCCTGGGCCGGCCGCTGAACCCGGAGGAAAAGTCGGCCACCGTGCTCGCCGCCTCCCGCGAGGTGCTGCGCTCGACGGTGTTCGGCGTCACGATCATTTCCATCGTCTACCTCCCGCTCCTTTCGCTCGTCGGGATCGAGGGAAAGATGTTCCGACCGATGGCGCTGACGATGCTATTCGCGCTCGGCGGTGCCCTGGTCCTTTCCGTGACGCTGCTCCCGGCCCTGGCGTCGCTCTTCCTGCCCGGCCAGCTCACCGAGCGGGAGAGCCCCATCGTCGGGTGGGCGCGCCGAGTCTACGAGCCGTGGCTGCGCCGGGCCATGGCTCGGCCGCTGCTTGCGACTGGCGCTGGTGCGGGGCTGTTTGTCGTCACTCTTGCGATCGCGCCGCTCCTCGGCGCGGAGTTCATTCCGCGGCTCGATGAAGGGGCGATCGCCCTCCAGGCGTGGCGCCTGCCCAGCGTGGCCCTGGAGGAATCCATCGTTCAGACGACCAATCTCGAGCACGTGCTCAGGCGGTTTCCCGAAGTGACGACCGTCGTCTCGAAGACCGGCCGCGCGGAGATCGCGACCGATCCGATGGGAGTCGAGATCTCCGACGTGCTCGTGATGCTCAAGCCGCCCGACGAGTGGAAGACCGCCGACACCCGCGAGGGGCTGGTCGCCGCGATCGATTCCGCGCTCACCCGCAATTTCACCGGAGTCGTATTCAGCTACTCGCAGCCGATCGAGCTCCGGGTGAGCGAACTGATTGCGGGGGTGCGGTCGGACGTGGCGCTGAAGATCTACGGCGACGACCTCGCGACCCTGGAGCGGACGGGGGCGGCGGCGGTGAACGTGCTCGCAAAGGTCCCGGGCGCAGCCGACGTCAAGGCCGAGCAAACCGCGGGTTTGCCGGTCCTCCGGGTGCGGCTCGACCGCCGCGCCATGGCGCGCTACGGGATCAACGCCGCCGACGTGCTCGACGTGGTGCGCGCACTCGGCGGGCGCGAGACGGGCGTGGTGCTCGAGGGCCAGCGCCGCTTCGCGCTGCAGGTGCGGTACGCGGCGGAGGATCGGGACCAGCCGGAGCGCATCGCCTCCCTCCGGGTCCGCGCGCCGGGCGGTCAGCTCATCCCGCTCTCGCAGCTCGCCGAGGTGCGAGTGGAGGACGGGCCGGCGCAGATCAGCCACGAGGCCGGGCGCCGGCGGATCACGGTGGAGATGAACGTCCGCGGGCGCGACCTGGCCGGATTCGTGGCGGACGCGCAGGCCGCGGTCGATCGCGCGAACGTTCTGCCCGCGGGCTACTTCACGGAGTGGGGTGGCCAGTTCCGCAACCTGCAGGAGGCGACCCAGCGGCTGCTGGTCGTGGTGCCGGCGGCGCTCGCCCTGATCTTCATCCTGCTGCTGATGAGCCAGGGCTCAGGGATCCTCGCGGCGATCATCTTTCTCAATGTCCCGTTCGCGGCGTCGGGCGGCATTCTCGCACTCGCGCTCCGCGGTATGCCCCTGTCGATCTCGGCCGGCGTCGGCTTCATCGCTCTGTTCGGGGTCGCGGTGCTCAACGGCCTGGTCATCCTGGGATACGCGCAACAGCGGCGTCAGGAGGGCGCGGACCCGACGACCGCGGCCTTCGACGGCGGGCGCGTCCGGCTCCGGCCGGTGCTCACCGCCGCGCTGGTCGCCGCCCTCGGCTACGTGCCGATGGCCATCTCGACCGGGGCGGGCGCCGAGGTTCAGAAACCGCTCGCCACCGTCGTCATCGGCGGGCTTATCACCTCGACGCTGCTCACGCTGTTGGTGCTGCCGGCGATCTACGCCTGGGTCGAGACGCGGCGGCTGCGCCGCCCGGCCGGGGAGGCACAGTCATGAAGATGATCCATGCCTACGTACGCTCCGCCATGGCGGGCCACGTGCTCGAGGCGCTGCTCGAGCGCGGGTGCGCCGCGGTCTCCGTCGTCGAGGTCCGCGGCGTCTCGCCGGGGCTCCGGCAGGAGGAGTACAGCTTCTCGATCAGCCTGGCCCAGCCGGTCGAGCCGATGGTCAAGCTCGAGATCGTCGGGAGCGACGCCGAGGTGGGGGACTGGGTCGATCTGATCGCGCGCACGGCCAGCACGGGCACGCTCGGCGACGGGATGGTGTTCGTGACGCCGGTCGAGACGGCGGTTCGCATCGGTACGGGCGCCCGGGGCGACGCTGCGCTTCCCGCACCGGGCACGCGCGGTCCGGACCTGCGCGCATGACGCGATGGGGGCGCCGCTGATCCGCTCCGCCGGAGCGCAGAACCGTCGGGCGCTCTGGGTCACGTTCGCGCTGACCTCGGGTTACCTCGTCGTCGAGGTCGTGGCCGGTTTGCTGACGCGCAGCCTGGCGTTGCTCGCCGACGCCGGCCACATGCTCACTGACGTCGGGGGCTTGGGGCTGGCGTTGTTCGCCACCTGGATCTCCCAGAAGCCCGCCACGCCTGCACGAACGTACGGCTACTACCGGATCGAGATCCTGGCCGCCTTCGCCAACGCGATCGCGCTCGTCGGGATCTCGGCCTATATCCTCTACGAAGCCTACCGCCGGTTCCTGGACCCACCCGAAGTGGCCAGCGTGCCAATGATGGCGGTCGCCGGCGTCGGCTTAGCAGTAAACCTCATCGGCATTCGCATGCTCCGCGGCGGCGCCCAGCAGAGCCTCAACGTCCAGGGAGCGCTGTTGGAGGTGGTGAGCGACACCCTCAGCTCCCTCGGCGTCGTCCTGGCCGGTGCCGTCATCTGGTTGACCGGCTGGGTCTACGCGGACCCCCTGGTGAGCGCACTGATCGGGGCGTTCATCCTGCCTCGCACCTGGCGGCTCCTGAACCAGGCGCTGCACATCCTGCTCGAGGGTGCGCCGGCGCACATCAGTCTGCCCGAGCTCGAGAAGGCCATGCTTGAAGTCGAAGGCGTCGCGAAGGTACACGATCTGCACGTGTGGACCATCACATCCGGTGTCGACGCGATAAGCGCCCATGTCCTGCTCGAGCCTGGGGCCTCCTCGGAAACGGCAGCGCGAATTCTCAAGGAACTGCTCGAGCTGTTCGAGAAGCGGTTCGGCACCTCGCATTCCACCATCCAGATCGAGGCGGCGACGCACGAGGAAGGAGAGCGGCTCATCTGATGAATACGGCGCTACTGTGGTCAGCCCTCTGGTTCATCCTCGCCGGCCTCATGGAAATCGGGGGTGGCTACCTCGTCTGGCTATGGCTCCGGGAGCGGGGCGGGTGGTGGTTGGGAGCGAGTGGGGCGCTCGTGCTGGCAGCCTACGGCGTCGTGCCTACGCTGCAACCCGCGCACTTCGGCCGGGTCTATGCCGCCTACGGAGGCGTGTTCGTGGTGATGTCCCTCGTGTGGGGATGGGGGATCGATGGCCGCCGGCCAGACTCTTGGGATGTCGTTGGCGCCGCCCTCTGCATTGCCGGGGTCGTAGCGATCATGTACGCCCCGCGCGCCGGTCTCGAGCGATGAGGCACGTCTGAGTGCCATGACTCGCCCCTCGCCCTGGCACACTCCCTTCGCTCACCGGACGTACGCTGCCGGCGTGCTCTGGGCCGCTGGCCTCGTTGCCAGCTGGGCTACAGGAACGCCGGACCAGGCCGGCTGGCTCGCCATTCGCGTGGATGCGGCGGGCCTGCTGTACGCGGCAGCCTCGATCGTCGGCGGAGCGAACTTCTTCGGGGCGGGTGTACGCGCTGCGCGCACCCTTCGGCTCGACATGAACTTCCTCATGTCGGCCGCTATCGTCGCCGCCATCCTGATCGGCGAGCCGTTCGAAGCTGCGACCCTCGCCTTCCTGTTCTCGCTCGCGGAGTTGCTTGAGCGCTACGCGGTCGACCGGGGGCGGCGCTCCATCGCCCGGCTGCTCGAGCTGGCCCCGGAGACGGCGGACCGACTGCGGGCGGACGGCACGGTCGAGACGGTTCCGGTGAGCCAGCTCCAGCTCGGCGACCGGGTTCGGATCCGTCCCGGTGATAAGATTCCAGCGGATGGCCGGGTGCTGGCGGGGGTTTCGGCAGTGAACGAGGCCACCATCACCGGAGAATCCCTCCCCCGGACAAAGAAGGAAGGCGACCCCGTCTTCGCCGCGACCTTGAACCGCGACGGCTCGCTCGACGTCCAGGTCACGGCCGACTCGGCGCACAGTACTCTCGCCCGGATCGTGCAGCTCGTACGTGAGGCAGAGGGTCGCCGCGCGCCGGTGGAAGAGTTCGTGAAGCGCTTTGCGCGGATCTACACGCCGGTGGTCACTGTTCTCGCACTGCTTGTGATGGTGGGACCGCCACTGCTCGCCGGCGGATCCGGCTTGGTCTGGTTTGTCCGGGGCATCACGCTTCTCGTCATCGCCTGTCCCTGCGCCCTCGTGATCGCCACGCCGGTCACGGTCGTGAGTGCCCTCACCAGCGCCGCGCGCAACGGCGTCCTCATCAAGGGCGGGGAATATCTCGAGTCACTCGGCGCCATTCGCGCGCTGGCGATCGACAAGACCGGCACGCTGACCACTGGTTCGCTGACAGTGACGGATTTCCGTGCAAGCGGAGTCGAGCCCGACGAGCTGCTCCGACTTGCCGTAAGCCTGGAAGCCCGTTCCGAGCATCCCATCGCCGCCGCGATCGTCCGGTTCGCTGAGGAGCGGGGAGTTCGCCCTGATGATCGGGTCGACGCCTTTACCGCGCTCCCGGGCCACGGGGTGACGGGCCGAGTGCGCGGAGTGGAGCTGTCGGTAGGTACGGAGGAGATCATCGGGGAGGTCGCGGCCGGGTGGGGCCTCCCCGAGTCAGGCACCCTGCGCGTCTATGTGAGCTCGGCCGACGGATCGCATGGGGTGTTCACGCTGCGGGATCAAATTCGACCCGGCGCCCGGCAGGTGGTGAACCGCCTCCAGAGCCTGGGTGTGCGCCCTATTGTGATGCTGACGGGGGACGCCGCCGCTGCCGCACACGAGGTTGGCCGGGCGACCGCCGTCGATGAGGTGCGCTGGCGGCTTCTCCCGCACGAGAAAGTCGAGGCCGTTCGCGGGCTCCGGACGCGATTCCAGGAGGTGGCGATGCTGGGCGACGGCGTGAACGATGCGCCGGCCCTGGCCGAGGCGACCGTCGGCCTCGCGATGGGAGCCGCGGGGTCACCGGCGACCATCGAAACCGCCGATATCGCGCTCATGGGCGACGATCTTACCAAGCTCCCGTACGCGGTCCGTTTGGCTCGCCGGGCGAGACACGTTATACGTTTCAACATCGGTGTGGCGCTGGGCCTCAAGTTGATTCTGGCGATCGGCGCAGTTCTCGGGGTCGTAAACCTGGCCGTCGCTGTACTCGTGGGCGACATGGGCGGATCGCTGGCAGTGACGCTCAACGCGCTACGATTGGCCCGGATGCGGAGCGAGGCTTGAACTTGGGGAGCATGCAACGAGCTCTGAGCGGTGGCGCCTTTTCGCTGGCGCTGTTCGCCAGCGCCTCGACTGCAAGCTGCGGTGAGGGCTCGGGCGAGAATCCGCGCGGGCCAGCGCATAGCTCGATCGTGAGAGACCACGCGCATCACGCCGACAGCGTCGTGTTCGGAGACCCGCAGCACGCCGCCTCGGACTCGGCGCGAAGGCTGGCGAGCGCCAACCCCGATCTGTTCCTGCTGGAACGGCTGCTCGACGAGTACGCCGGACTGGACTTCCTGGCAGATGAGCTCACCGGACGAAAGAACGTGGAGATCCGCGGTACAGCTTGGCGGCACAATCGTGGCGAGCATGCCCGCATCGCGGAGCTGCGACAGGCGCTAGCGGATGCGTTCCATCAGCGATACGAGATGCAGCCCGGTCGCGAGCTTCGCGAACTGGCTGAATCCATCGCCGCGCTGCCGAGCAAGAGCCAACAGCGCCAAGCGCTCGACGGGGTGCTTGTTGAAAGCCACACCCGGAAGCTGATCCTCATCGAGGCGATGTACCCGCGACTCCGGAATTCCGATGTTCGCGCGGCGATCGACCGGACCCGCGCGCGGCTGCAGGAGGAGGTCGGGAAGCTGGCTGCACGGGCCGCCCACTAGAAGTACGTCGCCAGCCCGAACTGGAATCCCGCCCGCCTCGCCGGCCGGTTGCCCTGCAGATCTCGAATCGACTCGTGCCGGTAGTTGGCCTTGAACACCGTGCCGGCCGCAGGGCGGAAGCTCAGCCCGACCGTGATGGCATCCACCTCGTCACCGATCGGATCGCCGGTGCTCGCGAAAGTGCCGCGGTTGAAGTCCACCCGCTCAATGCGGGCCACCGCGCTCACGACCGGATCGGCGAGCCCGCGGATCGCGGGCCGGAAGAGCGGGACCACCGCGTCGAGATGGAACCCCCACTGCCGTTCCCCGAAAACCTCCTGCAGATCGTCGGGCACGTCGATCCACGCTAAGGCCAGCTCGCCGCGCAGGCTGACGGACCGGATTTCGGTATTGAGGTCGAGCGCCGCGAGGTGCACGCCCCGGCGCACGTCCACCTCCTGGCCCTCCATACGAAAGGTGTTGTAGGTGCCTCCGTAGTACGACAGGCCCAGCTCACCCAGGTTGCGGCGCTGAAAGCCGACGCGACCGGACAGCGCCGGCCGGCCGTTGTTGTCTTCGGCGACGAGCCCGTCGCCCTTGCCGCTCGCCAGCCGGGTGCGGCCGGCGTCGTTCAGGATCACGCCGTCGCCGAGGCCGTTGCTGAGATACGCGTCGTACGTAACCGTGAGCCCGCGAGGGAAGAGCCGTCCGTGCACGCCGAAGCCGATCTCGGACAGCGTCGCCGGGATGATCTCGGTGGAAACCAGGGGCCGCTCCACGACGTCCCAACGGGGGCCATCGTGGTTGACGTTGAACGCGCCCACCGGCGGCAGGATCACGCCACCCCGTAGCACGAACGACGGGTTGACGATGAAATCCACCAGCGCGGTCTCGAGGGCGATCTCTTCGGTGCCGTGCTCGAACTCGAGCTCGGAGATGAACCGGATCCGGGAGCCAATGGACGAGAAGAGGAAGACGTTGAACCGGCGGAGCTCCATCGAGAAGCCCTCGGAGATCCCGTCCTCCCGGAAGTAGTTCGTGTTCCCCTCGAGGTAGCCGCCGATGGCCGTCCGGCCCACCGAGGCGAGGAACGGGCGGTTGTAGATGCCTCCCTGGACAGGGAGACTGTCCACCTGCGGGCGGATCCGGCGCGGCCGGGTGGTGTCCGGCTCCTGCGCGGCGGCGCCAGCCGCGAGCAGCACGAGCGCCAGACCGGCCACGCCCCCAGCCCTCATACGCTCCCGTCCTCGACGCCCTGCAGCCCCACGTAGATGTTCTCCCCGTCCACCTGGACCGGGAAGCGAATGAGCGGAAGCTGCGTGGGACCTTTCAGGATGCGGCCCGCATTGTCGTACTCGCTGCCGTGGCAGGGGCAGATGAGGTGGCCGTCGGCCGGCTCCACCTGGCAACCGCGGTGCATGCAGCGGGTGAGAACCGCCGTGAACTCGCCGTCGTCGTGGCGGTAGAGATAAATGGGCATGGCGAGGTTGGGGGCCTCCAGCAGCGCGAACCGGCTCTCGCCGAGCTCAGCGCGGCTCACCACCAGCCGCCCGCCCGCGAGCCCGCTGTTGACGAACTGGAACCGGGCGCAGCCGGCCATCGCGGGCACGAGCCCGCCGCAGAGCGCGCCGGCCGAGAGCGCTTCCATGTGGCGGAGGAAATCCCGGCGGCTCAGCATCAGAGTGACTCCAGGAAACGGAACAACTGTTCCTGCTGCTCCGGCGAGAGCGCGCGGAAGGCCGCCCGGCTTGCTGAACCCTCTCCGCCGTGGAGCTCGACCGCCTCGCGGAGGCTTTTCGCCCGGCCGTCGTGCAGCAGGTGCATCGCGCCCCCCTGGAACGCGGCCGCGAGGCCCAGGCCCCAGAGCGGCGCCGTCCGCCACTCCGAGGTAAGCGCGATCCCCTCGGTGTAGCCATCGTCCAGCTCCGGCCCCATGTCGTGCAGCAGCAGATCCGTGTACGGGTGGAACTCGACGCGGTGCAGGGGCGCGATGGCCGACGCGCCCGTCGTGAGCGCCGGCAGGTGACAGTTGGCGCAGCCGGCCTGGGCGAAGAGTTGCCCGCCGGCGAGGACGTCAGGATGGTCCGCGTTTCGACGCGGGGGCGGGCGCAGCGTCTTGAGGTAGAAGACCACGTTGCTCACGGTGCTCGAGGACACCTCCGGGTCCGGCACGTCGTCGGTGGCGAAGTTGCCCACCTGGGGGTTGAAGATGTCCTGCAGGATCAGGT
>JBOHSY010000329.1:0-8516 GCA_050733355.1 Gemmatimonadales bacterium | reverse complement strand
CTGCCGCCCCATCGGCTCTTCTGCTCTTCTGCTCTTCTGCTCATCTCCACGAGACCTGGTACCGGCACACGGTTCCACCCTTCGCCCGGCACTCCTCCTCCGTCACCTGCACCCCGCTCGCGCCGCAGAGCTCGAGGGCGCGGCGATACCATCCCACCACCGTCAGGCAGTCGGGCGCGCTGAAGGTCTCGGCGTCGTGAGTGGTGAGCACGCCCGACTTGCCGCCGGTGCGCCGGTAGTCACGGTGTCCCGTCTCGTAGTAGAGCGCGTAGATCTGGGGCGCCTTGGCGAGGAAGGTGTGCGGGTCGCCCGGGGTGAGGTAGCCGCTGTGGAGCGACCCGAGATTCTTGTCGGCCGACGCGGCGCCGAGGCGCTCGAAGAACTCCGGCCGGCCGCCGCCGAGCACCCGGACGATCGCGTCGTCCAGCCGCCGCCCGAGCTCGAACGGGTACCAGTTGGAGGTGAAAAGCATCCGGAGCGGACGCTGGTCGTCGGGCGGGAGGCTCTGGAGCACGCGCTGCGCGCCTTCCTTGCCGAAGTGCTCCTCGACGAACGCGAGTCGCGACTTCAGAACCGCGCCCTTGACTTGCTGCATGCGGTCTCCTTGGGGCTGGGTCAACTCTCCGGCAGTGACGAACAATATGGCCGGGTTGCGCGCGGGATGAGCGGAAGTTCCGCCGTCGTTCATCGTTCCTTCACGCCCGCCGCGGCACCTTTGCCCGGCGGCGGTGGGAAGCTGTCGTCTGACTGGAGATAATGCCGATGGGTTCCCTCTCCCGGGACGCGCTCCATGCGTGGTTCCTGGGTCCGCGGGCCGGGTTCCTGGCCGCGCTGCGCCGTGCGGGGCAGGCCTCGCTTCGTGAGCTCGGTTAGGGCGAGACGGCGCTGCGGGTCAGAAGTCACGCCGCTCCCATGCGCGCGCCGCTGCCACCGTGACGCGTCACGCCAGGAGATGCGCACCTTCGTGTGCGGGCAGTGCCACGTGGAGTACTACTTCAACGGTGAGGAGAAGCGGCTCACCTATCCCTGGGACCGCGGCCTCCGGGTGGACAGCATCCTGGCCCACTACGAGGCGAACGGGCACCGGGACTGGACGCACGCGCGGTCGGGCGCCCCCGTGCTCAAGGCCCAGCAGCCCGAGTTCGAGATGTACAACCAGGGCGTGCACGCCCGGGCAGGGTCGCGTGCGCCGACTGCCACATGCCCTACGAGCGGCGGGGGTCGCTCAAGATCAGCGATCGCCACGTTCGGAGCCCGCTCCTGAACATCGATCAGGCATGCCAGACCTGCCACAAGATCTCGGAGGCGGAGCTGCGCGACCGGGTGTACCAGATCCAGGATCGCACCTTCGAGATGCGGAACATCGCCATCGACGCGCTGCTCCAGCTGGTCGGCGACATCGAGCGGGCGCGCAAGAAACCGACAGCCTCACGCCGGCCGTGATCAAGGCGCAGCGCTATCAGCGCGCGGCGCAGTTCTTCGCCGACTTCGTGGAAGCGGAGAACGCCATGGGGTTCCACGCCGACCAGGAGGCGGTGCGGATCCTCGGCAACTCGATCACCTTCTCACGTCTCGGCCAGGCCGCGCTCAGGGGCGAGGCCGTGCCGGACGCGCCGCTCGCCGCCGCCGCCGCGTCCGCGCACCGGGGTCGGGCCCCGGTCGCTAGCGACGTTTCGGGACGCTGAGCGTCTGCCAGCGCTCGCCCGTCAGGTGCTTCGCGAGGAGCACGATCTGCCCGACGTGATAGGCGTAGTGGGCCACCTGGCGATCGATGGCCTGGAGGACGGTGTGCGGCTCTCCGCGGATGGTGACGGTGCGAAGCAAATCGTCCGGGCGGAGCGGTTCCAGGGCCGCGAAGACGCAGCGCCAGCCCTGGTCCCACCACCGGCGCACGTCGGCGCCCGTGGTGCTCGCCGTGAGCTCGAATTCGGAGTCGCGGTCCCGGCCGGGCTTCTCTCCATCAGTGGTGAGGAAGTCGGTCCAGCGCGAGCGCATGTTCCCGCCCATGTGCTTGACGATGACCGCGATGCCGTTGGACTCCTCGTCGAGCGTCTGAAACAGCCCGGCCGGCTCGAGCTGGGCCATGGCCCTCTCGCCGAGCTCCTTGTATTGGCGGAAGACGCGCAGGGCCTCCGCCAGGTACGCTTCTCCGACGTCTCGACTCATCTGTCTCTCTCGACCACGAAGGCACGAAGAAGAACTGAAAGGTGCGAAGAACACAACCAATGTACGCCGTCGCCATTCTGCGCTACCGCCGTCCAATGGAAGATGTCCTGACGCTGGTCGAGTTACACCGCGTCTATCTGCGGAAGCTGAAGGAGGAAGGGATCCTGATCGCGTCCGGGCCGTTCGTCCCGCGGACCGGAGCGGCGCGGCTCCTCCGCGTGCCTGACGAGTCGGCACAGGCGGCGCTGGACCGCATCCGGGATGACGATCCCTTCACCCGCGAGGGCATGGTGCAGAACGAAGTATGGCCCTGGGCCCCCGCGATCGGGAAAGCGGACCTCGATCGCGTCTGAGCGCTCGACGCACCGCGCGGACCGGGCATAGCGAGCTGGAACGGCACGGGCTCGGCCGGGTGCTGCTCGAGCGGCTGATCGCAGCGTCGCGGGAACGCGGCATTCGCCGGGTCCGGTTCGAGGTGTTGTCCGCCGACTCGCGGATGCGGAACCTGCTGCGCGACATCGCACCGGACGCGACGATGCGCTATGATGGTCCGACCTTCACCGCCGAGATCCACGAGCCCGCGCCGTGCGATCGCTGAACGAGAAGCGCGATGCCGAGCGCGCCGCCTGGAACGTGCCGGGGGTGACGAGGGTGGAGAACGACCTGCTGGTGAGTCCGCCGCTCGGCGCGGTAGTGTTGGCTTCCGTGAATCCAGCAACGCTTCTCTGGAACCGCGCGACGGCGCGCGCGGTCGCGCACCTCGGCCCGCCGGCCGGGCGCGGGGCGCGAACGTTCGACCTTGCCCAGCTCGCGGGGCTGCCGGATCCGGTCGCGCGCTACTTCCGCTTCGCGCTCACGCCGGGACAACCGATCATCCGGCGAGCGACCCTGCGCACCGAGGGGGTTTTTCTCGCCCGGCCGGGCGGCGCCTGGAGTCGGTTCACCGCCGTCCAGCACTTCGCCGCGGACCCGCCAGGGTTCGTCTGGGACGCACGGATCCGCATGGCGCCTCTGATGACCGTCCGCGTGCGCGACGGCTACGTGAACGGCGAAGGGTCCATGCTCGGCCGGATCTGGGGTGTCGTGCCGGTGATGGATCAGCGGGGCACCCCGGAGCTCGCGGCCGGTGCGCTGGTTCGCTACCTCGCCGAATGCGCCTGGCTGCCCACGGCGCTCCTACCTCGCCCGGGGCTGTCGTGGGCCGCGATCGATGACGCCGCCGCGCGCGTGAGACGCACCGACGGTGCGACCACCGTGACGCTGGACGTGCACTTCGCGCCGGGTGGCGAGATCGTGCGGGTCGCCGCGATGCGACACCGCGACGTGAACGGCGTCGGGGCGCTCACCCCATGGACCGGGGGATTCGGCGAGTACACCCGGGTCAGCGGCATGATGATTCCGCGACGGGGCGAGGTGGAATGGGGACTGCCGGACGGCCCGATGCCGTACTGGCACGGACGCGTGGTCGACGCCGCGTACGAGCCCGCGTTGTCCCAACGCTAGTAGTGACGCGGAAGCTGGACCGTCGTCTCCGGCCGGTCAGCCGGTAGCTGGCGGTGATGATCGCGTTGCCGATCAGCGGCTGCACGAGCAAGGGACCGCGATACTCGGCAAAGCCCGGATGATAGAGCGCGGTCACGAAGAGGCTGCCGCCCACGGCCGCGAGGCCCCAGCGAAACCGATACGCGAAGCCTCGGTGGAGCCTGCTTCCGCCCGAGCCGTAGATGCTCAGCACGGGCACGACATTCAGCAGCAGCGCATCCGCCCAGGCCGTACACCAGCCCGAGCCAGACCAGCGCCACCGCCAGCTCGCCGTCGCCGGGCGCCGGCGAAGCGGGTTGCTGCAGGACGCCGCGCACCAGGATGATGCCGAATCCCAGTCCGCCGAGCATGCCGCTCAGCCACCGACGCGGCACTTGACGCCGGGCGTTGTACCTCGATGCTACACCGCGGCGCGGCGAAGCAGTTGCGCGTTGACGGCGACGATCACGGTGCTCAGGGACATCAACACGGCGCCGACGGCGGGGCTGAGCAGGATGCCCACCGGGGCCAACACACCCGCCGCGAGCGGGATCGCCACGATGTTGTAACCCGCCGCCCACCAGAGGTTCTGGCGCATCTTCCGGTAGCTCGCCCGGGAGAGCGCGATGACACGAGGCACGTCTCGTGGGTCGCTCCTGACCAGGACCACGTCGCCGGCCTCCACCGCGACTTCGGTGCCGGCGCCGATCGCGATCCCGACATCCGCGGTCGCCAGCGCCGGGGCATCGTTCACCCCGTCGCCCACCATCGCGACGCGTCGACCCCCACGCTGGAACTCCTGAATCCTGGCTGCCTTGGCGTCCGGCGGTACCTGGGCGAACACCCGGTCGATGCCGAGCTCTCGCGCGACCGACTCGGCCACGGCCTGCACGTCGCCGGTCAGCATGGCGACCTCGATCCCAAGCTCGTGCAGCCGCTGCACGGCGGCTCGAGACTCGGGGCGGAGCGCGTCGGCGACCGCGAACGCGGCAAGTGCCTGATTCCCCTCGGCCAGATAGATCACGCCCTGGCCTTTGGCGGCGGCCGTCTCGGCGAAGCGCTGCAGCTCCGGCGGCGGCGTCACCCCCTGCTGCGCCAGCAGGTTCGGGCCTCCCACGGCCAGCACGCGGCCGTCGAGCCGACCCTGAACCCCGTAGCCGGGAACGGCCCGGAACTCGGCGACCTTTGGAATCGAGACACCGCGCTCCATCGCAGTGGCAACCACCGCGCGGCCCACGGGATGCTCGGAGTTCTGTTCCACCGCGGCCGCTCGCCGAAGGGCCTCTTCGTCGGTGAGCTCGTGCGCGCGCATCGCCACGACCCGGTGCTCGCCGAGGGTGAGCGTGCCGGTCTTGTCGAAGACGACGGCCTGAAGAAGTCGGGCCTCCTCCAGGCCCCGGCGGTCCCGCACCAGCAGGCCGCCCTGTGCGGCAAGGGTCGTGGAGATCGCGACCACGAGCGGGACCGCCAGGCCGAGCGCATGCGGGCAGGCGATGACGAGGACGGTAACCAGCCGCTCGATGGCGTACACAGCCGTGGCGCCCGCCGCGAGCCATGCGAGCAGAGTCAGCGCGCCGGCGCCCAGGGCGACGAGCGTGAGCCAGTATGCCGCCCGGTCGGCGAGCACCTGGGTCCGGGACTTTGAAGACTGTGCCTGCGCAACGAGTCGCATGATGCCGGCCAGCGCGGTGCGCTCGCCGGTGCCGGTGACGCGCACGCGAAGCGCTCCCGTCTCGTTCACGGTCCCGGCGATCACGCGGTCGCCTTCCGCCTTGGGAACCGGCCGGCTTTCGCCGGTGACGGTCGATTCGTTCACCGTGCTCCGGCCTTCGACCACCTCACCATCGGCCGGCACGCTCGCGCCGGGCCGGATCAGGATGAGGTCACCGTCCCGGAGCTCCGCGAGCAGGACGCTGGAGGCCTGCTCCCGCCCTTCGGCGAGCGCGATCCTCTCCGCTGTGTCCGGGAGCAGCTTGGCGAGCTCGGTCAGCGCTCCCTGCGCCTGAGTGATGCTGCGCATCTCGATCCAGTGGCCGAGCAGCATGATCGTCACCAGGGTGGCGAGCTCTTCCCACAGCGGCATGCCCGGGAAGCCGAGCGTGACGGCCAGACTGAAGAGGAACGCCACCGAGATCGCCAGCGCGATCAGGGTCATCATGCCGGGCAGCCGGGCCCGGAGCTCACGCACGGCGCCCTGGACGAACGGCCAGCCGCCGTACAGAAAGGTCGCGGTTCCGAAGACCGCCGGAATCGCGCGGGCGCCCGGGACGAGTGGCGCCGAGTAACCGACCGCGTTCTGGAGCATGTGGCCCCAGATCAGGGTCGGCAGTGTGAGCAGGAGGGCGATCCAGAACTTCCGCCGGAACATCTCGACGCTGTGGCCCGCGTGCTTGTCGTGCGGCGCCGGATGCGCGGCGGAATCAGGGACGGCGTGGTGGGTGTGGTCGTGCTGATCGTGCATGCGGCGGTCCCAGCGAGCGACGGGTGCGCCTGAAACGCTACGGCTACAACCGCTCGGTCGCAACCGCGCGCACGATGTCCGTCGTCGAGATCACGCCGGCCAGCCGGTCGCCCGACACGACGAACAGGCGATGCGCGTCGGCGTAGAGCATCTGGCGCGCTGCGTCGCGAACGTCCGCCTCGGGATCGATCGTGAGGGGCCGCCGGGTCATGATGTCGCCGGCGGGCGTGCCTCGAGCAACGTCGAACGCGCGGCTCTGTCGCCGGCTTCCGCCTCGTGGGTCAGCACGTCACTGCTGGAAACCACACCGACCATACGGCCGTGGGCATCCACGACCCGGTACGGCGGACACGTGGCTGTCGGCCAGCGAGGTGATTACGTCCGCCACGGTGGCGTCCGGCCGGGGGCGCTGCTACTGGCGAATGGGCGGCGCGGGAGCCGCTGCGGGGATATGCCAGGTGATGGGAAGCGCCGACGCATCCAGCGCCGCCTGCGGGAGCTCCACGCCGGGCGGCAGACACGCCAGAATCTTGGCCGCCCGCTGCGCACCGGTGGGGTGCAGGTTATCGAATCGGAACGGGCCGAGCCGGTTGAAGAACCGGAGCGCGGCCACGACCGCGGCCCCGTTCCGCTCGGCGAGGGTCGCGGTGGCGTAGCAATCGGCCTCGAGCTCCTGCTGCTGGCGGAGCGTGCCGACGTCGTCGCCGCCCAGGGTCAGCGCGGCGCCCGCGTGCCCGTGGGCCACGTGGCCGTACTCGTGCGCCATGAAGAAATCGGCGAGGTTCGGCCCGACCCGCTGCATGAGGATCGGGTTGTAGTAGATGATGGGGCGGCCGTGCTCGTACGTGGCGATGGCGATGTCGCGCAGGGTGTCCGTCGGGACCTCGCGGACGTCCACCAGCCGCTGCGCGGCGGTCGCGCTCCCCACGCCGGCGGCGTGCAGCGCGATGATGGCGGTCAACAGCATCCGTGAGCGTCCCATACGAAACCCCCGCATCTCTCCCGAGGCGCGGGGGTCGTCGTTGGGGCGCGTACGGCGCCTAGCGGCGGGGCTCCCGCGTTCGGGCCATGAGCGGCACGGGACAGGGGTGCGTCAGCACCCGCGTCAAGGCCGCACCAATCACCAGCATGGTCAGCAACAGCATGTTCCGATCGTCAACAGTCCGTCCTTGCCCGTCAGGGGTGCGGGTGACCGCTGTTGGCGCACCTGTCAGCTGAATGTCGCCGGGCTGGGCCGGGTTCCCCGGAGAGCCCGGGGCCAGCAAGCCTGGCTGGGATGGCTACGTTAGCAAGCATATCGCGTGCCCGGCCATGACGTGCGGCTAACTGGCGGCGTGACAACGCTCACGGCGCGAGGGGCATGCGGGCGGCCCGGCGAGCTTCCGCGGGATGCCAGAGAAAACCGGGGGTCGTGCCCGCGGGATTCCGGCGGCAGGATGAGCGAATGCCCGGCTCGCGCCGGGCCGCAGGCCCTCCCCCTGTCGCCGCCGCTGCTGCGGGAACGAAAAGAATGGAGGGACCGGCGGGTGCCGGGCCCTCCGGGTCTCAGCGGAAGCGAGTGCCTACTTCTTGCCGGTGTGGATCACGATGCTGCCGCCTCCGAGCGGTGCTCCGTCGCGGGGCCGCTGACGTAGTTGTCGTAGAGTGGCGTCTCGCCGTCCGTCTCGAAGATCTGCATGCGGAAGGAATCGGTTCCGCCCGTCTTGCCGTCGATCGCCGTGAGTTTGAAGGGGTAGAGAACCCCGCCTCCGTTGATCGTGCCCCTGCCCTTGTACTGGGCGCGGGTCCCGACCGCGTTCACCACCAGCCATTCATAGTCCGAGCTGTGGAAGTCGAGGTTCCCGGCGTGGAACACGACCTCCGTGTTGCCGGTCGGTACGGTGGCCCTTTTTTGCACCCGCTCTGAGCCCCGATTCAAACGGGGCAATAGGAGCGATACCGAAGTGGCTTAGTCGGCGGTGCGGCGGCCGCGCTACGTAGCGATGCTCGACAGCTACGCCCCTCGGCTTTGGCGCCCGGCGCCGCGGCCGGTTACGATTCACGAGCCGCCAGGGGTATCGGGCCTCGCGCCCGATTGAGATCACACCCTTGGAACCTGATCCGGCTCACACCGGCGAAGGGAGCGCGGCGCGCCCGACCCGGCGCCCGGACTCCCTTCCCGAGCTCGCAAGGGAGTCCACGATGGCCGCCACCACTCTGCCCGCCCGCCCGCCTGCCCGCCTGGCCGCCTACGGCGACGCGTTTCCCAATTCGACGAAGGTCTACCTCAAGGGCACCCGCGGCATCCGGGTCCCGATGCGGGAGATCGCGCTGTCGCGCGGGGAGCCGCCGCTCCGGGTGTACGACACGAGCGGACCAGGAAGCGACG
>JBOHSY010000328.1:0-13864 GCA_050733355.1 Gemmatimonadales bacterium | reverse complement strand
ATGCACTGCTGGACCTGGTGGCGGAACGGGAGGCACTCGCGCTCAGAACCGGACCCGGAACGGACATGGCGCTGGCCAACGCGTTCGGCGCTGATGAGAAGATCGAAGCCGTGGCCGGCGTTTCGGTCGAGAAGTTCAACTCGGTTCCGGTCGAGGCGCGCGCCGCCCTGGCGGCCGCGGGAATTGACACGATGGAGAAGCTGGCGAACGCCGAGGACAAGCAACTGACCGCGGCGCTTCGCAAGGTCAGTACAGCCGGCCCCAGCGAAGCCGCAGCATGGCGGGGCGCTGCAAAGACGCTGGTACGCCTGCGGTGACCGGCACCAACGCGGGGGGCGGACCGTGACGTCACCCACGCAGCCGGGGCGCGGGCCGGCAAGTGCCAGGTGGGGCGGGGACGGACGCGAGGACGACGTCGACCCGGCGTTTCTCACCGCCGAGTATGTGCACGTGTCCGAGTCGCTGTTGCGGAACGAAGAGGACGGTGAGAAGCGAGTCGCGTTCTTTCTCGCGCTCACCAGCGGTGTCATCGCGGCGGTGGGCTTGCTGGTCCGTCGCAACGATGGCGGAGTCGACCTCCGGGCCGTGGCCGAGTCGCGCTGGTTCATCGGCCCGGTGCTGCTGATCCCGCTGTGCATCGGGTGGTTCACCTTCGCTCGCATCGTCAAACGGAACCTGACCACGGACGAATACAAGCTCGCGCTGAGGACGCTGCGGCGGCGACTGGTGAGCCCCCAGGCGGCAGGGGCGCTCGCGAACGCGTTCTTCGGGGCGTACGAGTCCTATTCAGGGCGGAGCTTCTCCCTGCTTCCATTCGCCAGGGCCGGTTGGCTCGAAGTGGTTGCCTTGGTGAACGCACTGCTCGCAAGCGGGCTGGTGGCCGTGCTTGCCTCGCCGGTGCTCATCAGCCCCCCAATCAACGGCAGAAGCGCGGCAGCTGCAGGTATCGCGGTCGTGGCGGTACTCGTGTGGAGCGGACAGGTGCTGCTTGCCAAGCGTCGCTATCACGACAAAATAGGACCGGCCGTGAAGCGTGATGAGGAGGAGCGGCTGGGGTTGACGGAGCCGCGGAGGCACTGAGGCGGTTCACATCGTCGAGCTGCCACCCGGAGGGAGATGCTTCTCGATAAGGGGGCGCGCCCGCTCGAGCAGCCGGCGCGAGTCGTCAAAGGTGAGGAGGTGAAGCGCCTCGTCATACGTGCACCATCGAACCCGCCGCTGCTCGGTCGTGGCGGCGTTGCCCAGAAAACGCATGACGTAATACTCGACTCGGACCTCGCCCTCGGCGGAGAGAAACTCGAGGGACCCCGCGAAGTCGAGCCGCTCGGCGCGCACGGCCGCCTCCTCCCTGACCTCGCGGAGCGCCGCAGCGGCGGTGGACTCGCCCGGCTCGACGTGTCCCTTGGGAAAGATCCAATGGCGGGGGTTCTGCCGGCCTGCCACGACGAGTATGCGTGGCGCAGCATGCTCCACTCTGAACACGATCCCGCCGGCCTGCCGCACGTACTGCATCCCGTGGCCCCTGAACCGCAGTCGCCCCCAGGCGCTCACTTGCCGTGACGCACCGTGAACGCCCCCACCAGCTCCACCTCCGGCAGGTCGTCCGCCGATCCGTCCGCCGCCTTCGCCTGTGGCCGATGGACGCCTCGACCCACGTCAGGCTCACCACCCTGCGCGCGGTGGCTTGCCCCCACCGTCAAGGCCGACGGAACAGCACCCCGTAGGTCCGGCCGCGCCACGGTGCCGGCCCCCGCAACAACTGGAACCCGGCGGCCGTCACCTCCTGCACGACGGTTTCCTTCGGTGTGCCATGCCCCCCGTGACGATTCGCTGTCTCCGGCCGACTGATCCAGTTCATGATGCCGCCCGGCTCGAAGTCGATGATCAGCAGGCGGCCGCCGGGACGGAGTGCGCGAAGGATGTCGGCATTGATCGCCGCGGGATCGGTCAGATGGTGGTAGACGGCGCGGCTGAAGAGCGCATCGCAGCAGGCGTCGGGAAGGTTCGTGCTCGAGACCGCGCCCTCGATCACCGCGACGTTCGAGACTCCCGCTGCTGTCGCCGCGCCCTGAATCTCGACGAGGCGCTCCTCATCGATCTCGGTTGCGTACACCTTACCCGAGGGACCGGCACGGCGCGCCAGGGCCACCGACAACGTTCCGTCACCCGCGCCCAGGTCTGCTACGTGCGTGCCCGGTCGCACCTCGAGCCATGCGGCGAGACGCTCCACCTCGCCAGCCGTGGTGCCGTGAACCAGCGGCAGATAGGGCAGGCTTGTGGCCGCGAGAGCGGCGACGCCCGCCAGCGCCGCCAGCGCGCCAACGATCCACCGTCTCAGTCGACGCGGCATGGGTTGCTCCTGAGAGGAGAGCATTCCGTCAAGCGGCGGCCGGGCCAGAATGCCGTGACGATCCCGTAGTATAAGGCGTTCGATGGCGCCATCTCCGCGATCGGCCGCTCGAGCGGCGGCCCAACCGACGTGTCAAGCGCGTGGGGCTGGCGCCTTCGCAGCCTGGGCCCTACTGTAGCGGGCCGCGCCGCCGGCTGGTCGGCGGGTGCGCCGAATACCTTGTTTCAGAGGAGAACGACGATGGCACAAGCGACCTCACGCGGACGCTTCATCTGGCACGAGCTCATGACGACCGACCCGAAGGCAGCCGTCAGCTTCTATACCCGGATCGTCGGCTGGAAGCCGCAGGCCTGGGAGAAAGACCCGTCGTACACCGTGTTGCTGGCTGACAGCGGGCCCGTTGCCGGCGTCATGACCCTGCCCGCCGAAACGAAGGCGATGGGCACGCCGCCCAACTGGCTGACCTACATCGAGACGCCCGATCCCAAGGCCACGGTGGACGCGGCCGTGCGACTCGGGGCCCGGGTCCTCAAGCCGCTCACGGAGATCGCCGACGTCGGCCGGTTCGCCGTGCTGGCGGATCCGCAGGGTGCGGTGTTCGCGCCGTTCACATCGGCATCACCGGTGCAGGTGAACGACCCGCCCCAGCCGGGCGAGTTCTCCTGGCACGAGCTGGTCACCACCGACTACGGTTCCGCGCTTCGGTTCTACCAGGAGCTCTTCGGCTGGGAGAAGGCCGAGGCGATGGACGTGGGCGCCCCGGTCGGCGTGTACCAGATGTTCGGCTGGGGGGGCAAGAGCATGGGCGGGATCTACAACAAGCCGAAGGAGATGCCGGCGCCGCCTCACTGGCTCCCCTACGCGATGGTCGCCGACTCGCGAACGGCCGCGACCACCGTGACCGAGGCGGGTGGCAAGGTGATGGCCGGCCCGATGGAGGTGCCGGGCGGCGACCTGATCGTCCTGGGGCTGGATCCGCAGGGCGCCGCGTTCGCGGTGCACTCGCACGCGACCGCGGCGGCGGCCGCCCAACCCTAGGCTCGGCAGGCTCGGCGCGCTCCCAGCGTGCGCCGCGGTGGCCGCGAAGAACCGCTGGGTCCAGGCGTAGGCGCCGGTGTGCGGAAACGCGGCACCGAGGCGCCCACCCTGTTCGATCGCGAGCCGGTAGGGGAAACGCCGGCTCCGGGTCCGCTCGACGGTCCCGGTCGCGGTCATGAGCCGCGCTCGGCGAGCAGCGAGCGGGGCGTGGCCGCCCGCGCCGGGGACCGCACGTAGTCGCGGACGTTCCGGGTAGCAATGACCTCCGCACCGCAGGCCTGCGCCGCCGCCACCTGCATCGCGTCCTCGAAGTCCCGCAGATCGAGTGCGGCGGCCGCCCGCAGGCTCTCGGTGGTGGTCGGGGCCACCTCGACGAACAGAGCGAGCTCCAGGACGAACTCGCGCGTCGGGCGCCCTCCCCGAACCGGAGCCAACGGGTAGTAGAAATTGGAGACGGTGTGCCACGCCACGTACGCGGTCCCCGACCGCCCCTCCAGCCAGGCCAGGAGTGCCCCGGCCGGCTCGGCGTGGCGCGCGCGGCCGAGGGCGACATCGATCAGCACGTCCGCGTCGAGCAGGACAGTCAGAGGCAGGGTCACCACGGCGGTAGATGCTGTGGATATGTGAGGAATGTGGAGCGTCGGGGAAAACAAAACTCGATGCTTGCGAGCCCGCGCACCGGTACATATCTTGGCGATCCTCAGGCCGAGAGCTGATCGAGCTCGGCTTGGATCGGCGAGGCCAATCGCGTGCCTCGTCCACGCCGCAGTAGCGCCGCGGTGTGCCGTGCAGGAGGTTGATCCGCGATTCAGCCGACTTGCAGCGCTCGCACTGGTGAACCAGACGGCCCGCGAACCGTCTGGGGATCGAAGCCGGAGCTCCCAAGGCCACACCGCAAACGCCTCAGTTAGGCGGTGGCCACGGGAAGAAGAACGGGGAAGCCAATTCCCCGACTCCGGGTAACCAGTGCGCCGGGCGGCCCGTCACTCTCTTGGGAGTGCGGGCCGCCCGTTTTTTCACCTCAGGCCGTCCTCACCGCGCCAGCCTCGTTATGAGCCATTCGTGGACCTCCGGGTCGATCCGCTCGCAATACACGACCGGGGCGTGCACCCGCGACTCCGCCGGTCTGGTGTCCTTCGGTCTCACGAGCATTGCCCAGGGACCCCAGAGCCGGCCCCAGAGGCTCAGGTCCCGGCTGATCCACGCCTCCGCTTCGGCACAGTCGAACCGCTTGGCGGCGAGCAGGTACGCGGCCGCGAGCAGATCGAACGGGTAGAAGCCCGGTAGTCCGATGTCGTCGTTCCAGTAGTCGAGCCAGTCGCGGGCGCGCTCTGCCACCCAGGCCGCCGCACCGCCGCGCCGCTCCAGCCGCGCGAGATCGGCCCCGGTCACCAGAACCTCGCGGGCCGCGTCGTAGGGGACGAGCGTGGTGGGCAACCGCATGCCGAGCACCAGTGTCGCCGCCGTACGATCCTGCTCGAAGTTGAAGTCGCTGAAGACCGGGCCGTGGCTGAACAGGATGCCGCCCTCCCCCTCACCCTCGGCCGGATGGAACAGATGTCCCGGCCGCCGGCCCATGACCGCGACCAGGCGACCGACGCGGGCCTGGAGGTCGGGCCGGCCTTCCAGCGCCGCGGCCACGTTGGTGAGCGGACCGATCGCTACCAGGGTCAGCGGGCCGTCCTCCAACGCCTTCCGGAGCGCGGGGTGGGCCGCGGAGCCGCGATAGACCGGCGGGGCCGGGGCCCCGTCGCGCTGGAGGACGGCGACCAGCTCACGGGTGACGCTGTCGGTCCGGGGCAGGGGGGCGTTGCCGTGGACGGTCGATATCCCGACAACGTCCAGCCCGGGAGCCTGAGCCAGCAACAGGATGGCGAAGCAGTCGTCGGGGTCGGTCGTACGGCCGACACCGCAGGCGGCGTCGGTGTCGATCCAAAGGCGGGGGGGCAGGGTGACGGCGGGGCCGCCCTCGACGGTCGGGAGGGGCGGCGCGGCAAGCTCGCCGGTTCGCCATTCCTCTATCGGAATGGCGAAGGTCAGGAGGGCGAGCAGCGCCAGGACTGCCGCGCCGACAGCGAAACGAGCGGCCGTGCGCACCCCGGAACAGAACCCCCGGTCAGGCCGGGCGGCTAGCTGCAGCAAGCGCAGGGGCTGATTCCGGGTTCGGCACGGGGCGGCGGCAAGCACTCCACGATCGCGATGCATTGCAGGATCACTTCGATGTCCCGCGGCGTCGCCGCATACTCCGAATCGAAGGCGCCCTCGAGCGCGATCACGGCCAGCCGCTTGAACCGCTCCCAGTCAGTCATGGCTGCACCTCTCGGTCCGCAAACTGCTCGGCCCCTGAGGTAAACCTCGACCTGGCCTGTGACAGCGCGTCGGCCCGCTTCCGGCCTCACGCTGTCACAGACCCGCGCTATATGTTCGTTCAGCGGCAATGTTCGGCACTCCAGCTTCCATAGGATCCCGATGGTCGTCTTACCGGACGGCGCGCGCCGGTACTCCCCCAAGGACCTGATCGCCTACCTCGAAGGCGACTTCGCCGCGTGGTGCGAGCGCTTCGCCGCCGAGCGGGAACGCCTGCCGGCAGCGGCCGGCACGCTCGTGGGCGACCTCCGCCCCGATGAGGACCCGGAACGGGGGCTCGCCGCCCGGAAGGGCACGGAACACGAGGCGCGATACTTCGCCGAGGTGCGGAAGAATTACGACGGCCTCGTCGAGATCGCCCGCGACGACCGGGCCACGGCGAGCACGTTGGCCGCGATGCGCGAGGCTGCGCCGGTCATCTATCAACCCCGTCTCGAAGTCGGATGCTGGCATGGATATCCCGACTTTCTCTTCCGCGTGGACGGCCCCTCCGCCCTCGGCGCGTACCACTACGTGGCGTGGGACACCAAGCTCGCGCGCTCGGCTCGGCCCTATTTCCTGGTGCAGCTCTGCGCCTACGCGGAACTCCTGGAGGCCATCCAGGGCCGCCGGCCGGCGGAGCTCGTGTTCGTGCTGGGCGACGGGTCGAAACTGAGCTTCCGCACGGACGACTACTTCTACCTCCATCGCCAGCTCAAGCGGTCGTTTCTGGCGTTCCAGGAGCACTGGCGGCCGGACGCGATGCCGGATCCCGGACTGGACCGGAGTCACGGCCAGTGGAGCGAGGCGGCGGCGCTCCGTCTCGCCGCTCGCGATCATCTCAGCCGGGTCGCGGGGATCACCCGCGGGCAGGTGCGCCGACTCGAGGACGCCGAGATCGCGACCCGCCGCGCGCTCGCGGAGCTCGACGGCAGGCCCGTGCCGCGCATCAGCCCGCCGGTCCTGGATCGGCTGAAGCGCCAGGCGCGGCTTCAGCGCGACTCGGCCGGCGCGGAGCACCCCGCGTACGAGCTTCGCCCCATCCTGCCCGACGAGCCGCGCCGAGGGCTCGCGCTCCTGCCGCCGTCCTCCGACGGCGACGTGTTCTTCGATATGGAGGGCTTCCCCTTCGCCGAGGGCGGGCTCGAGTATCTCTTCGGCGCCGTTACGCTGGGGGCGGACGGCCCCCGCTTCCATGACTGGTGGGCGCACGATCGCCGCGGGGAGAAGCGCGCCTTCGAGGCGTTCATCGACTGGGTCCACGACCGGTGGCGTGCGGACCCCCGCATGCACGTCTATCACTACGCGTCCTACGAGAAGGCAGCCGTGTGCCGGCTCATGGGCGTTCACGCCACCCGCGAAGCCCAGGTCGACGACCTGCTCCGGGGCGGCGTGTTCGTCGATCTCTACGCGGTCGTCCGTCAGGGGTTCATCGTCGGCACGCCGAGCTATTCGCTCAAGGACATCGAGCAGCTGTACCGGGGAGCCCGCGCGGGCGAGGTGATCAGCGGCGGCGGGTCGGTGCTGGAGTACCAGCGCTGGCTGGACGCGAACGAGCCCAGAGACTGGACCGAGTCACCGATCCTGCGGGGGATCCGCGACTACAACCGGGTGGACTGCGACTCCACCCGCCAGCTTCGCGACTGGCTGCTGGCGCGGCAGGCGGAGAGCGGGATCGCCTACCTGGCGCCGGTCGGCAAGGAGCTGCCGGCCGAGCCGGCGGGCGACACTGACCCCGCAGCCGAGGAAACCGTCGCCGCACGACTCCTCGCCAGGGTGGAGAGCGGAGCGGAGGCCGACCCCGAGCGAGCCCGGGTCACGCAGCTGCTCGCCTGGCTGGTGGACTACCACCGCCGTGAAGAGAAGCCGATGTGGTGGCGGATGTTCGAGCGCCACGCGATGACGGAGGAGGAGCTCGCGTCCGATTTCGACTGCCTGGCCGGACTGACCCGGACCGCCACTTCCCAGCGCCAGATCAAGCGGTCGTTCGCGTTCGAGTACCGGTTCGACCCGGAGCAGGACACCCGGCTCCGGGAGGAGTCGAAGTGCTTCGTCGCGGGCGACCTCGACCTCGAGGTCGAGATCGTGACGATGGACCTCGATACCGGGCTGCTCGAGCTCAAGGTCGGGCCCGGGAAAACGCTTCCCGACCGGCTCAGCCTCATCCCCAACGAGCACGTCTCCGCCGGCCTCATCAAGGCGGCGATCCTCCGCTACGCCGAGGCATGGGAAACCGGGCGCGTGCTCTCGCGTGCGGTGGACGATCTGCTCTTTCGCCGTCCGCCGCGGATCCTCGAGCACGCCGGCGGCCCGCTGCTCCTGGAGGACGGCGATCTCACACCGCAGGTCGTGGATCTCGCCTCGAGGCTCGACGGGACGACGCTCGCGATCCAGGGGCCGCCCGGGACCGGTAAGACGTTCACCGCCGCCGCGATGATCGTCGCGCTGCTCCGGCGCGGCGCGCGACTCGGGGTCGCCGCCAACAGCCACAAGGTCGTGCTCAACCTGCTGGGCGCCGTCGCCGAGGCGCGGACCGGCTCGGGGGCCGTCGGCGCGCTCTACAAAGTGGGCGACGAGGCGGACGACGAGCTGGTGCAGAGCGGCGCGGTGACGCTCGCCGAATCGAGAGCGGTGGCGACCTTGCTCGAGAACGGCCCGTGCGTCGTGGGCGGAACGGCTTGGGTGTTCAGCCGCCCGGAGCTCCAAGGCCGATTCGACTACCTGTTCATCGACGAGGCCGGCCAGGTGCCGCTCGCCAACGCGGTGGCCATGGGCCTCTCCGCGCGGAACCTGATCCTCGTCGGGGACCAGATGCAGCTGGGGCAGCCCACCCGCGGCGCGCACCCTGGCGAGTCGGGGCTGTCGTGCATCGAGTACGTGCTCCACGGGCATGCGACGGTGCCTCCGGAACTCGGCGTGTTTCTGGGCGTGTCCCACCGGATGCATCCGTCGGTCTGTCGGTTCATCTCGGTGGCCATCTACGACGGGCGACTCAGCAGCGTGCCGGCCACGGAACGGCATCGGGTCGTTCGCGGCGCCGGCGCGGCGCTGATCGCCGCCGAGACCGGAGTGCTGTTCGTGCCGGTGGCGCACGAGGGGTGCGCGCAGTCGAGCGAGGAGGAAGTTGAGGTGATTGCCCGGATCGTCGCCGAGCTGCGGCGGCGGACCGTGGTCGGCAAGGAGGGCGGCCCGCGCGCCCTCACGCTCGGCGACATCCTGTTCGTCGCGCCCTTCAACCTGCAGGTACGGCGTCTTCAGGAGCGGCTGGGTGCCGGCGCCCGGGTCGGATCGGTGGACCGGTTCCAGGGCCGGCAAGCGCCGGTCGTGATCGTTTCGCTGTGCGCGTCGTCGCTGGACGAGGCGCCGCGGGGCGCGGAATTCCTGCTCAGCCCGAACCGGCTCAACGTCGCCGTGTCCCGCGCCCAGGCGCTCGCGGTCGTGGTGGGCTGCCCGGCGCTGCTCGCCGGACGCTGCCGCTCGATCGAGGAGATGAAGCTGGTGAACCTGCTCTGCCGGCTCGAGCAGTATGCCCAGTCGTAGCGGCTCGGCCAAGATTCAGCGCTGGATCGACCTCCTCGCCGCGCTCCTCGCGCGCAATCATCCCGCGACCATCGAGCAGATCTTCCGCGAGGTACCGGACTATCACGCCGCCGGACTCGAGCCGGACACGGTCGCGTACAAGACCGCTCGCCGCAAGTTCGAGCGCGACAAGGACGAGCTCCGGGGCTACGGCATCCCGATCGAGACCCGGAAGACCGCGGACGACGAGGTCGAGGGCTACGTGCTGGACCGGCGGGAGTTCTACCTGCCCTATCTCTCACTTCACACCCAGGGCGGCAGCAGAGCGCCCAGGAAGCCGACGCAGTACGGCTACGCCGCGCTCCGGGCACTCACCTTCGATGCCGACGAGCTGGCCGCCGTCGCGGAGGCGGCCCGCCGGGTCCGCTCGATCGGCGATCCCGAGCTCGCCGACGCGGCGAGGTCGGCGATGCGGAAGCTGGCGTTCGACCTGCCGGTGGACGCCGCGGAGGCCGTGGACGATCCCGAGGTGGCACAGCAGCCCGCGCCGGAGCGGGCGACGTTCGAGCGCCTGGCAGATGCCCTCAGCCGCCACAAGCGGGCCACCTTCCGCTACCGCTCCATGCACGGCGACGCGACCGCCGATCGCGAGGTCGAGCCGTACGGGCTCTTCTTCGTGAGCCAGCAGTGGTATCTCGCCGCCCGGGAGCCCTCCATCGGAACCGTGAAGAACTTCCGCTTGAGCCGGATGACACGGGTGCAGGTGAATACCAAACGGGAGCAGAATCCCGACTACACGGTCCCCGACGGGTTCCAGCTCCGCGAGCACGCGCGGTCCCGCCAGGCGTGGGAGCTGGGTGACGCCGGAGCCATCGAGGTGCTGGTGCGCGTCGAATCCGAGACTGGCGCGGCGGCCGCGGCAGCGGAGCTCGGCGAGCCGGTCGAGGGCAACCCGAACCTGCGCCGGTTACCGGTGCGCCGGCCCGACGCGTTCGCGCGCTGGCTCCTGTCGTTCGGCGGCGAGCTGCGCCCGTTGGAGCCGCCCGACGTCGTCGAGCGGTTCCGGCGGCTGGTCGAAGAGACGCTGGCGCTCTATGGCCGATAACGCCACCGCGCAGCTGGGCCGCGTGATACACCTCATCCCCCTGCTGGCGGACGGGGACGAGCATTCGCTCGACCGCGTCGCCGAGCGGCTCGGCGTGGATCCGGCGACGGTGCTCGCCGACATCGAGGCGATCTCCGTCCGCTTCGGCGATCCCGGCGGATTCGTGGAGGGCGTTCAGATCTACGTCGATCGCGGGAAGAGGGTCTCGCTCGTGTCGAACCACTTCGCGCGGCCGATGCGGCTGACGCTCGCCGAGCTGGCGGCGCTCGACCTCGGGCTGGCGTTGCTCGCGGCGGAGCGCTCGCCCGAGGAGCGGCCGGTGATCGACCGCGCCCGGCAGCGGATCCGGGAGGTGATCCGGAAGCTTCCGCCCGACTGGGCGCCCGACCGGCTGCGCTACGGCGAGATGGGCGACGCCGCCAGCGTGCGACACCTCTCGTCGCTCCGAAAGGCGCGGAGCCAGAAGCGGCGCGTCCGGATCGCCTACCGCAAGGCCGGCGCCCTCAAGGCGGACACGAGGGTCGTTTGCCCGTACGCCATCACCTACGCGCGGGGGCGCTGGTATCTCATCGCCCATTGCGCGACCAGCGGCGGCATCCGGGTCTTCCGGCTGGATCGGATCGGAACGATCGAGCCGCTGGACGACCGGTTCGAGCGTCCGGACGACTTCGACCCGCGACCGTACCTGGCCGACGGGCGGGTGTTCCACGCCGAGCGCCCCGCCCCGCTCCGCGTGCGATACTCGGCGCGGATCGCGCGCTGGATCGCGGAGCGGGAAGGGAAGACGTGCGACGCCGACGGGTCGCTCACGCTGGAACATCCGTTGGCGGACGCGGACTGGGCGGTGCGGCACGTGCTGCAGTATGGGCCGGACGCGGAGGTGCTGGAGCCGGTGGAGGTTCGGAACGCACTCACGAAGTTGCTCAGCGAGCTCGCGACCATGTAGGAGGACGTATGGAGCACGGACGGGAGGACGCCCCATTTTCGCCGGACTGATGTGCGAAATGGGCGACGAGCTGCCCCGGAGGCTGGACCGTCCGGCACCCACAGGACCTCATCCCGCACCCAGTGATCTTACCCAGCGTACACCCGCGACACCGGGCAGAAGACGCCAGGCGCCGATTCGTCCCCGGGGCGGCCCGCCGCTACCCGGCCGCGCCGGCCACGGCTGAGCTCCAAGCTCGATCGCGTAGTGATCCGCGAGGGCATGCTGGCAGGGGAGCGCTGGCGCGCCGGAGGCTTGATCGACCTAGCTAGACTAGATAGATTCATCTAGCCCGACTAGCCGGAGCGAGCGAATGGCACGCGGGTGGAAGCTCGAGGACGCCAAGAACCAGTTCAGCCGGGTGGTCCAGGCCGCCCTGGACGAGGGCCCCCAGGTGGTCACCCGGCGAGGGGAAGCGGCGGTCGTGGTCCTCGCGTTCGATCAGTTCCGCCGGCTCGCGGCCCCGAAACGAAGCCTCGTCGAGTTCATGCGCCGATCGCCGTTGGCCAAGGCCCTGGCTGAGGCCCCGCTCGACCTTCGGCGCTCGCGCGACGAGGCGCGCGACATCGAGCTGTGAAGTACCTGCTCGACAGGGTCGTGCTCTCCGAGCCCGCCAAGCCACGCGGCCGGGCCAACCGGGGCGCCATCGCATGGCTCCAGGCGCAGGACCCGCTCGATCTGGCCATCAGCGTGCTCACGCTCGGCGAGATTAGAAGGGGCGTCGACCTCCTGGCGGACGGGCGCCGGAAGCGCGAACTGGTCGAGTGGCTGAGCGACGATCTTCCAGCCCAGTTCGACCGGAGAGTGCTTCCCGTCTGCGCCGAGGTTGCCCTCGCCTGGGGGAGCCTCACGGCCGTCGCCCAACGTCAGGGCCGCCCGCTCCATGTGGTGGACGGGCTGCTGCTGGCCACCGCACAAGTACACGGACTGGCCGTCGTCACCCGAAACGCGGACGACTTCGAGCAACGGGGCATTCCGGTCGAGAATCCCTACTCGCCTTGACTTCCCGGCCGGCTCCGCGATGCTCAGGCATGCCGATGCTCCGACGCCGGATCCCGCTCGCCCTGTTCGCGCTCGCCTTCCTGGCGCTCGTGCTGTTTCCCACCCTCGCCGTGCTGCTCACCGAGTGGTGGTGGTTCCGGGAGATCGGGTACGAGATAGTCTTCACCCGCACGCTGACCACCCGCATCCTGCTCTTCCTGATCGCGGGCGGCACCGCCGCCGGCGTGCTCTTCCTGAATCTCAGAATCGCGCAGCGGGGTCTGGTCCCCGACCCGGTCCTGCTGCAGCTCGCGCCGTCGGCGCCGCGGCTGAACCTCACCGCCGGGCTCCGCCGACTGAGCCTGCCGGTCTCGCTGTTCCTCGGGGTGCTCGCCGGCTTCATCGCCGCGCCGGCATGGGACGTGGTGCTCCGGGCGATCCACCGGACCTCCTTCGGCATCGCCGACCCGATCTTCTCGCGCGACATCGGGTTCTACGTGTTCACGCTCCCGGCGCTCTCGGCCGCGTTGGCGTTCCTGTTCACGGTCGCGCTGCTCTCGCTGGTCCTGGTGGTGCCGGTGTACTGGGTACGCGGCGACATCGTTCCCGGACCCCGACGGCTCCGCATCGAGCCATCGGCCGGACTCCACATCGGCATCCTGGTCGCGGCGCTGTTCGTCCTGATCAGCCTGCGGCTGTGGTTCGTGGACGCGCCCGGCCTCCTCTACTCGACCACCGGCCCGCTGATCGGTGCCAGCTACACCGACCTCAACGCCCGGCTGCCGGCGCTGCGACTCTCCGCCGCCGTCGCGGCGCTGGCCGCCGTCGCCGTCCTGATCGGCGTCGCACGGGGCCGGCTGGTGCCGTACGCGCTCAGGGCCATCGGGGTCTACCTGGCCGTGGCCATCATCGGGCGCGGCCTCGTGCCCGCGGCCATCCAGAAGCTCGTCGTCGCCCCCACCGAGCTGACCCGCGAGACGCCCTATCTCCGGCATCACATCGCCGCCACCCGCCGCGCCTGGGGACTGGACAGCGTGGAGGTTCGCGATCTGGGCGGGGAGGCGGGCCTGACCCTCGCGGACATCCAGGCCAACGCTCCGACCATCGAAAACGTGCGACTCTGGGACCGGGAGCCGCTGCTCCAGACCTACGGCCAGCTCCAGGAGATCCGCACCTACTACGATTTCGTCTCGGTGGACGATGACCGGTACTGGATCGATGGGAAGTACCGCCAGGTCCTGCTCTCGCCGCGGGAGCTGAATGTCGCGTCGCTCCCCACCCGGACCTTCATCAACGAGCACCTGACGTTCACCCACGGCATGGGGCTCACGCTCGCGCCGGTCAATCAGGTGACCCCCGAAGGTCTTCCCGTGCTGTTCATCAAGGACCTGCCGCCGGTCTCGACGGTGTCGCTGCAAGTCACCCGTCCGCAGATCTACTACGGCGAGCTCGCCAATGAACACGTGTTCGTAAAGACCCGGCAGCGCGAGTTCGACCATCCGGCGGGCGAAGCGAACGTCTACGCCGAGTACGAGGGGAC
>JBOHSY010000327.1:0-8596 GCA_050733355.1 Gemmatimonadales bacterium | reverse complement strand
GGCCAGGGTGGCGCGTTGACCCTGTGATCGATCGCGGTTACATTGCGGCCGGGAGTCGCGTCCCGATGATGCTCATTGGGTGCGCGACTTTGCGTTTCAGGAACTCAGGAAGTCGCAGAGGAGTGAGATGGCAGTGTCACAGCACGTGCACCATGTTCAACTGACGCTTCCACGGGGCGTGCATCGGACGCGGGTGTCTGAAATGCGCGCGCTGCGGGCGCGCGCGGCGGTCCGGCTCGTTCGGACCTCCGGGCGCCCCCGTCCCGGCTGCTGGAGCGCATCGTGGCTGTGAGGCTGCCCGGGTCTACGGGCTGAGCCCGACACCGCCACACAGGCGAGCACCTCGTCGCCCCATTGCGCTCCGTCGCGCGGTGGGGCGACGTGTTTCTGGCCTGGGACGAGGTCCCGCCGGAGTTCCAGGCTCAGGGCGATTTGATCACTACGTCAGACTGAAGGAGGAAGACATGAGGGCGCAATACGCCGAACTGCGGACGGAGGTGGAGCAAGAGCTCCGTCGCCTCATCCCCGGACAAGGTTCGCAGCTGGAGGCGGGCAGCCGTAACGCGCGGCGTGCCTCGGTTCCCGAGAGCGATGGCGGCCCCGTGGAGGCCTTGCGAGAGCTTGCTCCGCGAGTGCGAAGGCGCGCGCTGCAGCTGCTCGAGGTTCTGCGGCGGATGGATACCCAGACGTTCGGCGTCTGCGTCGGTTGCCGCTCGCCGATCCCGTACGAGCGTCTCGCCGCCATTCCTGAGACGACCGTGTGTGTCGAGTGCAGTTGGAGCCGGGAGTTCTCGTTCCGGCGCTAACCGGCGGCTCGGGGGCGCGCCAGACACATGACTCCGGTCCCACGCGTCGCCTCCGTGGGAGCGTGAGGGGAAGGGCGATTCACCTGTCCGGCTTCGCGACTCGGGCGGACGCCCGGCGGGGGCTGGAGGCGGCGCGCGACGTGGTCGAGTGCTGGTGCGCGTGGCAGGGCCGCAAGACGCGGTGCTCCCGCCGTGGGACCCGGTATCGAGGGCCGTGTGATCGAGACAGAACGGGCGAGAGCCCGCGGGGGGTCGGTCGAAGCCCCCGTCAATGGAGTGAGCGGAGTTCTCCGTTCACCGGACACTTGAACGAGGAGATCACGATGACAGCGACAATGCGGGAGCCGATCACGATTCACCCTACGAGCAACGATCTCGGTACCGACATCGTCGAGTCGCTGAACCGGCGACTGGCGGATGCGATCGACCTGCAGCTGCAGGCGAAGCAGGCACACTGGAACGTGAAGGGCCCGAGCTTCATCGCGCTGCACGAGCTGTTCGAACGGGTGGCCATCGAAGTAGCGCAGCACGCCGACCTGCTGGCCGAACGCGTCGTGCAACTCGGCGGGTTCGCCGAGGGGGGCGTGCGGATGGTTGCCGAACGCTCCGAGCTCTCCCGGTATCCGTCACGGATCGTCTCCGGAGTCGACCACGTGATGGCCCTCGTCAATGCCCTTGCGAGCTTCGGCGCAAGGACGCGTCCCGCGATCGCCGAGGCGGAGCAGGCGGGGGATCCCGTCACGGCGGACATCCTGACGCAGATCTCTCGCGACATCGACAAGCTGCGCTGGGTGGTCGGGGCTCACGCTCACGCGCGGCGGTAGGTAGTGGACCTGCGGCCATCTTCACACCCCTGCCCGACCGGTCGAGAGCTCGTGCAGCCGCCGCTTGCTCGAGAGGGCCGGGGGCATCCGACTAGGAGACACGATGAAAGTAGCCGACATCATGCAGACCGCCGTTACAACCGTGGCCAGCGACAGCCCCGTGTCCGAGGCCGTGGTGTCCCTGGCGGATGCGCAGATCACCGGGCTGCCGGTGGTGGACGCCAGGAACCGGGTGATCGGCGTGGTCTCGAGCACCGACCTGATCGCCGCGCAGGCCGAGACGCGTGATTCCGAGGAGCGGAAGATCCTCCTGGAGCAGACGCCGGTCCGGGACATCATGACGCCGAGGCCGCTCATGATCGAGTCGACGGCGGAGGTGCATGAGGCAGCTCGGCACATGCTCTATGCGGAAGTACGCCGGCTCTTTGTGGAGGAAAGCGGGGTCCTGGTGGGTGTCATCTCGCAGACCGACATCGTTCGCGCGGTCGCCACCGGGAAGATCGCCTGAGACGGCGGTGGTGAGCGGAATCTCCGTTCACCGGACACGTGAGCGAGGAGGTCACGATGAGAGCGAAGCAGGCTGGAGATCTGGTGAAGGGGGGTCAGGCGACGCGCGGACGCACCCCCACGCCAGACAGCAGGAAACGAGCGCCCTTCCCGGATCGGATCCCCAGAGCGGTCAGACGGGAGTCCGGCCGCGCGGATGCGCCCCTGGTTCCCACCTACATCCGCCCGCGTGGAGTCGAGCTCAGCCAGGACGACCGGAGGTACATCCGGCGAAAGCTCGGCATGAAGCTGGGAAAGTTCGCGCCCTCCGTTGAACGCGTCAGCGTCCGGGTGGAGGACGTGAATGGGCCCCGCGGCGGCGTCGATCACGTGTGCCGGATCAAGGTGGTCCTGAGCGGCCTTCCGAGCGTGGTCTTCGAGGGGCGAGGCGCCGCTCTCGAGACCGCGGTTGACAGGGCTCTCGCCGGGGTGGAGCGGGCCGTACGGCGGAGCTTGCAGCGCCGGCGCATGAAGCCCCTCAAAGCCAGAAGCGGGCGCACAGCAACATCGACCTAGCCGGGCTTCTCCGCGTCGTCGGACGGCGCCCCCTCGCTGAGCCAGGTTCGAAACGCTCCCGGTGCCTCCGCCAGCCGCCACTCGGCCAGGATCTCGAGCGCCATCGCGCGGACCGGGCCGCTGGCAGCGACGAAGAGACAACGCTCCAGCAGCCAGCCCTCGAAGGCGTCGGTGTCGGGATCGTCCCGCACCGTCTCCTCCAGCAGCCTGCGCTTGATCGCCATGCCGATCGCGTCGGGATTGGTGTCACGCTTACGCCGGCGGCGGCGGCCCTCGGACGCGTCGAGCGCCGCCAGCAACCGGGTGCAGAGGTCGGCCGGACGGAGGGGCGGATCAGGGGCCGGCGTCTCCCCGTCAGTCATGGCGACCCGACCGCCAGACGCAGGTCCAGCGGGAATCCATCGCCCCGGGGCCGGGCATACCCCCGGTCGATCGCCGCCACGTCCAGCTCGACGGTCTCCAGGTCCCGGAGCAGGAGCTCGAACGGAGCGATCGCCTGGAGCGTGGTGACCGATTTCAAGTACCCCAGGCACCGGGAGCAGGTCTCCACGGTCAGCGTCTCCGGCTTACCGTCCAGCACCAGCGCCCCCAGCCGCTCGTGGTCCTTCTCGCCGCAGTAGGGACAGCACAACCAGTTGACCCGCCAGTCCCCGCCACACCGGCCGCACCGCAGCCGCCTGGTGCGGCCCAGACTGCGGAGCTCCGCGAGCAGCGGCCAGCTCCCGCAGATCGGGCAGTAACCATGGGGCCAGGAGAGCGGCACCTCGTCCTGGAGCAGCCGGCCGCAGGAATGGAGCAGGGGGACGGCGGCAAGCCGCGCGACCGTCTCCAGGACCCCGGCATCGACTCCGGCCGACGCGGCGACTCCGCTGATGCCGGCGCGGTCGTGCCGGAGGGCGACTGCGAGCAGATGCACCGCGGTGTCAGAGGACGGCCGGTACCCGGCGAGCGACCCCGCGCCCGCGCCCCCCGCCGCGGACGCCGTCTCGATGAGGCGGTGCACCAGTCGGCGCAGCCGCCGGGCATCCACGACCAGCACCCGGGCGTTCAGCAGCGGATCGCCCGGGGAACCGGGGCCGGTCGCGCCGTCGAGTCCGCCATCCGCAAGGGGCGCACTCCACGCCGGATCGTCGAGCACACACAGCACCTCCCCGAGCAGCCGCAGCCAGGCTTGCCACTCGGGCCGCTGCCGCTCCAGGTCGGCTAGTCGGGCGGCGGGGTCGGCCCGAAAACCGGGTGTGGTCCCGTGCATTCGACCGGCTCGGTGACGCAAGGCGTCTTGTAGTAGGGCTGGGCGCCGGCATGCATCTCGACGGGCTCGCCGCGATTCCCCACGTCGGCGCCCGGCCCCCCGCCCCGGGCGCGGACCGCCTCGGGGCTCGCGCAGGCAGAGGCGGCCAGCAGGCTGAGCAGGAGCGCTCCATCCGCCGCCCTCCGGATCACGGGGCCGTCACCCCCGAGCCGAGCACATGGATGTCGTGAGATGAGAGGAGGACTACCACCCGGAGCAGGAAGCCGCCGAGCAGCACCAGGGACGCCGTCCGGGCGAGCTGACGTGGCGTGTGGAATCCGGCCTTCCGCTCGAGCAGGAGCGGCGCCGCGATCCCGAGCCCCATCACCCCCAGCAGCAGCACCACGCCCCACCAGCCGAGCAGCACCTGGGCGACGGAGCCGAGGGAGATGATGAACAGGATCAGCACCAGGAACTCGAGCACCAGCACCCTCCGGTCGAACCACGCGAGCCAGTTGATGGATGCCGGGTGACCCGCGCGGCGCCAGATCGCGAGCAGGATGAGCGTGGCCGCACCGGTCGAGGCGGCGGAGACGAGGAACAGGAGACCGAGCAGGTTGGAGTCGGCCCAGATGGGCCGATTGGTGACCGCCAGGAGCACCCCGGTATAGCCGGCGAGGAAGAGCCCGAAGACACTCCCCAGCACGGCGATCGCCGCCGACGGTCCCGGCCGCCGGAAGGCGCGGACCGGCGCCGACTGGAGCAGCCGCACGCCGGGCCGCTCCTCGCTCAGCGCGGCGAGCGCCGCCAGGAACGCGAACAACCCGAAGAGCAGGAGACCCCACGACCCGACCGACATCGGCACCCAGGACTTGAACATCGGCTGTCCGGTGTTGGACTCGATCAGCATGTGCCAGAAGCGCTCGGGCCGGTTGAGATCGAGCGTGAGCAGGATCCCGCTGATGATCGCGCCCGCGAAGGCGACGTAGTAACCCAGCCGCACGAGCGGCCGGTCGGCCGGACGGCCGGCGAGGTGGAGCAGGGACGCGAGCAGGAACGCGCTGCCGGCGATCCCGCCGACGAAGAAGTAGAACACGATCCACCAGGTCCAATGGGGCGACGAGGTGAAGAAAGTGTCAGACATCCGTCGCCTCCGGCTCGGCGACGTGCTCGTCCATCCGCCGCTTCCTGAGCCCCACGAATCCGAGCAGGGCGAGCACCGCGGCGCCCGCGGTGGAGAAGAGCGAGCTGGGGAGCAGATTCCGCGTGGGCATCTTCGGTGCGCTGGGGAGGCCGTACACTTCCGGCTGGTCCACCAGGAGATAGAAGGAGTTGAGCCCGCCCAGGAACTTCTCGTCCGCGCCGTAGAGGTGAGCCCGGGTCTCGCCCAGCTCGTGGAGTTGCCGGACGCGCGCCTCGGCCTGCTGCTTGAGCTCCCGGATCGGGCCGAACCGGATCGAATCGGTCGGACAGGCCTGGGAGCACGCCGGCTCCATTCCCGCCTGGAGCCGATCGTAGCAGAGAGTGCACTTCTGGGCCGTGTTCGAGACGGCATTGATGTCGATCACACCGAAGGGACAGGCGGCGATGCAGAGCCGGCAGCCGTTGCAGGCGGCGGACTGGATGACGACGCTATCAAACTCGGTTCGGATGATTGCGCCAGTGGGGCACACCTCGAGGCAGGGGGCCTGGACGCAGTGCTTGCAGACGTCGCTCATCATCAGCCAGCGGCCGCCGTTCCGAGTCTCGTCGAACTGCTCGATGAACTTGACGTGCCGCCAGTGGGTCCCGTCCAGCCGCCGGGTATTGTCGTAGCTGTCCCCACTCATCTCCGGCCGCCCGCCTTCCGCCGTGGGAAGCTGGTTCCACTCTTTGCAGGCGACCTCGCAGGCCTTGCACCCGATACACACCGTGGTGTCGGTGTAGAACCCCATCGGTTCAGTCATCAGGCCCTCTCCACGTTACAGACGAAGGCTTTGCCTTCGTGGATGCTCACATTGGGGTCGCCGACCAGCGCGGTCAGCGTGTTCACCACGTCGCCGGTGACGACGCCCTCCCACCCCCAGTGCCAGGGCATGCCGACCTGGTGGACCACCTGGTTCCCCAATCGGAACGGCCGTACCCGGCGCGTGACCAGCGCCTTGGCCCGGATTTCGGCGCGCGGCGTGCTCACCCGCACCCAGTCGGTGTTGTGGATCCCCTTCTCGCTCGCGAGCTCGGGCGAGAGCTCGATGAAGAGCTCCGGCATCAGCTCGGAGAGCCACGGGTTCCAGCGACTCATCACGCCGGAGAGGTAGTGCTCGGTGAGCCGGTAGGTGGTGATCACGTAGGGGAAGCGCGGATCGCCCACGGCCGCAAGCGGGTTGTCGGCGTGCTTCCAGTACTTGAGCACCGGGCTGGATTGCTGTCGGTACAGCGCGTTCGGCACCGGCGATTCGGCGGGCTCGTAGTGGGTCGGGAGCGGGCCGTCGAGCAGGCCCACCGGGTTGAAGAGCCATCCCACACCATCGGTGTTCATCATGAACGGCTGCCGGCCCGAGTGAGCCGCGAGACCGACGCCGTCCGGGACGCTGCGGGCGTTGGGCGGCTTCGTCTCCGGGAAATCCGGGCTGTCGTATCCGGTCCACCGCCGCCCGTCCCACCAGATCCACTTTTTCCGCTCGCTCCAGGGGCGGCCCTGGAGGTCGGCCGACGCCCGGTTGTACAGCACGCGGCGGTTATCCGGCCAGGCCCAACCCCAGTTGCGGTGCGATCCGATGACGCCCGGCGGGTCGGGTTCCTTCCTGGCGGCGAGGTTCCGGTCGGGAGCGGGGAACACGCCGCAGTAGATCCAGGATGCGCAGGTGGTGGAACCGTCGTCCTCGAGCTGGTCGAACCCGACCAGATGCCGGTTCGGGTCGCGGGTGAAGTAGCCGTTGATCTCGCGCAGCACCTTCTTCACGTCCGGCTCGCCGGGGATGCTCTCCTTGTCCGGCTCGTCGGGCTCGTAGTCCCACACCAGGTGCTTGAAGGCCTGGTCGCGCGGCAGCGTGCTGTCGGCGTAGAGTCGCTTGAGCCGTATGGCGAGTTGGTGAGTGAACCAGGGGTCCGAGCGGCACCGGCCCGGCGGGTCGGCCGCCTTGAAGTGCCACTGGAGCATCCGCTGGGTGTTGGTGAAGCTCCCCTCGGTCTCGGCGACCTGGGCCGAGGGGACGAAGAACACCTCGGTCTTGATGTCCTCCGGCTTCACTTCGCCGGCCTCGATCTCGGGAGCGCGGGACCAGAAGGTGGCCGTCTCGGTCAGGAAGTTGTCCTTGACGACGAGCCACTCGAGCCGCCTGAGCCCCTTGCGCTCGAGCCCCGCGTTGAGCGACGTGGCTGGGTTCTGCCCGATGCACATCATCCCCTGCACCCGGCCCTCCGCCATCGCCACGAACATGGGCATGTGGGAGTGGTCGCCGGTGATCTTCGGGTGCCAGTCGTAACCGAACTGGTTCTCCGGAGTCGCCGCGTCCCCGTACATCGACTTGAAGTAGGAAACGAGAAACTTCGGCATGTTGGCCCAGTAGCCCGTGGCCACGCCTTCCGTGGCCAGGTATTCCCGCAGGGTGCGGTGATCCTTGAGGGCCGATGGCGCCGGCATGTAGCCGTGGATGCTGTGATAGAGCGTCGGGACATCGGTCGAGCCCTGAATCGAGGCGTGGCCCCGGAGCGCCATGATCCCGCCGCCCGGCCGGCCGATGTTCCCCAGGAGCAGTTGAAGCAGTGCGCAGCACCCGATCACCTGGGGACCGTTGGTGTGCTGGGTCCACGCGACTGCATACGCCCAGGAGGTCGTCCGGTCGCGGCCCGAGTTCTCGAGGATCGTCGCAGCAACTTTCTGAAACATGTCCCGGGGGCAGCCGGTCACCTGCTCGACCATCTCCGGGGTGTAGCGGCTGAAGTGGCGCTTCACGACCTGGAAGACGCACCGCCGGTGCCCCAGGGTCTCGTCGCGCAGCGGGACGGGCTTCCGGAGGGAGCGGATCACCGACTCGAGCGGCTCGCCCGGGCGGGGCTTTCGCTGCGCTTCGGTCCGCGCCGGGCCTCCCAGCTCTTCGCCGCCGCGCGGCTGGCCGGGCTCCTCCCCGTGCCGGGCGTACTGCCAGGAATCGGTCTGGTACGCCGCGAGGAAGCCGTCGTAGGGCCACTCCGGCGTGCCTTCGTACGCCATGAGCCCCGAGAAGACGCCGTTCAGTTCCTCGGGATCTTTGTAGTCGTCCCGGACGATCGTGGCGGCGTTGGTGTAGTGCAGCAGGTACTCTCGGAAGAAGGGGTCGGCGTTCCACTGCTCGTTGTTGATGACGTAATTGATCAGGCCGCCAAGGAAAGCGATGTCGCTGCCCGCGCGGATGGGCGCGTACAGGTCGCACATCGCGCTGGTGCGGGTGAAGCGGGGATCGACGTGGATGAGCTTGGCGCCGTGCTCCACCTTCGCCTTCATCGGCCAGCGGAAAGCAACCGGATGGCACTCCGCCATGTTGGAGCCCTGGAACACGATGCAGTCCGAGAGCTCCATGTTGCGCGGGTAGGTGGTCGCCGCGCCGCGACCGAGCCGGGTCCCCAGACCGGGGACGCTAGAGGAGTGTCATATTCGCGCCTGGTTTTCGATCGCCACCACGCCGAGTCCCCGCAGCAGCTTCTGCTGCATGTGG
>JBOHSY010000326.1:0-16105 GCA_050733355.1 Gemmatimonadales bacterium | reverse complement strand
CGCTCGAGCGCCGCTACGCGCCGGCGGACGCCAGGCTCCGCCGGCGGCTGCCGGTGTACCGCGCGACGATCGATCCGCGGCCGCTCACGGCCGCCGGCGCCCTTGCCCCCCTCGTGCTTCGCCTGGCCGGCGAGCTCGAAGCACGGCTCGCGCTGGTCCAGTCGATCGCGGACGAGGCGCGCGCCCACGAGGTCCGCATCGGGGCCAAGCGACTGCGGTATCTGCTCGAGCCGTTCGCCGCCGAGCTGGAGGGAGCACCTGCCATCGTCGCCCAGCTCAAGGCGCTGCAGGACGTGCTCGGCGAGCTGCACGATGCCCACGTGTTCGCCGGCGAGCTGGCGGAGTCCCTCGAGGGCGCCGCGGTCGAGCAGGCGAAGCGGGTCTCGCGCGAGCTGCTCCAGTGGACCGCCGATGCCGCGCCGGAGGTCGGTGTGGAGGATCCGCGGCCGGGCCTGGTGGCGCTCGCCCACCGGCTCCGCGACATCGCGGAATCGGCCTACACCCGCTTCCAGGCCGAGTGGCTGGGCGGGCGCGGCGTCGCGTTCTTCGGGGATGTGCGCGGCTTGGCGGTGCGACTCACTGCCCGCGCGGCGGCCGGACGGGAGATCGAGCGCAAGTACCTGCTCACGGCGCTGCCCCCCGAGGCCGGCGCCGTCGAGCCGCTCGAGATCGACCAGGGATGGCTCCCCGGCGAGCGGCTGGTGGAGCGCCTCAGGCGGCTGCGGCAGAACGGGAGCGACGCCTGGTTTCGCACGATCAAGGCGGGGGCGGGGCTCGAGCGCATCGAGGTGGAGGAGCCGACCTCGCCGGAGGTGTTCGCCGGTATCTGGCCGCTCACCGACGGCCGGCGGGTGCGCAAGCGCCGCTACCGCGTGCCCGCGGGCGATCTGGTCTGGGAGATCGACGAATTTCTCGACCGCGATCTGGTGCTGGCCGAAGTGGAGCTCGCCACGATCGACACGCCGGTGATGCCGCCCGACTGGCTGCAGCCATATCTCGTCCGCGAGGTGACCGGCGAGCCGGAGTACGAGAACCGGCAGCTCGCGGGCTGAACGGCGAACGGCGCGCTAGCCCCCGCTCACCGCGGCCAGCATCGCCCGGACCCGGACCAGCTCGTCTTCGTTGATGGTGTGTCCCATCCCCGGATAGAGGCGCATGGTGACCTCCGCGCCCATCCGCTCGAGCACTCCGGCGGTCTCCCGCACCCGCTCCGCGGGGACGTGGGCGTCGATCTCGCTGCAACCGAGGAAAACCGGCGTCGCGTCGAGGCTGCCGGCATAGGTCGCCGGCGCGATGTCCGGTCCGATCAGCCCCCCACTCAGAACGGCGACCCCGCCGTAGCGTCGTGCATGCCGGGCCGCGAACTCGACCCCCAAACAGGCGCCCTGCGAGAAGCCGAGCAGCACCGTGCGGTGGGGCGGGATGCCCGCGTCGGTACACCGCTGGACGGTCCCTGCCACTGCCGCGAGCGCGGAGCTCAGCCAGGGCTCGTTCCGCTCGATCGGCGCGAGGAAGCTGAGCGGATACCAGGTGTTGCCGGCGGCCTGCGGCGCCAGATAGGCCACTGCGGGAGCGCGCAGCTCGTCGGCGAGTGCGAGGATCCCCGCGGCGGTGGCGCCGCGGCCGTGCAGCATGACGACGGCGGCTCGCGCGTCGGGGAGGGCCCGGCCGCCGGTGAGCACCGGCTGATCGGCGTGTGTCATGACGCGGATTGTAGGGGCAACGTGCCTTGGCGCACAGCGCCCGGCCCCTTCCCGCCGCATCTTCGGTGCGTCGTGTGGATCATCGCCCGTGCCAGCTGGTTGCGTCCGCCCTCTCCCGGCGGGATCGTCGCCGTGCGCCGGAGGCGCCCATGTGGCAGGAATTGAAGGAGTTGGTCGCACTGCCCATCGCCGCGGCCTGCGGGGCCGCGCTGGCGTTCCGCCCCGTCCGGCGGGGAACGCCTCCGCGCGACCCCGCCGTCATCCAGACCCAGATCGTGCTCGCCATCGTGGGCGCGCTCATCATGATCGTGGTCGGCGCCAGCCTTGCGCGCGCCTTCGGCATCATGGGCGCGGCCAGCCTCGTGCGCTACCGGGCGAAGATCAGCGACCCCAAGGACGCGGCGGTCATGCTGGTGGCCCTCGCCGTCGGGCTCGCGGCCGGCGCCGGCATCTATCTGCGGATCATGCTCGCCACGGTCTTCATCCTGGCGATTCTGTGGACCCTGGAGTCGTTCGAGCCCGATCAGCCGAAGCCGTTCAAGCTCAAGGTGACCGGCGAGGATCCCACCGATCTCAAGGCCGAGGTCGAGCGGCTGCTGCGGGAACAGCAGATCGCGTTCGAGCTGCGTCAGACGGGCGAGGAAGGGCTCGAGTATCAGCTGCAGCTGCCGCCGCGGAAGAAAACGGACAGGGTCGCGAACGCGATCGCCGCGATCGATCCGTCCCGCAAGCTCACGGTCGAACTGGACGCGGACAAAGTCAAGAAGTGAGCCGCATGAGGCTGCTGGTCCAGCCCGAGGACGGGATCGAGCCGGTCCTCGAGGCCGTCGAGGGCGCGGAGCGCACGATCGACATGTACGTGTTCCGGCTCGCGCATCGCAAGCTGGAGCGCGCGATCGCGGACGCCGTCGCACGAGGGGTGGCCGTACGCGCGCTCATCGCGCATCTCAACGGCAGCGGGGACGCCGCGCTCCGCGCGCTGGAGTCGCGCCTGCTCGCCATCGGGGTCACGGTCTCCCGGACCGATGAGGACCTGCTCCGCTACCACGGCAAGATGATGATCGTGGACGGGGCCGCCCTCTTCGTGCTGGGGTACAACTTCAACCGTCGCGACATCGAGCGGAGCCGGAGCCTCGGGCTGGTCGCCGACCGGAAGGATCTCGTGGCCGAAGCCCGGCGGCTGTTCGAGGCCGACTTCGACCGCAAGACCTACACGCCGAGACGGGACACCTTCGTCGTCAGCCCGCTCAATTCCCGCGCCTCGCTGCTCGAGCTCCTCGAGAGCGCGACCCGGCGGCTTTTGATCTACGATTCGCGGCTGACCGACAACCTGATGCAGCGCGCGCTCGAGCGCCGCGCCCTGGCCGGCGTGAAGGTGTGCGTCATCGGCAAGGTGGAGAAGCAGCTCCGCGCCGTGCAGGTGGCCCCGTATCCCGGCCGGCTCCACGTGCGGGCCATCGTTCAGGACGACGAGCGCGCGTTCGTGGGGAGCCAGAGCCTCCGGCGGCCGGAGCTGGACCGGCGCCGGGAGATCGGGGTGATCACCGACGATGCCGGCGTGGTGAAGGGCATCACGAAGATCTTCGCGAGCGACTGGGCCGACACGCCCCACTCGCGCCGTCGCTCAGGGAGGGTCCGCGCCGCGCGCTAGGGATCTCGACCACGCGCGGGCCACGTCCGGCAGCCTGGCGCGGCGGTGACGCAGCTTCTCCGCGATCTCCGCTCCGCTCAACCGATAGTACGGCGCCGGCATGCGCCGGAGGGCCGAGTCGACCGCGGCATCGCTGATCCGCGACGCGAGCGCCGTTGCCGCCGAGTCCCATGCCGCCGGCGCGACCCCGCCGAGGATACGCTGGTCCAGCGCCGCCGCGTTGGTCGTGAGGCCGCGCAGGCGGTAATCGTCCGTGAACGGCACCAGCTCCGGGACGAACAGCCGGACCAGCGCGAGCACGACGCCCTCGTACGACGCGAACACCTGATCCCGATCCTTCGGGATCGCGAGCCACCGGCGGGGCGCGGCGGCATCTCGCGTGCCCCACAGCCAGTTCCCTTCGTGCCGGTCCCAATCGTTCAGGTAGAGGTCGAGGAGGCGCGCCGCGAGGTACTGGCGTGCATCGATCCGGCTCGGCGAATCGCGCGGCAGCTGCGGAAGGAGGCGGTCGGTTTCTTCGACTCTGCGAAAGCCGAACCGCCCGGGCCGGCCGTCCCGCCCGGGCGTCGGCCGCTCCTCCAGCATCCCGAGCATCCCGCCGAACTCGGCGCGAAACGGACCGAGCACGGGATCGTCGGGCATCACCACGAGGTGCGGGATCAGGTGCGGAACCCCGGCGGCCTCGGCGAGGCTCGCGGCGACCAGCGGCCCGGCGGGATGCAGGGCACTGGTCTGGTCGCGGAACAGTCGCACGATGCCGGGCCATCGAATCCGCGTGGGCAGCGCCTGCGAAGCGTCCTTGTCCACCGAACGGAACCGGAACTCCCGGCCATCGCCGCTCATGAGCTCCAGCGACTGGCTCTGAGATCCGCCGCCGCGCGCGACGGGACGGAGTCCGCCCGCGGTTCGCCGCAGGTCCAGCACGGGCACCCGGATCGGCGTCGTCCAGAGGTCGCGCCAGCCGGCGCCGAAGAGAAATCGATGCACGGCGCCCGCCCGGTAGCGGGCGCCGGGCACCACCCGGGCCGTGCCGCCGACCACGATCCCGTGCGGCTCCGCCGCAGCGGCGCGCTGCTGTGCGAAGGCGGCCGCCGGCCAGAGCAGGATGCCGACGGCCATGAGGGGGCGGGTCACGTCAGAAAGCGAAGCCTCCGCGCACGTAGAGCGTCGTGCGTTCGCCGTCGGCCAGGGTGGCGCTGAGGGTCGCGGCCTGGTCGACGACGCTCAGCCAGACGCCGCCGCCCCACGCCGAGTGCCAGCGGCCGGAACGTTCGCCGTCCAGCCAGACGCGCCCGACGTCGGTCAGCCCGAGGACGCCGAAGTCGCCCGGCACTCCCAGCGAGAACCCGAAGAGCCGCGCGCGAAGCTCGGCGCCGCCGTAGACGGCGGCGTCGCCCGCGAGCCGGCCGAGGTCGTGGCCGCGGAGGCTGGCCTCGCCGCCCAGCGCCGGCGACTCGAACCAGGGATAGGGTCCCCACGCCCGGGCGGCGCCGCCCCGCAGGGCGAGCACCGGCGACAGCGGCACCGGGAGCGCGAGGTAGGTCGCGGCCGACGCGCGCACCGATCCGAACGTGCCTGCGGCGTCCCAGGTGCCCGGGACGAGCGTTGCGCCGGCCTGGAGCCGGACGCCGCGCCGGGGATGCACCTCCGCGTTTCGGCCGAGGGCCGCCCGAACCGCCACCCCGGCGAAGCCATAGTCGCCCGCACCGCGGCCGAACGGCGGCGCCGCGAGTTCGGGCGGGCCGCTCCGTGCGTAGCGGACGAACGGACCGGCGGCGACCACCCAGTGCTCGCTCCGGCGCCCGACCTCGAGGGCGGAATGGTACTGCCGGTGCGAGACCCGATATGCGTCGGCCGGCGCGTCACGCACGGTCTCGTTGCCCAGGCCGAAGAACCACGGTCGCTCCAGTCCCGACGCGCCCGCTTCGATCCGCAGAAACATCGGGCTCGATTCGCGCGCCAGGTCCGCGGCCAGCTCGGCGCGCCAGGCGCCGAGGCCGGTCGCGTGCGCCACGCTGAGCGACAGGCGGCTCGCGTGCGGCTCCCTGCGGAAACCGTAGCGGACGAGCGCCAGATCCCCCTCGAGCACCACCCCGAGCTCGGAGACGTAGCCCGCCGAGAATCCCGGAACGAATCGTCCCCCGCGATTCACGTACGGCGGCTCGCGCTCACCGGTGGACCCGACGGGCCACGGCCGGCGATCGAGGGCGGGGTCGACCAGCGAGTCGGGTGGATACCACGCGCTGCCGCCGGGCTCGTGGTATGCCCGGATGCCAGCGGTGGAATCGCCGGAGGCGAAGCTGTCCCGGCCCTTGCCGGCGATGACCCGCACCACGACGCGGGCGCCGCGGCCCCCCTCGACCGCGACGCTGTCGTCGCCGCCGTGCAGGTACACCCGGACTTCCCGCGTCTCGTCGGGGAGGAACCCGCGTCCGAAGTGCGGGTGGCGCCGGGGTGAACCGCGACTCTCGAGCGTCACCTCGACGCTGCCGTCGGGCCGGTGCCGGACGCGCAGCAGCTCCGCGACGTCGGTGCCATGCACATCCACCACCCGCGCGAGCTGGGCGTAGTATGCCTCGGCCACCCGCGGGAGCTTCTCCCGCCGGCTCCGGAGCTTGGCGGCGATCTCGTCCGCGGTAAGCTGCCGGTAGGGGTCGGGCATTCGCTCGAGGGCGCCGGCGATCACGGAATCGGTGAAACGCGTCTGGAGCAAACGGGCGATCGAATCCCAGACCGGTCGCTCCAGCTCCGCGAGGAAGCGCCGGTCGAGGGCCGCCGCATTCGCGGTGAGGCCGCGGAGCTTGTAATCGTGAGTGAACGGCACCAGTCGCGGATCCCGGAGTCTGACGATGCCGAGCAGCACGCCTCCGTACCAGGCGAACACCTGGTCGCGATCCTTCGCGATGGGGATCCAGCGGTGCGGGGGGGCCGGGTCCCGGGTGCCCCAGCGCCAGTTTCCCTGGTGGCGGTCCCAGTCGTTGATGAACATGTCCAGCAGCCGCGCCGTGAGATACGCGTGCGCGTCCACCCGGTCGTCGGGGCCGGCGTTCAGCCGTGGCGCCAGCTCCTCGGTATCGGTGATGTTGCGGAAGCCCGCGAAGCCGGGCGTCTCGTCCGGGCCCTCGTCCGGGTGCACCTCGATGGCGCCCAGCATACCGCCGAATTCCGCACGGAACGCTCCCAGCCGGGGATCGTCCGGCATCAGCACCAGCCGGGGCGCGGGATGGGGGAGGCCCGCGGCCTCGGCGAACACCGCGGCCGCCAGCGGGCCGCCCGGATGGAGCGCGCTGGTCTGATCCCGCACGACGTTGCGAATGGCGGAGGTGCGGAGCCGCTCGGGGAGCTTCTGGGCCGGATTCTTGTCGAGCGACCGGAAACGGAACTCGCGGCCGTCCGCCGATGTGAACTGCAATGAGCGGGTCTGGAAGCCGCCGCCTCGCTCCTTCGGCGTGAGCCCGCCGGCGAACCGATCGAGGTCGAGCACGGGCACGCGGATCGGCTCGGCCCAGACCCGGCGGTAGCGGCCGCCCAGCAGGAACCGGTGCAATCCGCCGGCGAGATAGGCGTCGCTGGCGATGACGTCCGCAGAATCGGCGCCGGCCGCGACGGGGGCCGACCGGGTGGCGACCTGCTGCGCACGGGCCGGCATCACGCTCAAGCCGACGAAGGCAAGTGCCCCGAGCGAGCGCCGCGTCCACCGGCCGTGCGGGAGAACGGGCCCTGCGCCGTCGCTCATGCCTCGCCCCGATGAATGGAGGTCGCACCAAACATGTGAGAGACGGGGACCGGGCGCTGCAAGCGGTGTCACGCCGAGGAAACCCGGAAATGCCCCGACTCGGCGTGGCCCGGATCACGTGGCAGGGGGGTCGCGGGCGGCGGGCCCGAACGGTATGATGGAGTCAGGTCACTGCGGTCTCTCGCGTTGGGAGCGCCCCATGTGCGCCATGCCCCGCCCGACCATCCGCCCGCTGCTGGTCGCTTTCCTGGTGCTCCCCGCAGCGCTCGCAGCGCAGGCCCCGGCGCCCGAATCCGAAGCGCCGGGGCGTCCGGCCCGCCTGTACCGTGACGAGGCGCCGCTCGCGGTCACGCTCGCCGCCGACTTCCGCGAGCTGTTCCGCGATCGGGACACGCTCAAGGTCCGCCTGGACTCCGCGACCATCACGTTCGCTGGGGAGGCCGGCCCGGTCACCCTGCCGGTGCAGCTCGCCACCCGAGGGCACTTCCGGCTACGCTCCAGCAGCTGCGAATTCCCGCCGATCCGGGTGATGTTCGACAAGGAGACCGTGAAGCAGACGCTGTTCGGGGGCGACGCCTCGCTCAAGCTGGTCACCCACTGCAACAAGGCGGCGCGCTACGAGCAGAACCTGCTGCTCGAGCATGGGATCTATCGCGCCTACAACCGCCTCACCGAGCTGAGCCACCGGAACCGCCTGGCGCGGGTCACCTATGCCGACACCAAGGACCCTTCACGCACCATTACGCGCTACGGCTTCTTCCTCGAGGACGACGACGACATGGCGCGGAGGAACGGCGGCAAGCTGCTGCCGGTGGTGGGCGGGGGGATGGACGAGTTGGATCCGGCGCAGCTCGACCTGGTGACCGTGTTCCAGTACCTGATCGGCAACACGGACTGGTCGGTGGTCATGATCCACAACATCCGGCTGGTGCAGGTCGAGGGGCACCCGTTCTTCCTGCCCGTCGCCTACGACTTCGACTGGTCGGGGGTGGTGAATGCGCCGTACGCTCGCCCGGACCAGAAGCTCGGTACCAAGACGGTGCGCGAGCGCGTCTACCGCGGCATGTGCCGGCCGATGGAGGAGCTGGAGCCCACGCTTGCGAAGCTGATGGAGCGCCGCGACGCGATTCGCGACGCGTTCGCGACGCTCCCGGACCTCGATCCGAAACGGCTGGAGGACGTGCTGCGCTACCTCGACGAGGGCTTCCGGACGATCGGCCGGCCGCAGGACTTCAAGTACGAGCAGGGCGACGCCTGCGCGCGCGCGCGCTAGCCTCCGCGCCCCCGGGGCGCACTTTCATCACGTTGTCGTCCCCCACCGCCTGGCGGACCTCCAGCCCGAGCGCCTCGAGCTTCTCGGCCCCGCGCCGCGGTGATGCCTGACCTAGCCGGCCGGGCGGCCGCGAGGTAATTCAAGAGTCTCACTCGTGCGGGAGGCATCCGGTGGCGTGGAAGGAATTGGCGCCCAAGGTCGGGACCCAGGCGGTGGTGGACGAGTTCCGGTCGATCGAAGGCAGGGTCAGCAAACGGCAGTACAAGCGCCTCATTGCGACCGCGGTGGCGCAACTGCTTGAGCTCCATCCCAAGCTGGGCCGGGGCAAGGCGCGCCGGTGGGCCCGAAAGGCTACCGGGGTGCGCCCGCTGAAGCAGGCGGGCGCGGCCGCCGGTGCCGGGGCGGCGAAAGTCGTTCGGAGCCTCGCCCGGCCGCTCAAGAAGCGGGCGACCCGCGCGGTCGCAGACATCAAGGAGGCCGGCAGCGGCGTGGCGCCCCCGGCTCCCTGACCGGGATCCACCGGTTCCGTTTCGGTCGCGCCCTCTTCGTGGGGAGGGCTTCTCGCATCGCGCAGGTCGCTGCGCACTGGAGAAGCCGTCATGTCCCCACCTTCGTCCGCTGGTTCCTGGCCCCCGCGCGCCGTTCTCGTCGTCGACACTGACGCGAACGTCCGCGAGAGCGTCTGCCGCATGGTGCGCGGCCTCGGCTACCGCGTGCACACCGCGCGCAGCGGCGCCGACGGAGTGCGCGCCGCCCGGCAGAGCGGCAAGGAGCTGGGCCTGGTGCTGGCGCGCGCGCGGATGTCGCCGATGGACGGCGGGGAGGTCGCTGAGCGGATCCGGGACGCGCGCGCTGACGTGGCGGTCGTGTTGCTGGCCGACGCCGGGGCCGCGGATGACGAGCTCATTGGCGCCTATCCCGAGCTGCCCGTGCTCAGGCAGCCGGTCCGGCTCGGCGAGCTGTACGCCACGCTCGCGGCCGTGCTCGGACCGCCGCCGGTGGCGCGTGGCCGCCCGGGCGGCGCGTCCCGCTGGCTCCGCCGGCTGCGGGACCGCACGGAGCGCCAGGAATAGCGGAGCGCCCAGGATAACAGACCGCCGCCATGAAGGCGGCGGCTGCGCGGTGAACTGCTTTACCCGATACCGAGCGCGGGCCCGAGAACAGGGGTCGATCCGGTGGCTCCTCGGTGAGCGCGACGCGGATGACGTGCCTCAGGGCGGGCTCGGCACCGGCGATGAAATTGGGCCCGCGCCGGTTCGCTCGCCGTGCGCTGGGTCACGGCTGCCTGGCACAACCCGCCGCGCGCGAACGCGTCGTCTAGATTCCGGCATCTCTCCCTCCGGAATGCCATGTGATCTGGAAGAAGACGCTGTGCTGGCTGCGCCGCCGCCACCGCTGGCGGGTGCCGAGTCGCGCGCTCCAGCTCGAGTTCCGCCAGCACACCTTCCGGATCCGCTGCGCCGATTGTGGCCGCGAGCGCCGGATGAGCGGTACGGAGATCCAATGGCGCCGGGTCAGCGGCGATTGGGAGCGGGAGCCGTAACGATGCCCCTCGGCTCAGTCCAACGGAGAGTCCGGTCTCCGGCACAGGTCGGTCACCCTTTGCAGGAGCTGTTCCGGGGCCAACGGCTTCGCCAGCCAGTGCCGAGTGAGCTGCGAATCGGGAATTGGCGGCCGCTCTCGATCGGGGGCGAAGCCGGAGACATAGAGCACCGGCACGCCCGGGTACGTCGTCGCCAGCCAGCGGCCGAGCTCTGCGCCGCCCATTCGCGGCATCTGCATGTCGGTGACGACGAGCGCCGGGGCACGGGTCTGCCGGCCGAGTAGCTCGATGGCCGCTACGCCATCCAAGGCGTTCAGTAACTCCAGGTCGGCTTTGCCCAGCACCCGGTTCGCGATGCCATGCATCAACGGCTCATTGTCGACGATGAGCACCAGCGCTCGAAACGCCACCGCGAAGCACCTCCCTCCCGAAGCGTTTGCGATTGCCGCGGACGGCGATCGAACCGGCGGGCCGTGACCGCGGCCACACCATCGATAGTCCATGGCGAGATGGTGGGGCTGTTGTGGACGGCAGGCCTGGTGCAGGCGGCGTTGCGCCTCGAAGACTGCTGGAACGAGCTGATGGAGTCGCAGTACTGCAGCCTTTCCCGCGGCTATCCCATCAACGTTGGCCCGGAGTTTCAGGCCAGCGAGGTCGACGGGGTCCTGTGCGCCCACACGCACTTCGTTCCCGCGGATGCGGACTTCGAGACCGCCATCGACTTGGCCATCGCCGACGTGCTCGGGCCAACCGCGGACAGCGTGCGCCTGCTGCTCAAGTCGGCATTCCCGTCGTGGGAAACGCTCCCTCGGGCTGAGGTGGCCGTCCTCTGGCTCCGCCGAAACCTCCCGGAGTACGTGGACGCCCTCCTCGACCGTGCCGGGCGCCACGTCGCCGAGGCATCCGGCTGAGAGCGCACAGGCTCCGCGCGAAACCAGCCCAGCGAGCGATGACGCCCCGCCGGAACATCGGCGGGGCGTCGGGTCTCCTGGCCCCGGGCTGCAGTCCCCGGGGGCTTCGCCCGGGGTTGCCAGTGTTGTAACCGCGGTTACACTACCCACCATGGCGCCCCTCTCGTGGATTCTCCTCTCGTCCCGCCTTCCGCGGGAGCCCAGCCGCCTTCGGCTCGCGGTATGGCGGCGCCTGAAGCGTCTCGGGGCGGTGCTGCTCCACGACGCGCTTTGGGTTCTGCCCGCCGATGCCAAGACTCGCGAGGCATTCGAGTGGCTGGCGCAGGAGACCGAGGAGCAAGGCGGCACCGCCTTTGTCTGGGAGGCGTCCAGCCTCGCGTCCGACCAGGATGGCCCAATCGTGGAGCAGTTCCGCCGGGAGGCGGACGTGCGCTACGGGGAGATCGGGACCTCGGCCCAGGCGATCCGAGACGCGACACTCAAAGGCCGCCGCCGGGGAACCCGGGCGAGTCCGCCTGCTCCGCCCCGGCTCGCGCAGGCGCTTCGCCAGCTGCGGGGGCTCGAGCGCGCGCTTCGGCTTGAGCGCCGGCGGGATTACTTCCGGTCGCCGGGCCGCGCGCCGGCGGCCGCCGCGGTAAGCGCAGCCATCACTGAGCTCGAAGCACGGCGTCCCACCACACGGCAGAAAGGGGCGGCGCATGCTCTGGGTGACTAGGCCGCATCCGCACATCGATCGCACGGCGTGCGCCTGGCTGATCCGGCGGTTCATCGATCCCGAGGCCACCTTCGCCTTCGCAACCGACGCCGAGGGAGCCCGTGCGCTGGGCGGCACGCCGTTCGACATGCGGGGCGTCGAGCTCGGGCACCACGAAGGCCGCTGCTCGTACGAGACGATCCTCCACACCCATGGCCTCACCGACCCCGCGCTCCATGAGATCGCGGCCATGGTGCACGACGCCGATCTGGATGACGAGAAGTTCCAGTCCCTCGAGGCCCCGGGACTCGACGCGATCGTCCGGGGGCTGGGCCTGGTCATGCGGGACGACCACGAGTTGCTGGCGTTCACCGATCGCCTGTACGACGGGCTCTACGCCTGGGTGCAACGGACTGTCCAGTGAGCACCGCTCCGGACACCTCGGCGACTGCGGCGGCGACTCCAGTCCGGTCGGGACGGCTGGCGCGGGTGGCCGCGCTCCTGGCCCTGGAGCGGAATACGACGGCGGTGGTCGGCGCGATGTTCCTCATGGCCCTGGGCGAGAACCTCTGGCGCCGCTTCATCCCCAAGTATCTCGAGGCGCTGGGGGCGCCCATACTGGCGATCGGCGCCTACGGCAGCACCGAGGACCTGCTCGACGGCCTCTACCAGTACCCCGGCGGCTGGGTGGGGGACCGCCACGGCCGCCGCCGCGCCATGCTGCTCTTCGTCAGCCTCGCCGCAGTCGGCTACGCGATCGTCGCGGCCGCCCCGGCCTGGCCGATGGTCTTCGTGGGCCTCGTGTTCGTGATGTGCTGGACCAGCATGGCGAGCCCCACGCTCTTCGCCGTGGTGGGCGACGCCCTGCCGCGCGAGCGACGGGCGGTCGGCTTCTCCGTCCAGGCCATCCTCCGCCGCGTGCCGGTCCTGATCGCGCCGACCCTGGGAGGGCTGCTCATCGTGACGCACGGTGTTCGCAGTGGTGTGCGCATCGGACTCGTAGTCTCGATCGCCCTCGCCGTCGCCACGCTGGTGGTCGTGCATCGCATGCGTCTGGATCTGCGGGCGCCGCCCGCCTCCACCGGCATCGCCGACGTCTGGCGCTCGCTTCCCGTACCCCTGCGGCGGCTCCTCCTTTCCGACGTCTTCATCCGCACCTGTGACGGCATGGTCGACGTCTTTCTCGTGCTCTACGTCGTCAACGTCATCGGCATCGGGGCACCGGCCTTCGGGCTCCTCATCGCGGTGCAGATGGCCACGGTGATCGTGTGCTCGCTCCCCGCGGCACGGCTCGCCGACCGCCTGGGCCGGAAGCCGTTCGTCGTCGCCACCTTCGTGGCCTTCGCGTGCTTCCCGATCGCGGTCGTGGCCGCCGATTCCTTTGCCGGGCTCGTCCTGGCCTTCGTCGTCGGCGGGCTGCGTGAGATCGGCGAACCCGCCCGGAAGGCCCTCATCCTCGAGTTGGTGCGCCCCGATGTGCGGGCGCGGGGTGTCGGCCTCTACTATCTCATTCGAAGCCTGGCCATCGCGCCGGCGGCCACCGTCGGCGGTGTGCTCTGGAACGCCTCGCCGGGCCGGCCCTTTCTCATGGCCGGTGCGATCGGCCTGGTCGGGACGGCCCTCTTCACCTTCACCGTGGAGGAGAGGCCCCGGCGGGGCGGATCCGCTTCGTGAGCCAGAAGGCCGGCGACATCCTCGGGGCCACGCTGATTGCGGGAACGCTTGCCGAGCACGCCGGGGGTGGCGCGGGTGTCGGCCAAGCGGGTACTCGCGGGCACCATCGATGTCAGCGCTGCGGCTGCCTGCCCATGCGATCCACGATCGTCTAGCCGGCGCTCGGCCAGCTCACCTGCGCAGCATCAGGACACTAGCTGACCGGAGTGCCGGGGCGAAGGCAGCGCATGCCCTCGCGCCCGGCATCGACGGACGCCTGCATCACGGATAGGGGTTGGTCGGCGCGTTGTTGAGCTGCACCGCCGCGTTGTTGAACACGTTGCCGATGCTATTCCGGAGGACCAGCAAAATGGCGATGAGACCAACGGCCACCAGGGCGATGATCAACGCGTACTCCACGAGCCCCTGACCGGATTCGTCGCGCCAGAATCCCTTCCACAGCGACGTCATAGATCCGCCTACTTGGCCACCTGGGATCGGGCCTCGGTAACGCGGTGGCGGAGCGGGACCGGGGCGGAACGGAGCTGCAGTGTGAGTGGGGCAACCCAGGATAGTACCCGGTACGCCCTGCCGCCACAGCCGGCGCCGGCACCCAAGCCGACCTGCCCGCGTGGGCCGCGAGGAGGACACGACGCGCGGCTCCAACGATGGGCTCGACAGGATTCGAACCTGCGACCTCTTGCTCCGGAGGCAAGCGCTCTATCCAGCTGAGCTACGAGCCCGAAATGGGGCTGTAAACTCGCCCGTTGGAGCGCTTTCCGCAACGGTCGTCAGGGAGCCAGCGGAAGGCGGACCGAGAACGTGGTCCGGCCCGGCCCGGAGTCCACCTGGATCTCGCCGCGGTGCCGGAGCACGATCCGCTTGACGATCTCGAGGCCGAGCCCGGTCCCCTTGCCGGCCTCCTTCGTTGTGAAGAACGGATCGAAGATGCGGGCGCGCACGTCGGCGGGGATGCCGGGGCCGGTGTCGCTGATCTGCACGCAGATCCCGTCCTTCGCCGGCGCCGTGCGGATGACGACCGTTCCGCCGTCCGCAGCCACCGCGTCCGCCGCATTGTCGAGCAGATTGGTCCAGACCTGGCTCAACTCCGTTCCGTAGCTCCGGATCCGCGGGAGCGAGCGGTCGTAGTTGCGCTGGAGCTTCGCGCGCGACTGCTTGAGCTTATGCCCCAGGATGGTGAGGCTGGTCTCGATGCTCTCGTGCAGGTCGATCTCGCGGAGGGTCGTGATATCGGTGTGCGAATAGGCCTTCACCGCGTGCACCAGCTCCGCAATGCGCCCGGTGCTCTGCGACGCCTCGTCGAGCAGCTGGCGCACCAGCACGATCCGCTCGGTCCACGCCAGGGCGTCCGCCACGACGCCGGCGTCGCGCCCCTTCGCCAGCCGCTCCAGCTCGTCCAAGCCGAGCCCCCGCTCCACTAAAAGCGGCGCGAACTCCCACGGCCGCTCGATGCCGAACCGCTCGAGCCACGCCGCCACCGGTTCCTCGCGCTCGCTCCGATCGAGCGCGTCGAGCGCCTTCGAATCCGCGTGCACACAGCAGGTTGCCGAGTCGAGCCGCTCCAGCAGGACGGCGTCCTCGGCGGTCCACGGGTGCATCGCCAGCCGGCGCCCCACCGGGCCGAGTTGCACGAGTTGCTCGCCCAGCAAGGCGAGGGCGCGGCTTGCGGCCGCCGCGGGGTTCTTGAGCTCGTGGGCGAGCCCCGCGGCCAGCGTGCCGAGCCCGGCCATCCGCTCCCGCTCCTGGAGGAACTGCGCGACCTTGTGGACCCGGGTGGCCAGGGTGCGCAGCACGGTTTCCATGACGGCCGGGCAGCGCCGGATCAGTAGCAGAAACGTGTCGCCCGGCACCCGGAGCAGCCGCGCGCCGTCGTGCGCGTGGGCGCGGTGCCCAGCGGGCGCGCCGGTGAGCAGCGAGATCTCGCCGAGGAACGCGCCCGGGCGGAGCCGGTCCGCGACAACCTCATCGCCGCCGAGGATCTTGGTGATGATCAGCTCTCCCTCGAGAAGCACCCAGACGGCCTCGGCGCGATCGTGGTCGGAGAAGAGCAGCTCCCCCGCCGCGAGCCGTACCTCGGAGGACGCGGCGAGCAGCTCGTCCAGCTCCTCGTCGGAGCAGGGGCGGAGCAGCTCGGTGTTTCTGAGCTCCGCGCGCTCCATCAGCCCTCCGCCAGGAAACGGTGGGTGAACTGCACCGCGATGGATCCCTCCCCCACCGCCGAGGCCACGCGCTTGACCGATTGGTGCCGCACATCACCGGCGGCGAAGACACCGGGCATGCTGGTCTCGAGGAGATACGGCTCCCGGTCGAGCGGCCAGCCTCGGGGCTTCCCGTCGCGGCGCGGCAGGTCCGGCCCCGTAAGGAGGAACCCGAACTCGTCCCGGGCCACGGCCCCGCCCAGCCATTCGGTGCGTGGCTCGGCGCCGATGAAGACGAAGAGCGCGGTGGCCGGGACGGTGCGCTCCTCGGCGTCGCAGCCGAGGGTGATCGCCTCGAGCCGCCCGCCACCCGTCACGCGGGTGATGCGGGTGCCGGTGAGCACGGTGACGTTGGACATCTCGCCGATCTGATCGATCAGATACCGCGACATCGTGGCGTCGAGCGAGCGCCCGCGGCTCAGCAGGGTGACGTGCCGGGCATAGCGCGCGAAGTGCATCGCCGCCTGGCCCGCTGAGTTGCCGCCGCCGACAAGAAAGACGTCCTCATTGCGGCAGGAGAGCGCCTCGGTCATCGCCGCGCCGTAGTAGATGCCGGCGCCGGTCAGTGCGTCCGCGCCGGGCAGGTCGAGCCGGCGGTACGTCACGCCCGTGGTGACGAGCAGCACGCGGCAGGATACCTCGGTGCCGTCGGTCAGGCTGAGCACGCGGTAGGGACCGTCGGCGCGGACGCCGGTCGCCTCCTGCGGCGTGAGGATCTCCAC
>JBOHSY010000325.1:0-1518 GCA_050733355.1 Gemmatimonadales bacterium | reverse complement strand
AGCGGAACGGGCAGAGCGTCCGCCTCGGCCAGGTCGCGAACGTGCGGGACGGCACCGAGGATCAGCGCACGGCCGCGCTCTTCAACGGCAAGGAAGCCGTCGGCATCGAGGTGCTGAAGTCGAAGGGATACAGCACCACGCAGGTGAGCGACGGGCTCCGCGCGCGGATCGCCAACCTCGAGCAGCGGCTCCCCGAGCGGGCCAAGCTCGAGGTCGTGCAGGACGCGGGCGTGCGGGTCGACCGGGCGGTGGCCAACGTGCAGGAGGCGCTGATCGAGGGCGCGCTCCTCACCGTGCTGGTCGTGTTCCTGTTCCTGAACTCCTGGCGGTCGACCATCATCACCGGGCTCGCGCTGCCGGTGAGCGTGCTGGCCTCGTTCATCGCGGTCTGGGCGTTCGGGTTCACCCTCAACACGATGTCGCTGCTCGGCCTCTCGCTCTCCATCGGCATCCTGATCGACGACGCGATCGTGGTGCGGGAGAACATCGTGCGCCACATCGAGATGGGGAAGGACCACGTGATCGCCTCGCACGAGGGCACCGATGAGATCGGGCTCGCCGTGGCGGCCACGACCTTCTCGATCGTCGCCGTGTTCGTTCCCGTGGCGTTCATGTACGGCGTCGCCGGGCAATGGTTCAAGCCGTTCGCGCTCACCATCGCCTGCGCGGTGCTGGTGTCGCTCTTCGTCTCGTTCTCGCTCGACCCGATGCTCTCGGCCTACTGGCCCGACCCGCAGACCGAGGCGCACGAGCGGCGGAACCCGATCGCGCGGACGCTGGACCGCTTCAACCGGTGGTTCGAGCGCATGGCCGACGGCTACAAGGGTGTGATCGCCTGGGCGCTGGACCACCGGGTCGCGATGGTGCTGCTCGCGGTCGGATCGTTCGGCGCGGCGATCGCCATGATCACCACCGGGATCGTGGGCGCGGGATTCGTACCGGTGAGCGACCGGAGCGAGGTGAACATGATCGTGGAGGCGACACCCGGCGCGAGCCTCCAGTTCACCCGCCGCAAGGTGGAGGAGGTCGCGGCGTTGGCGCGGAGCCATCCGGAAGTGGCGTACACCTACGCCACCGTGGGGACGTCGGTGCCGGGCAAGTCGCCGTCGGTGGACCAGGGGCTGGTCTACGTGCGACTCGTGCCCAAGGCCGAGCGCGCCGTCAGCCAGGATGAATTCGGCCAGGTGTTGCGGCCCGAGGTCGCGCGGGTCGGCGGGGCGCAGGTGGCGGTATTCACCAGCGGATTCGGCGAAGCCTACAAGCCGATCCAGGTGCAGATGCGCGGCACCGATGCCCGCGTGCTCAGCCGGCTCGCCGAGCAGGCCCGGCGCGAGGTGGAGCAGGTGCCGGGGGCGGCGGACGTCGGGCTCTCGACCCGCGGACAGAAGCCGGAGCTCGAGGTCGAGCTGAAACGCGGTCTCGCGGGATCGCTGGGCGTCACGGTGGGGCAGGTGGCGCAGGCGCTGCGGCCCGCGTTCGCCGGTCTCGACGCGGGCGACTGGGTGGACCCCTCCGGTG
>JBOHSY010000324.1:0-8435 GCA_050733355.1 Gemmatimonadales bacterium | reverse complement strand
TGTCGCTTGCCAGCGACATGGGACCAGGTAGCCGCCGGTTTTGCCAGTGGCATGGGACCACCTCTGTTGCCAGTCATGGGACCACCCTGAGGGTCCACCAACGTCGGCTGAGGAGTCATTCAGCTGGGCCTTCGATGAGGAGGCCCCATGGCGTTCAGGGAGGTATCGGTGGTCCAGGTCAGAGAGGCGCTGCGGCGCTGGCTCAAGGGTGACGGCGAGCGGCCGATCGCGCAGGGCGTCGGCGTCGACCGCAAGACGGCACGTCGCTACATCACCGCCGCAGTCGAGCTCGGCGTCGACCGCGCCGGTGGTGAGGGTCAGCTCACCGACGAGCTGATCGGCCAGGTGGTCGAACGGGTGCGCCCGCATCGGCCCGACGGCCACGGCCCGGCGTGGCGGGTCCTGCTGGCCGAGGAGGCGCGTATCAAGGAGTGGGTGGAGAAGGACCTCACCGTGGTGAAGATCGGCGTCCTGCTGGCCCGGCAGGGCGTGGTGGTCCCGCACCGCACGCTGGCGCGCTTTGCGGTCGAGCGCTGCGGAGCGGGCCGGGGACCGACGACGGTGCGCGTGGACGACCCGCCCCCCGGCGTCGAGCTGCAAGTCGACTTCGGCCGCCTTGGGCTCATCCCCGACGGCGAGCGACGGCGGCTGTGCTGGGCGCTCATCCTCACGGCGTGTTACAGCCGCCACCAGTTCGTGTGGCCGACGTTCCGCCAGACCACCGAGGAGGTCATCGCCGGCTTCGAGGCGGCCTGGGCCTACTTCGACGGGGTGTTCCCGGTGGTGATCCCCGAAAATGTTCCGCGGAACATTTTCCGGATTCTGTGCCCGGTTCCGTTATGTGGCCAGCGGCGGCGACGCCCTTGCGGGCCGGCGGCGCACGGCTCCGTCCGCTCGATCGGGGCCACATAACGCTGTCGCTTGCAACAGGGTGCTTCCTCCGGCTCATCGAGCGAAAGGAAGTTGCCCATGTTGGAGCAGTACTTCGTCAAGCCGTCCACGATCGATCGCATCCACGCCTCGTGGATCGCCGCCGAGATCGAGCTGTACGTCTGCCGCCTCGCCGAAGAGGGCTATCGCGCCGGGACCATCTTGGGTCGCGTTCCGGTCGTGGTCGCCTTCGGCGAGTTCGCGAGGGAGCGGGGAGCCGTCTCCGTCGCCGACCTGCCGGAGCACGTCGACGGCTTCGTCGCCGCCCGTGTGGCCCGACACCGCGAACGGATGCGATCGACCCGCCCGATGGCCAAGGAGGTTCGAGGCCCTGTCGAGCAGTTCCTCGCCGTCGCCCTTCCTGGCTTTGCCCCGAGCGGCCGACGACATCTTCCCCAGCCCTTCGCTGACGTCGCCCCCGGCTTCTTCGACTATCTCGTCGACGAGCGCGGGCTGCGCCCGGCGTCGGTGAAGCAGTATCGCCACCACCTTGACCGCTTCGAGGCATACCTCGCCCGCATCGGCGTGCAGTCGGTTCAGGAGGTGTCGCCAGCGATCTTGAGCGCCTACATCATCGAACGTTCGGCGGCGGGCCTGGCCAAGAGCACGGTGCGCGACAGCGCCGGCGTCCTGCGCGTGTTCCTGCGCTACCTCCACCGTGAGGGCGTGGTCGCCGCCGAGTTGAGCGCCACGGTCGGCTGGCCCCAGATCTATCGCCTGTCGAGCATCCCCCGCTCGATCTCCTGGGGCGAGGTCAACCGCGTCCTCGCCGGCGTCGACCGGCGCAGCGAGGTGGGCAAGCGCGACTACGCCATCTTGTTGCTGCTCGTGACCTACGGCCTGCGCGCCCGCGAGGTGGCCGCGCTCAGGCTCGACGACATCGACTGGAAGCACGACCGATTGGCTGTGCCCGAGCGCAAAGCCGGGCACTCGACAGCATTTCCCCTGTCTGCGGTTGTCGGCGAGGCGCTCGTCGATTACCTCAAGCATGGTCGGCCCGCCGCGGCTGACCGCCGCGTGTTCTTCCGGACCGCCGCTCCCCGCCGCCCGCTCGGCGATGCGGCGGTCTCGGCGATCGCCCGCACCTACATCTTGAAGGCCGGCGTCGAGGTGCCTCGGCCCGGCTCGCACACGCTTCGTCATTCCACGGTGCAGCGCCTGGTCGACGCCGACTTCGACTTGAAGACCATCGGCGACTTCGTCGGTCACCGCTCGCCGCGTTCGACGGAGATCTACGCCAAGGTCGCCGTCGAGGCGCTGCGAGAGGTCGCCCTCGGCGACGGCGAGGAGGTCCTGGCATGAATGACAGCCTCACCGCCGCGGCTGGCGACTTCCTCGCCCACAAACGAGCGCTGGGACGCAAGTATCGGACTGAGGAAGCGACGCTGCGCCTGCTGGTCGCCTTCGCCGAGAGCGCTGGCGTGGCGGGAATGCACGAGCTCACCCCTGTCCTGCTCGACGCCTTCGTCGCCTCCCGGCCCCGACCTCGGGCGCGCAGCTTCAACCATCTCGTCAACATCCTCGGGTGCTTCCTCGACTGGTCTGTCGCCCAGCAACGCCTTGAGGTGTCGCCGCTGTCGAGGACCCATCGACGCGAAACCGACGAGCGACTTCCCTTCCTGTTGGACCACGCTCAGGCGCGCCGGTTGCTCGAAGCTGCAGCAGCCCTGCCCGACAACCCCAGGGCCACCAGAAGGGGCACGACCCATCACGGGATCTTCGCCCTCTGCTACGGGCTCGGGCTTCGAGCAGGCGAAGCGTGCGGCCTGCGGATCAGCGACATCGACGCCGACCGCCAGCTGCTCGTCGTGCGGGGCGGCAAGTTCGGCAAGAGCCGACTTGTCCCCCATGGGCCGCGCATCGCCGAGCTCCTCGCAAACCAGGTCGAGCGTTCTGGCGAGCACGGCGATAGCCCGCTGTTCAGCTTCGACGGCCGCCGCCCAGTCCATCCCGGCACGGCCAGCCAGGTCTTCCACCACCTCATGGTCGAACTGGCCTTCCCGGTCCCTGAGGGCGTGTCGTCGCCCCGGCTGCACTCCTTGCGCCATTCCTTCGCAGTGGGTTGCCTGTTGCGGTGGTATCGGGAGGGCGTGGATCCTTCGACACGGCTCTACCGGCTGTCGACGTTCATGGGCCACGTCAGCCCGGTCTCCACCGCTGTCTACCTGACCATCACCCCCGAGCTCCTGGAGCAGGCCAACCAGCGCTTCGAGGCCTTCGCCACGGCTGCCTGGTCGGAGACGACGCCATGACCGCCCAGCAGCGGCTCGGCTCGCTCGTTCACTCGTTCTTCGCCGACCACCTGGTCACGGTGAAGGGACTGCGGGCAGCGACGCTGCGCAGCTACCGCGACACCATCCGCCTGCTGTTGGTGTTCGCCGCTGAGGACAAGGGCACCAAGATCACCAGGCTGGCCGTCGAGGACCTGAGCTTCGAGCGCGTGCTCGGGTTCCTGCGCCACCTGGAGGACCAGCGCGGCAACCACATCCGCACCCGCAACCAGCGGCTGTCGGTCCTGCACACGCTGTTCGACTACATCGCCACTCGCGAGCCCGAGATGCTCGACGTCTGCCAGCGAGTCGCCGCCATTCCCATGAAGCGGGCGGCGCCCGCTGAGACACACTTCCTCGAGCGCGACGAGGTCGAGGCATTGCTGCGGCAACTTCCTCGCACCGGTCGCAACGCACTTCGGGACCGCGCCTTGCTGGTGTTCCTCTACAACACCGGCGCCAGGGCGCAAGAGGTCGCCGACCTTCGCGTCGGGCACCTCCAACTCGCCGAGCCTGCCCTGGTCCGCCTCCACGGCAAGGGCGACAAATGGCGAACGTGTCCGCTCTGGCGACAGACAGCCGCGCTGCTCGCCGAGCTCCATGAGATGACCGAGGGTCCGCCAGCTCCGGACACGCCGGTGTTCTCCTCGACTACCGGAGGAGCGCTCACCCGGTTTGGCATCTACAAGATCGTTCGGCGCCACGCCGCGTATCTCGATGACGCTCGCACCGACCGCAGGGTCAGCCCTCATCTGTTCCGTCACACCGCAGCCGTCCACCTGCTGGAAGCCGGTGTCGAGGTGAACGTCATCCGCGGTTGGCTCGGCCACGCCGACCTGACCACCACCAACCGCTACGCCAACCCTCGGGAATTGCATCAGACGGGCGAGCCGAATGCGTTTCTCCGGCAGTTGGCGGCCTGACGATTGGCTCGGATCGTCCACAGGTTGGGGCTTCTGGCGTGTCGAGCAGTCTGATCCATCCCGTCTGATGCATGATCCGACCATCAGCTGAAGGTGGGGGTCGTGTTGCGACAGGTCGGTTTGGCGGGCGCGGCGAGCGCGGAGCTGGTTGACGGGGTTCGGCAGCTGCGGCCGGAGGACGCGATGGTCGAGGCGATGCTGCGGGGCTGGCAGGCCCAGCAGGCCGCCCGAGGTCTGCGCGCGGACACGATCGGCTACCGGGAGCGGCTGGTGCGCCGGTTCGTGGCGTTCACCAACGAGTTCCCCTGGCAGTGGGGACCGGGGCACGTGGACGAGTGGACGCTGACCCTGACCACGGAGAACCGTCTGGCGCCCTCGACGATCCGCGGCTACCAAACGGATCTTCGGCTGTTCAGCGAGTACCTCACCGATGCCCGCTACGGCTGGGCCGCGGCGTGTGAGGAGGCGTTCGGGGAGTTCCCGGTGCCGATCTGCCACGAGTGGAACACCATCGCGCACCTGAACGACTACGAGGGAAACCCCGAGGCCAGGCCGCTGAGCCGGGAGGAGCTGCAGCGGTTCTTGGACTACGCCGACGACCAGGTCGAGCGGGCAGCGAAGGCGAAACGCAAGGGCGCGCTGGCGGCCTACCGCGACGCCACCTTGTTCAAGGTGATCTACGGCTGGGGGCTGCGGCGCACCGAGACCGCGAAGCTGGACCTGACCGACTGGGGCCGCAACCCAGCAGCACCGGAGTTCGGCCGGCACGGGATGCTGCATGTCCGCTACGGCAAGGCGGTGCGTGGTCAGCCGCCGCGGCGGCGCAACGTCGCCTCGGTGATGGGCTGGGCGGTGGAGGCCGTCACCGACTACGTCGAGCACATCCGGCCCCGGTTCGGCGTCGTGGATCACCCGGCGTTGTGGGTGACCGAGCGGGGCGGGCGGATCAAACCAGCCGAGATCAACGCCCGCTTCGTCTCCTACCGCGACGCGCTGAACCTGCCCAGGGAGCTGTCGCCGCACTCGCTGCGGCACTCCTACGTCACGCACTTGACCGAGGACGGGGCTGACCGGAGATTCCTGCAGGAACAGGTCGGGCACCGCTGCGACACCTCGACCGCGATCTACACCCATGTCAGCGGCGACTTCATGAACACCGCGCTGCGCAAGGCGCTCGGCCCGGCACTCGACCCGGGCACCACCAACGACGAGTAGGGAGACCTGATGGCACGCAGACTCGACTACCGCTGGCACCTGCGGCAGGTGATGGCCGAGCGTGGCATGTTCGCCACCACCGACCTGATCGAGCCGCTGGCACGCCGCGGGATCCGGTTGTCCTCCAGTCAGGTCTACCGGCTGGTCGTGGATCGGCCCGAACGGCTCAGCCTGAGGATCCTGATGGCGCTGCTGGACATCTTGGACTGCACGATGGGCGAGCTGATCGAACCCGTCGCTGCCGGCGGGCGCGCCCGCAAGACCAAGACCGCCGGCGGCACGGACGCCAGCGTCGGCGAGTTGCGGCCCAAACGCGCACGCATCACCGGTGTCGAGCGCTGACGGGTGACACCCGCTGCTGCCCGGGCCGCCACCGACCCGCTCGGACTGGTCCTGGAGTTGATCGGCCAGGTCGAGCCGGGCCTCGCGCCCTGCGTGGTCACCAATGTCCTCACCGCGGTTGCGCCCGGCCGCAACGTGCGGCGCCGTCTGGCCCAGGCGTTGGCCGAGCGCCCGGCGCTGCTCACCGATGGCCGCTCGCCGGCGCCCCGTGTCGTCGGGAGCCTGCTGATCGCGCTGCGCCGGGCTGGCGCGGTGCGCGTCTCGGCGCCGGTCTGCGCCGGGTGCGGGAAGCCGCTGGGCAGCCTGCAGCGGCGCGGCCAGGACTGGTACTGCGGTGTCTGCGGCCCCAGGCTCGAACCGTGCGTGGGCTGCGGCAAGACGCGCCGGATCGCTCGCCGCGACCGGACGGGCCAGCCGCTCTGCCAGGCGTGCTGCCCCAACGACGGCGGCGAGACGATGCACGTCTTGCACCGCGTCATCACCGCGATCGACCCTGACCTGGCGGAGGAGGCCGTCGCCACGGCGGTGCAGGCCGCCGCCCGTCCAGGCCAGCGCCACCAGTTGGCCTGGACGTTGGAGGAGCGTCCCGAGTTGCTCACTGGAGCCGGCGCTGAAGCGCCCATACCCGCGGTGCTGCGGCTGATCGAGGCGCTCATCGACGCTGGCGCCCGCGGCATCGTCCGCCCGCCCTGCCCATGCTGCGGACGCATCATGGCGTTGAGCAAGGTCCTCGACGGAGTCCGGGTCTGCCGCAGCTGCCTGGCCAGGTCGCGCGCGCAGTCCTGCACGCGCTGCGGCGCCCACCGAGAACCGGCGACACGGGACGAACGCGGGAGGCCACTGTGTCCCCACTGCCTGAGCACCGATCCGGTCAACCAGGAGACCTGTTCCGGCTGCGGTCGCCGCCGCCCGGTCAGCGTCCGCACCCCTGATGGGCCGCTGTGTGGGTCGTGCCGTCCGGTCCCGACGATGATCTGCTCGATCTGCGCACGCTCGGCCACCGCGGTGATCTCCAAGCTCACCGGGCAACCCTGCTGCCACGCCTGCCTGCAACGGCGGGCACGCTGCACCGATTGCGGCACCGTGAAACCCATCCGCGGCGGCACCCTCACCGACCCACTCTGCGCGACCTGCACCCGCCCCGACGCCTCCTGGCACGCCTGTCCCGGCTGCGGCGAGCCCGCCCAGCTGCGAGTGCGGTCGCGCCGCTGCGCACGCTGCTCGCTGCGACGGCGACTGGGCCAACTGCTCGCCGACGACGCCGGCCAGATCCACCCCCAGTTGCAGGCCCTGCACGAGCACCTGGCCGAACACGACCGGCCCGACACGGTGCTGAGCTGGCTGAACAAGCGCAGCGCCTCGGCGATCCTGCAGGAACTTGCCACCGGGCATCACGTGCTCAGCCACGCCACCCTCGACGAGATGCCCGACAGCAAGCCCCTGCGGCATCTGCGCAGCATGCTGGTCGCCACCGGCGCCCTGCCGCCCCGCGACGAGCACCTGGCCCGTCTCGAACACTGGATCACCACCACCCTGGCCGCACGCGACGATCCCGAGCAGCGTGCCCTGCTGCACCGCTACGCCGTCTGGCACCTGCTGCATCGACTGCGTTGCCGCAACAACGCACGGCACGCCACTCACGGGCAAACAGCATCGATCCAGCAGCACATCCGCGCCGCCATCGCCGTGCTGGACTGGCTCACCCGCCGGCACCTCGAGCTGGCCACAGCCGGACAGGGCGACCTGGAGGCCTGGTTGGCTAGCGGGCACGCCAGCCACCGCCGCGAAGCCGGACACTTCGTTCGCTGGGCAAACCGGCAGAAACTGACCAGCCTTGAGTTCGCCGCCGCCCGATGGGACGGCCCGACCGGCGTGCTGGATAGCGAACAACGCTGGGCCCAAGCCCGCCAACTGCTGGACGATGACACCCTCAACGCCGACGACCGCCTCGCGGGACTGCTCGTGCTGCTCTACGCCCAACGCGCCGCCGCGATCAGCCGCCTGACCCTCGAGCACATCCAAGACACCGGCCAGGAAGTACGGCTGCGGCTGGGCCACGAGCCCGTGCTGCTGCCCGAACCCCTCGCCCCGCTCGTCCGTCAGCTCGCCGCGACCCGGCACGGGCACGCCAGCCTCGGCGACCAAGGACGCTCGCGCTGGCTGTTCCCCGGCGGACGGCCAGACCAGCCGATCAGCGCCGAACAGCTCACCGAACGACTTCGCCAGCTCGGGCTCCGCTCCGGACAAGCCCGCTCCACAGCACTGTTCGGCTTGGCCGCTGAACTCCCAGCCGCGATGCTCGCCCGGCTGCTCGGCATCCACATCAGCGTCGCGGTCGCCTGGCAACGCGTCAGCAGTGGCGACTGGACCAGTTACGCCGCCGACTACAGCCGTCGACGAACCTCCACCATGCCCGCCACACCGGCCACTCGACCAGGTGACTGAGATGTATTCGGACAGTTGGAATATCCGACTCCGCCAGAGCATCTGGCTCCAGCCCACGTGAAAGCAGAGTTCGATGCCGCTCGCACTCGCCTGCGTTCCCAGCAGTGACCTGCACGCCGACTACCTGGACTACCTGGAGCGGACCGGGCGCGGCAACTCCTACTACTCGCGGGCGGCTCGGGCGTTCTTCGAGCGCTGGCCCGACCCGCAAGCCTGGGCGGCCGAGCCGCTGGAGGTCCGCCTGGCGGCGAACAGCGCGACCCGGCCGGTCATCACCTTCTTGATGCTGCACCGGGGGCTGGCTCCGGGA
>JBOHSY010000323.1:0-6683 GCA_050733355.1 Gemmatimonadales bacterium | reverse complement strand
GCCCCGCTGCCCCACGGGATCAGAATTCCCGCCGCTTCATCTCCTTGAACAGACGCTTGGTCTCGGGGTCCTCTTCCCGGGATCGCTGACGCAGCGTGGGGTCGAACTTCGCGGCCTGGTCCTCCCGCGGTGGCTTTACTTTGGCTGCGTTCTTCCTGATCAGCTTCGCGAGCTGATCGTCTTCGCGTTTCGGCATCGGCGCTCCGGGCAGCGGGATGTCATCGGGGACGCGTGGTACGCTAACCAGGAGGACCGCCCACAGGAATCAGGGGCGGCGGGCGATCGCTTGACCGGCCTGAGTTTCGGCTTATATTCGGTATCAGGTGCCGAACAAAGCCCGAAACGAGGTTCCGGATGCTCTTCCCTTCCTTCCCTCCTGCCGATATCCCCCCGTGTCGCGGTCGCGGACAGCTCAAGCCCACCGTCTACCTCGGTCACGATCGCGTGCGCGTCTGTCCGGAATGCGCCGGTCCGCTGCTCCGCGCGTCGGCCTGCGTGACGTGCCCGCAGTGCGGCTGGGGACGGTGCGACTAATGTTGACGAAGGAGGGTCAGCTCGACTTCCTGCCCGCCAGCCCGCGGGCCATCCTGCCCATCCTTGACGAGCGCGCGCGCGGCACGCGTTTCCTGGCGATCAACGTGCGCTCGGCGCTCAACAGTCCGGCCGCCACGCACATGGGGTTCTGGTCGCTGAACCCGTACATCGGGTGCGAGTTCGGCTGCACCTATTGCTACGCGCGGGATACGCACCGCTGGACCGTCGAGCGGATGAGCCGAGGAGCGGAAGAGCAGAAGAGCAGCGACCCCGAGCCGGACGCCCCTGCTCTTCAGCTCTTCGGCTCTTCCGCTCATCCCTCGTTCGAGCGCGACATCCTCGTCAAATCAAACCTCGCCGACGCCCTCGTCCGCACGCTGAATCCGGCCAAGCTCGCCGGCCAGACGCTCGCCATCGGCACCGCCACCGACCCGTACCAGCCCGCCGAACGGCGGTTCCGGCTCACCCGACAGGCACTCGAGACCTTGATGGCGTATCGCGGGATCCGGCTCGGGATCACCACCAAGTCGCCGCTGGTCGTCCGCGACATCGATCTCCTGACGAAGCTCGGCGAGCGGCACGAGGTGAGCGTCAACCTGTCCATTGCCACGCTCGACCCGCGTCTCGCCCGGCGGCTCGAGGCCCGCTCTGCGGTGCCCGCCGCGAGGCTCCGGGCCGTCAGGCAGCTCACCGACGCCGGCATCCGCACCGGCGTGTTCGTCATGCCGATCCTGCCCTGCATCACCGATGGCCGCCGCGAGCTCGACGCGCTGCTCGCCGCGGCGAAGGAAGCCGGCGCCCGCTTCGCGTCCTGGTCGGCGCTCCGATTGGGGCCCGCGGCCCGGCGCCACTTCCTTCCTCATCTCGCCAAGGAGTTCCCCGAGCTGGTCGCGCGCTACGCGCGGCACTACGCCCGCTACGACACCGCCGGCTGGGCGTACCGCAACGCGCTCCGCGCTCGCTTCCACGCTCTGCGGCGGAAGCACGGCTTCGCCGAGGATTGAGAAAAGATTCACCGCGGAGGCGCGGAGGGCGCGTTGCCGAAGCCTAATCCCAGACCGCCACCACCTTTCCGAACGTCTCGTTCCGCTCCATTGCCTGGTGCGCCTCGGCCAGTCGCTCCATCGGCACCGTGCGCTCCAGGACCGGTCGGAGCGGTGGCCCGACCCGCTGGTCGAAGAGCGGCAGCATCCGCTGGGCGAACTCCCGCACCACCTCGACCCGCTCCTCGTGCGGGCGGGTCCGCATCACCGTGCCGATGATCTCGAGCCGCTTCCGGAGCACCGGGTTGAGGTCGGCGTCGGTTTTGCTCCCGAGCAGCCAGCCCAGCAACACCAGCCGCCCCCGCGGGGCCAGCACCGCGAGGTTCTGCGAGAGCATCGGTCCACCCAGTACATCGAGCACCACGTTGACCAGATCCGTGATCGCGTCGGCGAAGCTCCCGCGGCTGGTGTCCACGCCCAGGTCGAGCCCGTAGAGCGCCGCGCGGGCGAGTTTGTCTGCGCTCCGCGACGTGCCGAGCACCGTGGCGCCCAGGTGCTTCGCGATCTGGGTCGCGGCCGTCCCCACGCCGCTGCCGACCGCATGGATCAGCACCCGCTCGCCCGGCGCCAGGCGGCCGCGGGTCACCAGCGCGTCGTACGCCGTGAGAAAGGCCTCGGGGATCGCCGCCGCCTCGGCGAACGAGAGCCCCTCCGGGATCGGCAGCGCCTCGTCCTCGTGCACCACCACCGCCTCGGCCTGCGCCCCGCCGCCCACCAGGCCCATCACCCGGTCGCCGACGCGCCATCGCCGCGCGCCTTCGCCCAGCGCATCCACCTCCCCGGCGTACTCGAGTCCGGGAATGTCCACCGGCCACCCGTCCGGCGCGGGATAGTGGCCCCGCCGCTGCATCAGGTCGGCGCGGTTGAGCCCCGCCGCGCGCACCCGCACGCGAATCTGCGACGGACCGGGCGTCGGCGTCGGCACCGAGCCGATCGTGATCACCTCGGGCCCGCCCGCTCCGGCAAGGATCACCGCTCTCATCCCCGCAATATGTCTCGCAGACGGCTATCGGCTATCGGTCCTCGGCTCTCGGGTTTCCGGCGCGGTGCGGTGTAGCTTTCGCGGACCCATGCCAACCCAGCGAATCGCACCCCTGCTCGCGGTGCTTGCCGCCCTGGGCTGCAGCGACAGCAGCGCCACGCCGGGCGATCTCGCCCTTGCCCTCGAGACGGTGTCGGACGAGCTCGTTTTTCCCGTGGACCTCACGAGCCCGCCCGGCGACCCGCGCCTCTTCGTCGCCGAGAAGGGTGGCCGCATCCGCATCATCGAAAGCGGCGCGGTGCTGCCCACTCCGTTCCTCGACCTGTCGGACCGGGTATCAACCGGGGGCGAGCAGGGGCTCCTCGGCCTCGCGTTCGATCCTGACTACGCGACCAACGGCCGCTTCATCGTGAACTACACCGACCTTGCCGGCGATACCCGCATCTCGGCGTTCCGGGTCTCCGCCGACGCCGACCTCGCCGACGAGGCGAGCGAGGTGCTCATCCTCGGGGTGGACCAGCCGTTCGCCAACCACAACGGCGGACAGCTCACGTTCGGCCCGGACGGCTACCTCTACGTCGGGCTGGGCGACGGCGGCGACGCGAACGATCCCCAGGGAAACGGCCAGAGCCTGACGACACTCCTGGGCAAGCTGCTCCGTATCGACGTGGACGGCGGCGTCCCCTACGCGATCCCGCCGGACAACCCGTTCGCCGCCACGGCCGCCGCCCGCGCCGAGATCTGGAGCTACGGTCTCCGGAACCCCTGGCGATTCAGCTTCGACCGCCTGACGGGCGATCTCTATATCGGCGACGTCGGGCAGAGAGAGATCGAGGAGATCGACGTGAGCCCGGCGGCGTCGGGTGCCGGGCGCGGCGTCAACTATGGCTGGGACGTGATGGAAGGCCGCGAGTGCTTCGAGCCGTCGAGCGGCTGCGACCAGTCGGGTCTCGTCCTGCCGGCGGCCCAGTACAACCACGGCGACGGTTGCTCGGTCACCGGTGGCTACGTGTACCGGGGGAGCGCGATCCCGGCGCTCCAGGGCACTTACTTTTACTCCGACTTCTGCTCCGGCTGGGTCCGGAGCTTCCGCTACAGCAATGGCGAGGCCGCGGAGGAGCGCGAGTGGGCGGCGCTCGAGGCCGGTAACGTCACCAGCTTCGGGCAGGACGCCGCCGGCGAGCTCTACATTCTCGCGGCTGGTGGAACCGTGTATCGCATCGTGGAGGGAACATGATTCGTGTGCTCATGCTGGCCGGTGTCGCGCTCGCGGCGCTCCCGGACAGCGCGCCGGCGCCGGTGCAGATCGACGAGTGGACCGTGCCGTGGGAGGGAACGCGGCCGCGCGACCCCTACGCCGACGCGCAGAACCGCGTGTGGTTCGTGGGGCAGACCGGCAATTACATCGCCTACCTCGACCCGGCCAACGGCAAGTTCAAGCGCTACGAGATCGAGGACGGCACCCATCCCCACAACCTGATCGTGGACAAAGCGGGGGCGGTCTGGTACGCGGGCAACCGGAACGGCATGATCGGCCGGCTCGATCCGGCCACCGGCGCCATCAAGCGCTACCCGATGCCCGATCCCGCCGCGGGCGATCCGCACACGCTCGTGTTCGACGATAAGGGCGACATCTGGTTCACCGTGCAGCAGGGCAACTTCGTCGGCAAGCTCACCACCGCGGACGGCAAGGTGCGGCTGGTGAAGGTGCCCACGCCGAACGCGCGTCCCTACGGTATCGCGGTGGACTCGAAGAATCGCCCCTGGTTCAACGAGTTCGGCACCAGCAAGCTGGGGACGGTGGATCCGGTGACGTTCGCGCTCAAGGAGTACGACCTGCCCGATCCGGACGCTCGCGGCCGCCGCATCGCCGTCACCTCCGACGACCGCGTCTGGTACGGCGATTACGTGCGTGGCGTGATCGGCCGGCTGGATCCCGCGACCGGCAGGATCCAGGAGTGGGCTGCGCCCAGCAAGCGGAGCGCGTTGATCTACGCGCTCACGGTGGACGACAAGGACCGGATCTGGTTCGTGGAGACCGGCCCGCAGCCGAACCGGCTGGTGGGCTTCGATACGAAGACGGGGAAGGTCGTGAGCGAGACGCCGATCGCGAAGAGCGGCGCGAAGGTGGTGCGACACATGAGCTACGACGCGAGCACCAAGGCGATCTGGTTCGGCACCGACGCCAACACGATCGGACGCGCCACGTTACCGTAGCGCGCCCCATCGTCATGTCGGAGCCGCGAAGTCGGCGATCACGCTCGGCGTGGCCGGGTCGAATCCGACCACGTCGAGCATGCCCGCATCGTCCGGATCCGCGATCGTGAAGCCGTTCGACGCCATCCCGACCACGGCCAGCTTGGCCGGGATGCCCATGCGCTCCCGGTACTGCCGGAGCGCCTGCGCCGGATGCACCTGGCCGGCCCAGGTCTCACTGTCCGTGTAGATCACGAACAGGTCCACCGGCCAGCGGTGCTTCGTGGCCTCGAGCATCGGGAGGGCGCAGTCCGTGCCGCCGAACCGAAGCCGGCTGATCTGCTTCACCACGTCATCCAGCCGCTGCCGCGGCGAGATCGCGAGCTGGCTGATCCCGCTGCCCAGCTGGTACCACCGCGACGCAGACGATCCCTCGGTGAACGCCGTGAACATGTGCCGAGGCTCGCGCGCGGCCGTCACGAGCGCCATCGCGGCCGATGCCTCACGGCATGAGAGGTAATTCATGCCGTGGACCGGGGACCCCATCGAGCCCGACACGTCCAGCGCGAGCATGACGCGCTTGCCCGTCGAGGGTGCGTTCTCGAACGCCAGATAGAACGCGGCGTCCAGTGCGTTCACGACCTGCGGCACCGGACTCCACTGCCCCGGGCCCTTCATCCCCCGACCCTGGGCGTACGTCTTCAGTGCCGCGAGCACCGTGATGGGGTGGACCCGCGTGGCCCGGAGCGCGGCGCGATCGCCCAGCCGCTCGACCACCAGGCGAACGGCGTCGCTCATCGGCACCAGCAGCCCGACCTTGCTCATGACTCCGAGGTTCCGGATCATCGCCGTGAGCGGCATCCGCTCGAGCAGCGCCTCCCACACGACCGCGTGGACCAGCAGCTCCGTCGGCACCATCTCGCGGGTCAACCGGTGACGCGCGATCGTCTGCGCCGCCAGGCCCGGCATCTGGTGCTTGACGGCCTGCACCGCCTCGATGGACTGGACCACCGGCAGGTCGCTCACGCCGTCGAGCTCCAGCACACCACCCCATCCCCGGGTGGCGTACCGGAAGACCAGATCGTGCGCCACCGTCGGGGCCTTCGGGTGCGCCAGGCGCAGCGCGTCGCGATGCGCCCAGCCATCGCGGCTCGGGTACTTGAGCACCTGGTGGATGACGTCCTCGGCCGGCTTGGCCGTGTACCAGGCGGCGACCGCACGCCGGACGCCCCGGCCCCAGCCGCGGAACGCCTGCACGTACTGCAGCCAGTGGAACAGATGCGTGCCCGTCCGCACCACCTCGGGCAGCGCGGTCCACACGGCGGTCTTGGTCGCGGCGTCACCCAGACCCGCCGCGATCGCCAGCGCGAAAAAGAGCGCGGGGTCGTTCTTCGGCGCCCGGCCCGACCCGCTGATTTCGACGATCCGGCGCACCACGCGCGGTCCGTCCGCGGCCACGCACTCGACCACCGCGCGCGCGTTCTCCCGGGTGAGCTCCCGCCCGCCGATGTAATAGGTGCCGCCCTCGCTGCCGAGCACGAGGAACCGGTCCAGCCGGGTCCACGGGTCCACCGGCCAGCTGTACCCACCGCCGGAGTTGGCGACCTGGTTCGACCCGGGGATCGGCTCGGCCTGCGGCGTCAGCAGACGCATCATGCGAGTTGCGAAGTACTGCGTGAAGTCCATGACTCGCCCTCCTGATAACCGAGCCGCGGCGACCCACTCAGCCAACCAAGGGATCAGTGCGAGGGGCGGGAATCGAACCCGCTGACACCAGATAACCCTCGATCTTCGGGCCCGCTGCCGGGCGAGGCGTGACAAGGGACTCTTCGACTGACCCCACTTACCCTGCACTACGATCTCCATGTCGAACGACTGCGGCGGGTACGAGAGAGCCTGAGCGCCTGCACTCGCGAGCCCGGACCCGC
>JBOHSY010000322.1:0-2194 GCA_050733355.1 Gemmatimonadales bacterium | reverse complement strand
CAGCCGAGCCGAACGAATCGGGATCGAGCTGTCGGCGGACGAGGCGATGTCGGGCCATTTCGTCGAGGTGCGCGGAGGAGATGACGCTCCGCCGCTTTCCACGGAGCATCACATGTAGATGGAGGCGCGAGCAGAGGCGCGGCCGCTCTCGAGCTACCAAGCATCTCTGGGATGCCGCGTCGCTGAGCCGCGCGACGCTGAGCCAACGTCACCTGAGGAGTTTGACCGCCTGGCGGAGCCCCGGCTGCCGGAGGACATGGCGAACGCGCGGGAAGCGGCCAAGCGCCACGGCTCGCCCCCTTTCCTCAAGATGCTCGACGCGGAGCCGGAGCGTTCGTGAGCAACGCTCGATCCGCAGCTGCCTGCCGGTCTGCGACCCGGTGCTCTCGCACCGGGCATTGCCCCTTCTGGGCTCGAACCAGGACTCGCCTGATCCAGAGGGGCCAGCGTAAGCCGCAGGGGATCCGTTCGGTCGCGACCGGCAGCGGATCACGTAAGGCTCCCACCGAGGTTGCTGTCCAAGGTGCAACGCGGGTCAGGCGGCATTCTCCCGCACCACCTCTCCCAACCGCCCCATCGCGTCCCGCAGCTGGCGGTCCGACAGGTAGGGTGCAGGACCGAGCCGGAGGACCTCACCGCGGGCATCGGTCCAGACCCCACGTGCACGGAGGCTCTGCACCAGAGCGGCCGCGAGCGGGGATCGGAGCGTGAGGAAACCGCCGACCTCGTCGAGCGGGCAGGCCCGGTCGCGGCTCAGGACCGCGGGGTCGAGATCGAGCGCGTCGAACGTCGAGGCAAGCAGCCCGATCTGATGCTGGCTCACCTCCCTGAGGAGCTGAGGCGTGAGCCCACGCTCACGGAAGAAGTCGAACACCCGGACGGCGCGATAATGGCTGGTCGGATCGTAGGTCGCGCCGGCAAACCGGTCGCCTCCCGGTCCATAGGCCACTCGCTCCGCGCGCTGCCGATCCGCCAGGACGGTGAACTCACTGTACCACCCGGTCACCACCGGCCGAAGGTCGGTGTCCGGCGGGATTCGCAGAAAGCAGTTCCCCTCTCCCAGCTGACAGTACTTGTACCCGCCGCCCACGATGAAGGCGTCGCCCAGTCCCTCGCCGGCGACCGAGAACGGCACGACGTTGAGCGCGTGATACGCGTCCACCAGGAGCCTGCTCCCGTGGCGCCGGCAGCTCGCCGCCACCTCGGCGAGCCCGCGGGCAATCCGCCCGGTGTCGAAGAAAACGGCCGAGACCAGCACCAGGGCCGTTCGATCATCCACCGCGCGGCTGAGTCGGGTCGCCAGCGACTCGAGCGGAGCCTCGGCAACCCGGACAATGGTGAGTCCCTCCTCCGCTAGGCGGTCGAGCTGCCGGCGGATGCTGTGGAACTCGCCGTCGGTCGTGACCAACCGGGGGCGCGTCCGTAGCGGCAGGCCGGAGAGGAGGCGGACCACCAGCTCGTGGGTGCTCGCCGCTAGGGCGACGCAGCCTTCCGCGTCACCGAGCAGCCTGGCGAATCCGTCGCGTACTCGATCAGCCTGCGCGAACGCCTGCTCCCACTTGTCGTCCACGTAGTGCGCCGCGTCCAGCCAGGCTTGCATCTGGCCGTCGAAGCCGCAGTCCGGCCAGGCCTGGTGGGAGTGCCCGGTGAGCAGGAGGCGCTCGGATACCCCGAATCGGGAATAGTGGGGTGCCAAGGCGTTGGGGGAGCCGTAGAGGGAGCCGGGATGCATGGGGTGGAAGCTATGAGCTATGGGCTATGGGCTATGGGTCTAGAGCTCCGTCCGGATTGCCCACAGATCCGGAAACAGCGGCTGATTGAGGGTGGCGAGCAAATACTCCGCCCCGGCGCTTCCCCCGGTGCCGCGGCGGGTCCCGATCGTACGCTGCACCATCTTCACGTGCCGGTAGCGCCACTCCATCATCCCTTCATCGAGATCCACCAGCCGTTCGCACAGCTCGGCCAGCGCCGGTTGGCTACGGTACACCGCGATCAGCACCTCTCGCAGGGCGGGAGAGGGCTCCACCCGCCGGGTGACGTCCCGCTCGAGGTCGGTCCGGGGCACCGGGACGCCACTGGACGCCAGGTGGTGCAGGAAGAAATCCCACAGCGAGCGCGACTTCATGCGGTGCGCCAAGCGCCGGCGGGCCTCGCTCCCGGCCGGGTAGCGCTCCAACGCCTTCGGGTCCTTCCA
>JBOHSY010000321.1:0-2670 GCA_050733355.1 Gemmatimonadales bacterium | reverse complement strand
CCGGCGAACCGTCCGGTCCGAGACGCTGAGCGCGACCGCCGTCTCGTCGAGACTCATCCCGCCGAAGAACCGGCACTCGACGATCCGGCTCAACCGCTCGCTCACCTCGGTGAGCCGGGTGAGCGCGGTGTCCACGGCCAGGATCGCGTCCGCCTGGGCCTCGACCGGGAGATCGCGGTCATCGAACGAGACATGGCTCAGGTGGCCGCCCCGTTTCCGGGCGCAGCGACGGCGGGCGGAGTCCACGATGATGGCGCGCATCGTACGCGCCGCGTAGGCGAAGAAGCGGGCGCGGTCCTCCCAGTCGGCCTGGGTCTGATCGACCATCCGCAGGTAGGCCTCGTGGATGAGAGCGGTGGTGTTGAGCGTCCCATCGCGCGGCTGGCCGAGGAGCTGCCGGTGAGCGATTCGTCGCAGCTCGTCGTAGAGCAGCGAGAACAAACGATCGAGGTCATCCCCGCTGCCGCTGCGTGACGCCCTCAGCAGCTGCGTAACCGTCTGTGCGTCTTGCACCCGACCCGCACCGCCACAGGACATGGAAGGACCGAACCCCACGCACACACACGCTGACCGCAATACCTCAAGGTAGGCCACGCGCCGACCACGGCAAGCTCCCGGTCGCCCGGGCGGACCCCAGTTGACGGGCGGTGCTGTCCGGTTCCCGGCGGAAAGTGCGTTCTGCCTGCCGGCAGGATCGCAACCCCGAGGAATCGACATGGGCCCCGTCCTTCTTCTTCTGGTTTCGGCGGCCGCCTTCCTGGTGGCCGCCTGCAACGGCGACGACTCGGCGGCTCCGTCCACCCGGGGAGCGATCCAGGTCACCGCCGCTACGACGGGCGCGCAAATCGACGCCGACGGGTACACCGTCCAGGCCGGCAGCCAGAGTCGCGCACTCGGCGTCAATGCCTCGACCGTCTTCGGCGACCTCGATCCGGGTGACTACAGCATCGCGCTCAGCGGCGTGCATCTCAGCTGCACCGTGGCAGGCGACAACCCGCGCAGCCTGACGGTGACCGCGGGTCAGACCGTCCCAACGACCTTCGCCGTCGCGTGCGGACCCCCGCCGGAGCGGATCGCGTTCGCCACCGACCGTGACGGCAACTTCGAGATCTACGCGATGAACCCCGATGGCACGGGGCTCACCCGCGTCACCGACCATCCGGCGCGAGACGTCGATCCTGATTGGTCCCCGGACGGCTCGAGGATCGTGTTCGAGAGCGATCGCGATCAGCAGCCCGAATACTCCGACATCTACATGATGAACGCGGACGGCACGGGGCTCACCCGGCTGACCGACGATGCAGCTTGGGACGGCGAACCCGCATGGTCGCCTGATGGATCGCGCGTCGCGTTTGCGAGCGTGCGAAGCGGCAACCCCGACATCTTCGTGATGAACGCGGATGGCACAGGCCTCACAAACCTTACCAATGACCCTGCGCACGAGTTTACTCCCGCGTGGTCACCGGACGGGTCAAAGGTCGCGTTCGAGAGGCGGGATCCCGGCCGCGAGATCTACGTCATGAACGCCGACGGGACTGGGGTCACGAACCTGACGAACCATGCCGCCCCCGATGGCTGGCCGGCGTGGTCCCCCGACGGCACCAGGATCGCCTTCGCGAGCAATCGCGCCGGTGGGGGCATAGGGAACAACGTCGAGATCTACGTGATGAACACCGATGGCAGCGGTGTCACGCAGCTCACCCAGGACCCGATGAACCTGGATGCTCGGGACGAGGCGCCTGTCTGGTCGCCCGGCGGTGACCGGATTGCGTTTGTGACTGACCGGGATGGCAATCGGGAGATCTATGTCATGAACGGCGACGGCACGGGCTTCACGAATCTCACGAACCACCCGGCGTTCGACGCGACGCCGGCGTGGTTGTGGTGAAGGATCTGGAATCGAATCACGTGGGAACGCAACGCATGGAGCTCGAGACGAACCCGAAACACGCCAAGACACTCGGCCCGGCCGCCCTCCCGCTCGCTGCCCTTGCCATCACCGCCCGCGGCAACGGGAGCGGCCTCACGGACCAGTCGCCGAGGTCCCTATGACGTTCGATGCCTTGACGACACCCGGAACTATTCTCGCCGTCGCGCTCACGGCTCTCGCAGCCGTGGGGCTCCTCCGCCCCCGCCCCAGCAACGGCATCATTGACCGGAACGAATGCGATGATCGAGCGGGGCTACCGGGTGACGACCGGGACGGGTGCGCCTGGAGGGTGCGCGTGCTTGGGGTGGCGCACCGCCGGTGCACTATCGTTGTTTCAGGGACGCCGGTGCACCTCAAGCGAGGCGATCTCGTCCTGGTGCTCCGTCCCCAGCCCCGCGGGAGCGACCCCCCGGCTGCGACCAGTCGCTCCCGAACCTAGTCCGCCTTTGCGGATTTCCCGAACACTTCGTAGAGCGATCATGGCCACTCGTCGCGTCGCCGTCTACGGCGGGCTCGACCAGCCAGCGGAACTGCGCGTTCCGCGAGGTCACGTCTCCTTCCGTCGTGTATCCCCGTTCCCCGGTAACATCCCCCCAACCGCGCCCGGACGGTTTGCCCGGGCGCGGTCTCCTCCAGCGGCCGATGGCCGGTTACGGCTGCAAAATGCGTTCTCCCTCACGCCAGCGTCGCGACAGCCGCTCACCTGACGGCCGGGCGTGGAAGGGTGCGCGGTAGGGGAG
>JBOHSY010000320.1:0-19337 GCA_050733355.1 Gemmatimonadales bacterium | reverse complement strand
ACTTCAACCCGTATGAGTCGCCCTACGATGCGTTCGTGGCCTTCATGAACGTCCTTTCGGACCTGGAGCTGACGGCGGGAGAGGGAGGGAAAGGGCGGGAGGAGGCGGTGGTGGGCGCGGCTCGGCTCGCGGGAGTGGAGCTGGCGGACGCCTGACGGGGAGCCGAAACCTGCAGCGCCGCGGCGGAGCCGCCACCGCCCGGTGAGCGTGCGACGACCCCGCCCCGTTCCCGCCCTCTCCCGCCCTCTCCCGCCCTCTCCCGTCCGGCCATATTGTAGGCCATGCCAAGCTCCCTCACCGCCGCCGCGGCCGGCGCGCTCGCCGCCGCCCTCATGCTGCCCCCGACACCGCTCGCTGCCCAACGCACCGCCCCGCGCACCGCCAAGCCGCCGCTCCATGCCCGCCACTGGATCGCCATCACCGGCAAACCGCTCGGCGCGACCGCCGGGGCGATGATGTTCCAGCAGGGCGGCAACGCGGTGGACGCCGCGTGCGCCATGCTCGCCGCGACGGCGACGATGTGGGACGTCCTCTCCTGGGGCGGCGAGACCCAGGCGCTGATCTATCATCCGAAGCAGAGGAAGGTCATCGGCATCAACGCGCTGGGGGTGGCGCCTACGGGGGCGACCGCCGAGTTCTATCGCGACAAGGGGTATCGCTACCCTCCGCAGTCCGGTCCGCTATCGGCCATCACCCCCGGCACGCCCGGCGGCCTGATGACGATGCTCGCGGAATACGGGCGGCTCTCCCTCGCCGACGTCCTCGCGCCCGCGATCCAGATGGCGGACGGCTACCCGATCGAGGCGCAGGCGGTCCGCCAGATCACCGCGCTCAAGGACACGCTTCGGCAGTGGAAGTATTCGTCGGCCGTGTTCCTGCCCGGGGGCGCGCCGCCGGAGGCTGGGCAGGTGTTCGTGCAGAAGGATCTCGCGGCGACGCTCCGGAAGCTGGTCGAGGCCGAGCGCGACGCGCTCCGGCGGGGCAAGAGCCGGAAGGAGGCGATCCGCGCCGCGTACGACCGGTTCTACCAGGGCGATATCGCGCGGGAGCTGGTGCGCGGGGTGCAGGAGGAAGGCGGCCTCATCACGCTGGAGGATCTCGCGCGCTGGCGCGTGCGGATCGAGGAGCCGGTCAGCACGACGTACCAGGGCATCGACGTCTACAAGCTGCAGTTCTGGCAGCAGGGCCCCGCGATGCTCCAGGCGCTCAACATCCTCGAGCACGCCGACCTCAAGAGCATGGGCTACAACTCGCCCCGGTACATCCACACGCTCTACCAGGCGATGAACCTCGCGTTCGCCGACCGCGACTTCTACTACGGCGACCCGTACTTCTCGCCCGCCGAGCCGGGCCGGGGCCTGCTCTCCAAGGACTATGCGAAGGCGCGCTTCGGGCAGATCGACTGGGCCAGGAACGACTCGACGGTGAAGCCCGGCGACCCGTATCCCTATCAGGGCGCGACCAACCCGTTCGCCCAGCTCCTGGCCGCGTGGACCGTGTCGCCCGCCCCGGAGGCCGCGCCCCGGAGCGGACAGCAGGACCGGGTCTCGGCGCGTGACCCGTGGGACTCGCGCTTCGACACCGATCCCTTCTACGCCGGCACGACCAGCATCGAGGCCGCCGATGCCGATGGCTGGGTCGTGTCGGTGACGCCGAGCGGCGGGTGGATCCCCGCGGTGATCGCCGGACGCACCGGCGTAGGCCTCAGTCAGCGGGCACAGGCCTTCGTCACCGATCCGAGAGACGGCCCGTTCAACGTGATCGAGCCGGGGAAACGTCCCCGCGTGACGCTCACGCCGACGCTCGCCCTCAAGGACGGCGCGCCCTATCTCGCCTTCGCGGTGCAGGGCGGCGACAGCCAGGATCAGAACCTCCTGCAGTTCTTCCTGAACCTCGTGGAGTTCGGGATGACGGTGCAGCAGGCGACCGAGGCGCCGAACATCAACAGCTACCAGATGCGGAGCTCGTTCGGCGATCACGAGTCGCGTCCGGGCCGGCTGCTGGTCGCCGCCTCGACCCCGGACAGCGTGCGGGCCGAGCTCCAACGGATGGGCTATACGCTGGAGACGGAGGAGCGCACCAGCGGGCCGATCAACGCGATCCTGTTCGATCGGAAGCACGGCACGATGTGGGGCGGGTCGTCGCACCATGGGGAAGATCACGGCATCGCCTGGTAAGAAGAGCAGATGAGCGGAAGAGCAGAGGAGCGGCATTTCATCGGCTCTTCTGCTCATCTTGGGAGTCGTCGTTTACCTCGACCGGGGAGGCGCAATGCTCGACGAATTCAAGAAGTTCATCATGCGCGGGAACGTGCTCGACCTTGCCGTCGGCATCATCATCGGCGTGGCGTTCGGCGCCATCGTGAAGTCGCTGGTCGATGACATCATCATGCCGCCGATCGGGCTGGCACTCGGGAACGTGGATTTCTCGAACCTGTTCCTGCTCTTGAAAGATGGAACGAAGGCCGCGGCGCCCTATGCCACGCTCGCGGACGCCCAGGCGGCGGGCGCGGTGACGCTCAACTACGGCCTCTTCATCAACCAGATCCTGACGTTCCTGATCGTCGCGTTCGCCGTGTTCCTGGTAGTCCGGTTGGCCAACCGGCTGCAGGGGCCGCCCCCCGCCGCCACCACCAAGGACTGCCCCTACTGCAAGATGAGCATCCCGCTCGGCGCCGTGCGCTGCCCCAGCTGCACGTCGGAGCTGTCGCGGGCGGCGTAGCGAGGCAAGGCTTCGGCAGCGTACGGGCGTGGCTGACCGGCGGACGGCCTGCTTCCTCGTCACCACGCTGTTGATTGCGGCCTGCGCCGGGCAGTCCGACCGCGGGCGCGTCGTCGTCACCCTCCCCACAAGCGCGCTGGGGGCAGAGGGGCGGGTGCTGGTTCGGCAGCTCTCGCGCTTCATGGAAGAGAACCCCGGCATCCGGGTGGTTCAGCGGGTGACGCCGGACGCGGCGACCCAGCGGCACCAGCTCTACGTCCAATGGCTCAACGCCAGGGCCAGCGATCCGGACATCCTCCAGCTCGACGCGATCTGGACCCCGGAGTTCGCCGCCGCCGGATGGATCCTCCCGCTGGACCGCTTCCGCCCCGACACGGTCGCCTTCTTCCGCTCGACTATCGCCGCGAACCGGTGGCGGGACACGCTCTTTGCGCTTCCATGGTTCGTCGATGTCGGCATGTTGTACTGGCGGACCGACCTCATAGCGGTCCCGCCAGTCACGCTGGGTGACCTGGTCCGGGACGCCAAGCGGGTGAGGCAGCGGCACGGGCTCCGCTATGGACTGGTATGGCAGGGAGCGCGGTATGAGGGCCTGATAACGACCTTCCTCGAATACCTCGGTGCCTACGGCGGGCGCATCCTCGAAGGAGGCCGAGTGGTGGTTAGCTCGGACGCCGGCCTCCGGGCGCTGACCGAGATGCGGGACGAGATCTATCACGATGGTATCGTCCCTCCGGCCGTGCTCACCTGGCACGAGGAGGAGAGCCGGTTCGCATTCCAGAACGGCCAAGCCGCGTTCATGCGGAACTGGCCCTACGCCTATGGTCTGATGCAGGACAGCTCGGAATCGCGGGTGGCGGGCCGCTTCAGTGTGGCCCCGATGCCTGCTGGCCCGGGGGGTTCGCCCACCGCGGCGCTCGGCGGAGCTCAGCTCGCCATCAACCGGCGGACTGAACACCCGGAGGCCGCCTGGGCGGTCATCGAGTTTCTCACGAGGCCGGAACAGATGCTGGAGCGCGCTCGTGTTGTGGGACAGTTTCCGCCTCGCGTGGCACTCTACGATAGTCCCCAGCTCGCGGCGGATCTCGGCATACCGCCGGCCACCGCCCGGCGAGTCATCGAGTATGCCGTCCCCCGTCCGGTGACACCGGTCTACAACCAGCTCTCCGAGATCCTCCAGATTCACCTCCATCGCGCACTCACCCGCCAGTCCGAACCCGCCTCCGCACTCGCGCAGGCACAGGGCGAGATGCAGCGCCTGCTGGATCGGGCCGGGCTCGGCGCCGGAGCGCCGGGTGCCCGGCGCTGATCGGCGGCCCGCTATCGAGCGGCAGGAGGCGCGAATCGCCTGGGGGCTGGTCCTTCCCGCTCTGCTGACCATCCTTCTCGTCGCGCTCTTTCCACTGGTGTGGACCGTGTGGGAGTCGGTTCACTTGCACGATCTCCGGATGCCCTGGTTGGGCCGGCCCTTCGTCGGCATCGACAACTACGTCGAGGCGTTCACGGACCCACGCTTCCGGGATGCATTGGGACACACTGCGTTCTTCGCGGTCACCAGCGTGGCGCTCGAGCTGGTCATAGGTCTGTGGCTTGCCCTGGCGTTGAATCGAGCATGCCGCGGACGCGGCCTGGTACGTGCGGCAGTCCTGATTCCGTGGGCCATTCCGACGGTGGTCTCGGCCCTCCTCTGGCGGTTCATGTTCGAAGGGCACCACGGGATCGCAAACACCGCCCTCGTGGAGCTCGGGGTGCTGCGGGGGCCGGTCGTGTGGTTCATTCAGCCCCTGGCTGCGTGGGTTCCGGTCGTTCTCGCCGACGTCTGGAAAACCACTCCTTTCGTGGCGCTTCTGCTTCTCGCCGGCCTGCAGAACATCGACGCCTCCCTCTACGAGGCCGCGCGGATGGACGGAGCGTCGGCCTGGCGACAGTTCCGCTACGTGACGCTGCCGCTGCTCAAGCCCGCCATCGTCGTGGCGCTCATCTTTCGCACCATGGATGCGTTTCGAGTTTTCGACCTGATCTATGCACTGACCGGTGGAGGGCCGGGCACCTCGACCGAGCCGATCGCGCTGTACACCTTCAACGTGCTGCTCCAGAATCTCCAGTTCGGCTACGGGTCGGCGCTGTCCGTCATCGTTTTCCTCGTCACCTTCGGCCTCGCGCTCCTGTACATCCGGTTTCTGGGCGCCGAGCTCACGGGGGGGAAGCGGTGAACACTCGCAAGTGGTGGCCGGTACTGGCGCTCGCGCTTCTGGTCGGAGCGAGCGCCTTTCCGTTCTACTGGGCTATCGTTGCCTCGTTCACTCCGGAGGCACGGCTCTTCCAGGAGCCGTCCCTTCTCCCGAACCAGCTCGTCACCGATCACTACCGCGCACTGTTTACCGAGCGAAGCTTCTGGCTGCCGATCCGCAACTCGCTCATCGTGGCCGGGACCACGACCGCGTTCTGTGTTTCGGTCGGAGCTCTCTGCGCATACGCGCTCGCGCGGCTCGAGTTCCGGGGCAAGACGGCTCTGCTCGGATTCATCCTGGCTGTCGGGATGTTCCCCCAGATCTCCGTGGTCTCGCCCCTCTATCTCCTGCTCCGGGAGCTGCATCTGATCAATACCTATCCCGGGCTGGTACTGCCCTATCTCACGTTCGCGATGCCGCTCACCGTCTGGCTCCTGGTGGGCTTCTTCCGCCAGCTGCCGGGCGAGCTGGAGGAAGCCGCGATGGTGGACGGCGCGGGACGGCTGCGAGCCTTCTGGGAGGTGATCGTTCCGCTGGCGGTGCCCGGGATAGCCACGACCGCAATCCTCACCTTCGTGTACAGCTGGAACGAATTCCTCTTCGCGCTCTCGTTCACCCTGGGGCCGGAGCGGCAAACGGTTCCGGTCGCGATCGCGCTCTTCCGGGGACAGTACCAGGTGCCCTGGGGGCAGATTCTCGCCGCCGCGGTGGTGGCCACCGCGCCGGTGACGCTGCTGGTGCTCGCCTTCCAGCGGCGAATCGTCCAGGGTCTCACCGCCGGCGCGGTAAAGGGTTGATCATGGCTTCGGTTCGTATGGAAGGTGTGGGAAAGACCTACCCGAATGGCCATGTGGCCGCGCAGGGGCTCGACCTCGAGATCGCCGACGGAGAGTTCATGGTACTCGTCGGGCCATCGGGCTGTGGGAAGAGCACCGCGCTCCGCATGATCGCGGGCCTCGAGACGCCCACTGCGGGACGGATCCTGATCGGCGACCGGGATGTCACCGCACTCCCCCCGCAGGAGCGCGATATCGCCATGGTCTTCCAGACGTACGCGCTCTACCCCCACATGACGGTGCAGGAGAACCTCGCCTTCGGACTCAGGATGCGCGGGGCAGGGCCGGAGATCATCGAGCGGCGGGTGGAGGATGCCGCCCGGGCGTTGGGCCTGGAGCAGGTGCTCGGCCGCCGGCCCGCCCAGCTCTCGGGCGGCCAGCGCCAGCGGGTGGCCCTGGGCCGCGCGATCGTCCGGGAGCCGAAGGTGTTTCTGTTCGACGAGCCGCTCTCCAACCTCGATGCCAAGCTGCGGGTGGAGACCCGCGCCGAGCTGGCTCGCCTGCATCGCCGGCTGGGCGCCACGGTGGTCTATGTCACCCACGATCAGGAGGAGGCGATGACCCTGGGCTGGCGGGTCGCCGTCATGCGGGACGGTGTCCTCCAGCAGGTCGCCCCTCCGATGGAGGTCTATCGGCGGCCGGCCAATCAGTTCGTGGCGGGATTCGTGGGATCGCCGGGGATGAATTTTCTGCCAGGGGACATGCTGAGGGGCGTCGCTCCCGGGGGCGGGGCAAGCCTGACGCTCGGCATCCGGCCCCATGACCTGCGAATAGTCGAGTCTGGCAAGGGGGACATCGATGCGTGGGTGGACGTAGTCGAGCCGCTCGGCAGCGAGCTACTGGTGTACCTCAAGCTGGGCGCAACTCCCGACGCTGAGCCCCTGCGGGTCGTGGCGCCGCCGGAGCCGGCAATAGAGGAGGAGCAGATGGTCGGCGTGGTGTTCGACCGGCCCCGGCTTCACTGGTTCGACGCGGAGAGGGGGCAGCGCGTGTCACCCTGAGCGCGGAGGCCCGGGTCAGCGCGGGAGTCGAGAGAGCACGAACTCCACGGCGAGATCGGTCGTATGTGCGGCGCGCGGCGGTCATCGACTCCGCCGCCATGGCGCGCTGCACCACGAGAAAGTCGGTGCACCAGTAGCCGAACGACAGCACGAAGCCCAATCCCATGATCAGCCCGAACCACTCGACGCCCACTGGATTCCGGGCTGGATCCCCCAGACCCGACCACGCATTGGTGTACGCCTCCGGCGGCAGCCCTCGGGTGACGGCGACCTCCGCCCGGCGCGCACTGAGGCCGTCCCAGCCGCCCACCGCGACGAGGCCGAGCGCCACCAGCGGCGCGAATCCGAACACGATGAGAGAGAATTGCCGCACCTCGTTGTAGATGGCGCTGGTCAGGCCGCCGAGGAGGACGCAGGCGAGCACGATGAGGGCCGATACCAGGACACTCACGTCGAAGCTCCACCCGAGCAGCAGATTGAAGAGCTTCCCCATGGCATACATCGAGACGCCGGAAGAGAAAATCGTCATCAGCGCGAAGGAGACGGCGTTCAACGTCCGGGTCGTCTCATCGAAGCGTAACCGGAGATACTCGGGCACGGCGCGGGCCCGAGAGCCGCAGTAGAACGGCATCATGAAGAGGCCCACGAATACCATCGCGGGAATGGCGCCAACCCAGTAGAAGTGACTGGTGGCGATGCCGTACTTTCGCGCCCGAGGCTCCCATCCCGATCACTTCCTGGGCGCCGAGATTGGCTGAGATGAACGCGATGCCGGTGATCCAGGCGGAGAGCGATCGGCCGGAGAGAAAGAAATCGGTACTGGACTGCATGACCCGGCGGAGGACCCACCCAACCGCGAGCACGGCGGCGAAGTAGACCGCCATGACGACTGTAGTCGATCGGCGCGAGGGTGGTGACGGGAGCAGGCTCCATCGAGGGCGGCCTTCGCCATAGTACTGCTTGACGGTGAAAAGTACTTGCTGCAATTAGACCGACTCGCTACCATTGTCTGAATGGCGTCCGTGACCCCCCTCCGACCCGATAGCCGCCCGGTCCCCGCCCTCCACGACCGGGCGATCGACGATCTCTCGTTCATCCGCCAGACCATGGAGCGGGCGGCGCCGTTCACCGCCGTTCCGGGCTGGGGCGGCATGGCGATGGGACTGACCGCCCTGGTCGCCGCGGCGGCCGCGTACGGCCACCCGCTCGACCGTTGGTGGGTGGGCATCTGGCTCAGTGCCGCCGCGCTCGCTCTCCTGATCGGCGGGTGGGCGATGAGCGTGAAGGCGAGCCGTGCCGGCACCTCGGTCCTCTCCGCGTCCGGCCGCAGGTTCGTGCTCAGTTACGTGCCGCCCCTGCTCGTGGGTGTCCTTCTCACGCTCGCGCTGGTCCGCGCGGGGCAGGTGCCGGCGCTCCCCGGCACCTGGCTGCTGCTTTACGGCACCGGCGTCGTGACCGGCGGCGCGTATTCGGTGCGGGTCGTGCCGCTCATGGGGCTGTGCTTCATGGCGCTTGGCAGCCTCGCGCTGTTCGCGCCCCCGGCCTGGGGGAATGCGCTCATGGCGGCGGGGTTCGGCGGGTTCCACCTCGCCTTCGGGCTCGTGATCGCGCGGAGGTATGGTGGCTGAGCCGAGCGCGGCGCGGCCGGGGTCGCGGAAGGAGCCGGCCGTGCGCGGCGCGATCACCGGCGGCGCGGCGCTCGAGCTCGACCGGCTCATCCACGAGCGCATGCGGCTCGCCATCGTGAGCGCCCTGGCCGTGAACGAATCGCTCACGTTCAACGCGCTCAAGCGGCTGCTCGACACCACCGACGGCAACCTCAGCGTGCACGCGCGGAAGCTGGAGGAGGCGCACTACATCACCTGCACGAAGTCGTTCGAGGGGCGGCTGCCCAAGACCGTCTACCGCCTGAGCCCGTCGGGCCGCGCGGCGCTCGAGCGCTACCTGGAACACATGGAGGCACTCATCCGCGCCACCCGGAGCGCCGAGCCATGACCGGCATCCACGTCGGCATCATCATGGACGGAAACGGACGCTGGGCCACCCGGCAGGGGCTGTCGCGCGCCGAAGGCCATCGGCACGGCGCGGCGGCCGTCCGGCGCATCGTCGAGGCGGCGCCCGGACTGGGCGTCGGCACCCTCACCCTCTTCGCGTTCTCCGCCGACAACTGGCAGCGCCCGGGCCGCGAGGTGAGCTGGCTGATGCGGCTGTTCCGCGACTATCTCCGGAGCGAGGCGGCGCGCTGCGTCGAAAACGGTGTCCGGCTGAGCGTGATCGGCCGGCGCGACCGGCTGGGCCGCGCCCTCCGGGTTGCCATCGAGGAGACCGAGATGGTTACGGCGGCGGGCACGACCCTCCACCTGCGTGTCGCCATCGACTACTCGGCGCGGGACACGATCCTCCGGGCAGCCCAGTGCCTCGCCGCGGACACCGTGCCGTCGCGGGAGTCGTTCTCGCGTCTGCTCGCCATCGTGAACCATGGCGGGCCGCAGGCCCCGCCGGTGGATCTGTTGATCCGCACCGGGGGCGAGCGTCGGCTGAGCGACTTTCTGCTCTGGGAGTGTGCCTACGCCGAGCTCTGCTTCCTGCCGGTGATGTGGCCGGACTTCGCGCCCGACCTGTTCGCCGAGACCGTGACCGAGTTCCGTGGCCGGGAGCGGCGCTTCGGGGCCTTGCCGGACGCGGCCGCCAGTTGACCGGGAACTCCGGGGACCTGCGCCGCGTTGGGGCCTCATGACCAGCCGACTGGACCGCTACACGTGCGACGAAGCGTTGCGTCGGCTCGACGACTTCGTCGACCGGGAGCTGGCGGAGGCCGAGTTGCGCCTGGTGCACGAGCACCTGCAGACCTGCGCCGCGTGCACGGCGCAGTTCCAGTTCGAGGCGGGGGTACTTGATCAGCTGAAGGACAAACTCCGGCGCATCGCCATCCCGCCGGATCTGCTCGCGCGCATCCGAACCGGCCTCGGCCGGTCCGACACCTAGCGCTTCTCGAGAGTCGAAACGCAAAGGCGTGTCGCCTTCGCGTTTCACCTCTTCACAGTGGGAACGAAGACCGCGTGGTCCCGGAGCGCCCCTTCGAGGTCGGCGCCCGCGAGCTCCGCGCGGTTGAAGCAGGCAAGGGCCAGCTCGGCCCCGCGGAGACTCGCGCCGCGCAAGACCGTGCGAGCGAGCATGACGCGGGTCAGATTGGCGTACGACAGGTCGGCGTTGGGGAGGTCGGCAAAGCTGAGGTCCGCTCCGGTGAGATTCGCGCCCCGGAACCGGACGCCCCGCCCGCCGGCATGCACCAGGTCGGCCCGTTCGAGATCCGCATCCTCGAAGATCACCTCCGTGAGGACGGCCCGGCGCCACCGTGAGCTGCCGAGGGTCGCGCCGGCGAAGGTGGCCCGGGTGGCGTCCACCGCCACCAGCCGCGCGTCGGTGAGATTGGCGCCCCGGAAGTCGGCGCCGGTGCAGTCGGAGTAGCTCAGGTCCACCCCGGTCAGGTCCGCCCCTCTGAGGTCGGTGCCCCGCAGCACCATCCGGCACAGATCCCCGAAGCGCATGTCCACGCCGTGCATGTCGGCGCCGCTCAGATCGCCCCCGTGAATGGAGGTGAGTGGGAGCGCCGCGCCGGCGAGCGTGGGTGCGTCCACCGCGAGGATGAGTTCCCTTGTGCGCTTATGGAGGATATGAATGGTCATCGGTCATCGGCTATCGATCGTCGATCTGGCTCAATCTGGCGCTTGGATGTCGGCGGCGCCACGACCGATGACCGATGACTGATGACCGATAGCCCCATCCGGGAACCCCCCGCCGCGTCCCGGCGTTGAACGTTCGCACATCAAGGAGCCTCCCATGCCAAACGCCGAGTCGCTCCGACTCGATCGCGACACCCAGCGAGCCGAGAACTGGAAGCGCTGGGGTCCGTACCTCTCCGAGCGCCAGTGGGGCACGGTCCGGGAGGACTACTCCGCCGACGGCAACGTCTGGAGTTACTTCCCCCACGACCACGCCCGAAGCCGGGTCTACCGGTGGGGCGAGGACGGTCTGCTCGGCATCACGGACCGCCAGTGCCGGCTCTGCTTCTCGCTCGCGCTCTGGAACGGGCGCGATCCGATCCTCAAGGAGCGGCTCTTCGGCCTCACGGGTCCCGAGGGGAACCACGGCGAGGACGTGAAGGAGTGCTACTACTACCTCGACAGCGCTCCCACCCACTCCTACCTCAAGGCGCTCTACAAGTACCCGCAGCGAGCGTTTCCCTACGACGACCTCGTACACGAGAACGCCCGCCGCGGGAAGGACGCGCCCGAGTACGAGCTGGCCGACACGGGAGCATTCGACGGCGACCGGTACTTCGATGTCGTCGCCGAGTACGCGAAGGCGGCTCCCGAGGACATTCTCATCCGGCTCACCGTGGCGAACCGCGGCCCCGAGGACGCGCCGCTCCACCTGCTGCCCACGCTCTGGTTCCGGAACACCTGGGGCTGGGGCCGGGACGGCGAAGGCTACTCCGAGCGGCCCACGATCGAGCGCGCGTCGGCCACGGCGGTGCACGCGTCGCATCCGTCGTTCGGCGAGTATCGCCTGGACATCGAGCCCGCGAAGGGAACACCGGCCGACCTGCTCTTCACCGAGAACGAGACCAACGTCGCGCGCCTCCACGGCGCACCGAACGCGACGCCGTACGTGAAGGACGGGTTCCATCGCCGCGTGGTGGACGGCGCGGTGGATGCGGTGAACCCGGTCGAGCACGGCACGAAGGCGGCGGCATGGTATCGCCTCGTGGTGCCGGCCCACTCGAGCGTCACCGTGCGACTCCGTCTCCGCCGGGTGGAGGGCAAGCTCCCATCACCGTTTGGCGCGGGCTTCGACCGGACCTTCGGCGAGCGGATCCGCGAGGCCGACGAGTTCTACGCTGACACGCTGCCCCCGCAGGCGACGGCCGAGGAGCGGAACGTGCTCCGGCAGGGCTACGCCGGGCTCCTCTGGAGCAAGCAGTTCTACCATTACGTGGTGCGCGAGTGGCTTCCGGGCGATCCATCGCAGCCCCCGCCGCCGGGCAACCGCCTCGACGGGCGGAACAGCGAGTGGACCCACCTGTTCAACCGCGACGTCATCTCGATGCCGGACAAATGGGAGTATCCCTGGTTCGCGGCGTGGGATCTGGCGTTCCACATGGTGCCGTTCGCGCGCATCGACCCGCACTTCGCCAAGGAGCAGCTGATCCTGTTCCTGCGCGAGTGGTACATGCACCCGAACGGGCAGATCCCGGCATACGAGTTCGCGTTCTCCGACGTCAACCCGCCGGTGCACGCGTGGGCGGTGTGGCGGGTGTACAAGATGACCGGAGCGCGCGGCAAGCGTGACCGTCTGTTCCTCGAGCGCGCGTTCCAGAAGCTGCTGCTCAACTTCACCTGGTGGGTGAACCGGAAGGACCCGGAGGGGCGCAACCTGTTCGCCGGCGGGTTCCTCGGGCTCGACAACATCGGCGTGTTCGACCGCTCCCGGCCGCTGCCCACCGGCGGGCGCCTGGAGCAGGCCGACGGCACCGCGTGGATGGCGTTCTATTGCAACACGATGCTGTCGATCGCCCTGGAGCTCGCGAGCGAGGATCCGGCGTACGAGGACATCGCCTCCAAGTTCTTCGAGCACTTCATCGGCATCGCCGACGCCATCAACACGCTGGGCGGTTCCGGGCTCTGGAGCGAGGACGACGGTTTCTACTACGACCAGCTCCACGTGGACGGGCAGCACATCCCGCTGAGCGTGCGCTCGCTCGTGGGGATCATCCCGCTGATCGCCGTCGAGGTGCTCGATGAGCGAAAGATCCAGAAGCTCGCCGGCTTCCGCCGCCGCATGCAATGGTTCCTCGACAACCGGCCCGATCTCGCGCGTCACATCGCGTGCATGCTGCCGAGGATGGGCGAGGAGGGCGTGCACCGGCTGCTCTCGATTCCCTCCCGCGCGCGGCTCGAACGGGTGCTCCGCTATCTGCTGGACGAGGCCGAGTTCCTGAGCCCGCACGGGATCCGGTCGGTGTCGCGGGTACACGCCGAGCGGCCATACGTGTTCGACGCGGGCGGGAGCACCTACACCGTGGACTACGTGCCGGCGGAGGGCAATACCGGGCTCTTCGGCGGCAACTCGAACTGGCGGGGGCCGGTCTGGTTCCCGATCAACTATCTCGTGCTCGAGGCTCTGGAGCGCTATCACCACTTCTACGGTGACGACCTCACGGTGGAGTGCCCGGCCGGCTCGGGCCGCCGGCTCGACCTGGGCCAGGTCGCGCACGAGCTCTCGCGGCGGCTCGGCTCTCTCTTCCTGCCGGACGCCAGCGGCCGGCGGCCGTGTCATGGCGACGACGCACGCTACGCCACCGACCCGCACTGGAGGGACCTCGTACTCTTCCACGAGTACTTCCATGGCGACACCGGCCGGGGCGTGGGCGCGAGCCATCAGACCGGCTGGACCGGGCTCGTGCTCCGGGCCATCGAGGACATGGCGCGCATGCGTCCCACGGCGCCGGCCGAGCCGGAGGCGCGGGACGCGACGCCCGCGCTGAGCCGGTCATGAGCGGCAGGGCGAAGCAGCTCCGGCTCGACGAGTGGCTCGAAGCCGACGGCCTGGGCGGGTTCGCCTCGGGCACTGTGTCGGGTGTCCGCACCCGGCGCTATCACGCGCTGCTGCTCGCCGCGATGATGCCGCCTAGCGGGCGGATGGTGCTGGTAAATGGGCTCGACTGCTGGGTAGACGAGGGCGGGAGCGGGCGGGAGAGGGCGGGAGGGGAATATCTGTCACGGCAGCGGTATGTCCCCGATGCCATCACCCCCGGCGCGGAGATCGAGTCGTTCACTTACGAGCCGTGGCCCACGTGGGTGTACCGACTGGCCGACGGCACCCGGATCGAGCACGAACTGTTCGTGCCACGGGGCGTGAGCGCGGTGATGCTGCGGTGGCGGGTGTCAGGCGGGCAGGCGGAGAGGCGGGCGGGCGGACGGACTCTGCGCGTGCGGCCCTTCCTCTCGGGGCGGGACTTCCATGCGCTGCATCATGAGAACGGGGCGTTCCGGTTCGAGGCCGAGAGCGTCGCGGGCCGGGTGCGGTGGCAGCCGTACTCCGACATGCCGGCTGTGATCGCGCTCGCGAACGGCGCGTACGAGCCCGATCCCACGTGGTATCGCGGCTTCGTCTACGCCGAGGAGCGTGCGCGCGGGCTCGACTTCGTCGAGGACCTCGCGGCGCCGGGAGTGTTCAGCTGGGACCTCTCGCAGGGCGATGCCTGTCTCGTGCTCACCATCGAGCCCGACACAATCGCCCGCGCGGGCGACGACGCGGCGGCGGTCGTGACCCGATATCGCGCATCGGAAGCGCGGCGAAGGAAGGCGTTCGACACGCCGCTCGAACGGGCGGGCGACGCGTACCTCGTGCGCCGGGGCGAGGGTCGGACGATCATCGCCGGCTATCCGTGGTTCGGCGACTGGGGTCGTGACACGTTCATCGCGCTTCGCGGCCTCTGTCTGGCCACCGGGCGGCTCGCCGAGGCGCGCGAGATCCTGCTGGAGTGGGCGGGGCAGGTGTCGGAGGGGATGCTGCCCAACCGCTTCGCCGACGCGGGCGACGCGCCTGAGTTCAACTCCGTGGACGCCGGCCTCTGGTACGTGGTGGCCGTCCACGAGTACCTACAGCGGGCGGGAGCCGGCGGGAGCGGGCGGGAGCGGGCGGAAGTCAGGCGCAGCGACTGCGTGCGGCTCCAGGCGGCCTGCCGGGCCATCATCGCCGGCTATGCGGCGGGCACCCGGCACCGCATCCACCTCGACGGCGACGGGCTGCTCGCGGCCGGCGAGCCGGGGGTGCAGCTCACCTGGATGGACGCGAAGGTGGGCGATTGGGTCGTTACGCCGCGCAGCGGCAAGCCGGTCGAGGTGCAGGCGCTCTGGCTCAACGCGCTCCGCATCGTGGGCGCGTGGGATCCGGCCTGGCGCGAGGTCCACGAGCGCGGAGTTCGCGCGTTCGGCGAGCGGTTCTGGAACACGGAATGGGAGTGGCTCAACGACGTGGCCGATCCCGACCACCGTCCCGGCGCGTACGACGCGACGCTGCGACCCAACCAGATCCTCGCGGTCGGCGGGCTGCCGTTTCCCGTGCTCGAGCGCGAGCGTGCGCGCCGAGTGGTCGACGTGGTGGAGGCCAACCTGTTGACGCCGGTCGGCCTGCGGAGTCTCTCGGCGGGCGATCCGCGCTACGTGCGTCGCTACGAGGGCGGCGTGCTCGCGCGGGACGGCGGCTACCATCAGGGGACGGTGTGGCCCTGGCTCCTGGGCCCGTTCGTCGAGGCGTGGGTGCGGGTGCGCGGCGACACGCTCGAGAGCCGGCGTGAGGCGCGTGCGCGCTTCCTCACGCCCCTGCAGCGTCATCTCGAAGAGGGCGGGCTGGGCCACGTCTCCGAGATCGCCGACGCCGAGGCGCCGCACGCGCCGCGCGGGTGTCCGTTCCAGGCGTGGTCGGTCGGCGAGGCGCTCCGGCTCGACCTCGTGGTGCTGCGGCAGGCGGACGACTGATGGCGACCGCGGCAGCCGAACGCACGCGCCCCGAGGCGGCCGCGCGCCACTGGGCGGAGTACGGCATCGAGGCTGCGCTTCTCGGTCTGTTCATGGTGTCGGCGTGCGGCTTCGCGGTGCTGTTCGATCATCCTGGCTCGCCGGCGTATCACGCCGTGCCCGACCCGCTGGCCCGCCGCTTCCTCACCGGCCTCGCCATGGGCAGTACGGCGATCACGCTGATCTATTCGCCGTGGGGCGGGCGCTCGGGTGCGCACTTCAATCCTGCCGCGACGCTCACCTTCCTCCGGCTCGGCCGCATGGCGCCCCGCGACGCCGCCTGGTACGTCGGCGCGCAGTTCGTGGGCGGCCTGATCGGCGTGCTCGCCGCGGCGGCGGTGCTCGGTGCGCCGCTGGCCCACGAGAAGGTGCGCTACGCGGCGACCCGGCCGGGGCCGGCGGGGCTCGGCACGGCATGGCTGGCGGAACTGATCATCACGTTCGTGCTGATGACCGTAGTCCTCCGAGTCTCGAGCCACCCGCGCTACGGGCGGCTCACCGGGCTCTCGGTCGGTGTGCTCGTCGCCACCTACATCACGCTCGAGGCGCCGCTCTCCGGGATGAGCATGAACCCGGCCCGCACCTTCGCCTCCGCGATGGCCGCCGCGGACTGGACCGCGATCTGGATCTACTTCACCGCGCCGCCGCTCGGCATGCTCGCCGCCGCCGAGCTGCATGTCCGACTCAAAGGGCGTCTCTTCTGCGCCAAGCTCGACCACGACCCCACGAAGCGCTGCATTCACTGCGAGTACCGCGGGCAGTCACCAGTGACACGTGACAGGTGACAGGTGGCGCTGAGCAAGGCCGGCTCCGGCCTCGAAACCCGGGCGAGCAGTTCTCGTCACTCGTCACTGGTCTGGAACCAATCCCCGGCCCCCGTCATTCAACCGGCATCACCCAACGGAGCCGTCCGCATGAACCGTCGTGTCCTGATCGCCGCCCTTGCCGTGCTCGGAGGCGTGGGCTGGTACCTGTTCCGCCCCGAGCTGCTGTTCGTGGACAAGCAGGTCAACGAGGAGCTGGCCGCCACCGCGTCGGCAGAGACGGGCGCGCCCGCCGCCGGGCCGACCGCGCTCGCGACCGGCGTGTTCCACTCGGTGGCGCACGAGGCTCGCGGCACCGCCACGGTGCTCGACCTGGACGGCAAGCGGGTCCTGCGGCTGACCGACTTCGCCACATCGAACGGTCCCGACGTGCGGGTCTATCTCGTCGCGGCCAGCGATGCGGCCGACAACGAAACCGTCACCAGGGCCGGGTATGTGGAGCTGGGCAAGCTCAAGGGCAACCAGGGCGACCAGAACTACGACGTGCCCGCCGAGCTCGACCTCAACCAGTACCGTGCCGTGACCATCTGGTGTGCCCGCTTCGGGGTGAACTTCGCCACGGCGCCACTCACTCCAGCGTCCTGAGGAGGACCTGACCAATGTCACTGATCCGGGCAGTCTCCGTCACCGCCGCGCTGGCCGGCGCCGCCGTCACCACCGCGGCCGCCCAGGCGGCCCAGACCGAGTTTACCCTCCGCGTCGAGAACATCACCAGGGGCGAGACGCTCAACCTCTCGACCGGCGGCAAGGCGCCGTTCGTGCTCGCGCCGGTGCTCTGGGTGGTGCACACGGGGAACACCAATCCGCTCTTCACGGGCGGCCGGGCCGAGATGATGAGGGGCCTCGAGCAGCTCGCCGAGGAAGGCAACACCGAGCCGCTCGCCAGGTCCCTGAACGGCGCCGCCGGCGTCGTGAAGGTGGGTGCGCATGCGCGGCCCGAGGGCGATCTCACCGGTGGCCCGCTCACACCGGGCAAGGCGTACGAGTTCACGGTGACGGCGGCGCCGGGCCAGTACCTGTCGCTGGCTGCGATGTTCGGCCAGTCGAACGACTGGTTCTACAGCAACGACCGTCCGATCGCCCTCTTCAACGGCGGCAGGCCGGTGTCGGGCGACATGACCCCGCAGCTCTCGCTCTGGGACGCGGGCACCGAGGTGGATGAGGAGCCGGGCCTGGGGCCGAACCAGGCGCCGCGCCAAAAGGCCGCGAACACCGGGACGGCCGAGAAGGAGTCGGTCGCGCACGTGGGTGGCAAGTGGACCGCGCCGGGCGCCGGGAAGCTCATCCGCGTGACGGTGACACCAGCCAACGAGGCGGTCAGCGCGAAGTAAGCCGTGAGAAGTGAGGGGTGAGAGGTCGGAGGGGCACCGCCCCACGCGCCCTCTCACCTCTTACCTCTCACCTCTCACCAGAGGTGACATCATGGGCGGCAACCACTACGACGTCATCATCATCGGCAGCGGAGCGGGCGGCGGCACGCTGGCCCACCGTCTCGCGCCGTCCGGCAAGCGGATCCTGCTGCTGGAGCGCGGCGAGTACGTGCCGCGCGAGCCTGACAACTGGAGCCCCCGCGCCGTGAACGTCGAGGCCCGGTACAACACCAAGGAGACCTGGCGCGACCGGAACGGCCAGCCGCTCCATCCCCACACCAACTACTGGGTAGGCGGCAACACGAAGTTCTACGGCGCCGCGCTGTTCCGCCTGCGGCGCGAGGACTTCGGCGAGGTCCGCCATTTCGGCGGCGTGTCGCCCGCGTGGCCAATCACGTACGACGAGCTCGAGCCCTATTACGCCGAGGCCGAGCGGATCTATCAGGTGCACGGGGAGCGCGGCGCCGATCCGACCGAGCCGCCGGCCAGCGGGCCGTACCCGTACCCGAAGGTGAGCCACGAGCCGCGTATGCAGCAGCTCCACGACGACCTCGCCCGCCTCGGGCTGCATCCGTTCCACGTCCCCCTCGGCATCATGCTCGACGAGAAGGACCGCCGTGCGAGCCGGTGCATCCGCTGCGCCACGTGCGACGGATTTCCCTGCCTGGTGCAGGCGAAGTCGGACGCGCAGGTCTGCTGTGTGGATCCCGCGCTCGCGCATCCCAACGTATCGCTCATCACGGGGGCGTACGTGTCCCGGCTCGAGACCAACGCATCGGGGCGCGAAGTGACCCGGGTGCACCTGGAGCGCGGCGGCGCGCGCGAGACCTACTCGGCCGACATCGTCGTGTCGGCGTGCGGGGCCATCAACTCCGCGGCGCTGCTGCTGCGCTCGGCGAGCGACCGGCATCCGCGCGGCCTGGCCAACGGGGCGGACGTGGTGGGCCGGCACTACATGGGACACGTCAACTCGGTGCTGATGGCGCTGTCGAAGTGCCCGAACCCGACGGTGTTCCAGAAGACGCTCGCGATCAATGACTTCTATTTCGGCGCGCCGGACTGGCCGCACCCGATGGGGCACGTCTCGTTCGTCGGCAAGCTCGACGGCGTCACGCTGTCCGCGGGCGCACCCGCGATCGCGCCGGGCTGGACGCTGGACCTCATGGGCAAGCACTCGATCGACTTCTGGCTCACGTCCGAGGATCTGCCCGACCCCGGGAACCGGGTGACGCTCGACCGCGACGGCAACGTCGTGCTCGCCTACATGCCGAACAACGAGGAAGGGCACAAGCGACTGACCCGGAAGGTCGAGCAGCTCATGCAACGGCAGCGCGCCTGCGCGGTGCATGGGCACCAATGCCACCAGGGGATCTTTTCGCGGAATCTCTTCGTCGGGCAGCGCATTCCGCTCGCCGGCGTGGCGCACCAGAACGGGACGGTCCGCTTCGGCCGCGATCCGCGCACCTCGGCGCTCGACCCGACCTGCCGGGCGCACGAGGTCGACAACCTGTACGTGGTGGACGGGAGCTTCTTCCCCTCGAGTGGCGCGGTGAACCCGGCGCTCACGATCATGGCGAATGCGCTCCGGGTTGGCGATGTGATCCTGGAGCGTCTCGGAGCGCAGGCCGGCAGGCGGGCAGGCGGGCAGGCGGGCAGTCTCGCCGGGGCGGCCGTATGAAGCCGAGACCAGCACTAGCACTAGCACTAGCACTAGCACTAGCACTAGTACTAGCACTAGTACTCCCGCCGTCGGCGGATGCGCAGTACGTCAT
>JBOHSY010000319.1:0-14356 GCA_050733355.1 Gemmatimonadales bacterium | reverse complement strand
CTCGGAGGGCATCGTCTGCCTGGCCGCGTGCCTCTCGGGCGAGGTGGCGCTCTGGCTTCGGCAGCAGAACTGGGAGCGCGCGCGGGACACGGCCGCGTACTTCGCGCAGCTCTTCGGGCCCGACGGGTTCTGGCTCGAGATCCAGCAGCACGGGATCGCCGAGGAGAAGATCGTAATGGAAGGCATGCTCCGGCTCGGGAAGGAGCTGGGCATCGGCGTCGTGGCGACCAACGACGCGCACTATCTCCGGCGCGAGGACGCGGAAGCGCACGACGTGCTCCTCGCCATCGGCACCGGCGCCGACCTCGACGATCCGAAGCGGTTCCGGTTCACGGGGCAGGAGTCATACGTGAAGAGCGAGGCCGAGATGCGGACGCTCTTCCCCGACCACCCGGAGACGCTGGATCACACGGCGCGGGTCGCCGACCTCTGCGAGTTCTCGTTCGAGAAGAAGTACTACCTGCCGGGGTTCCCTCGCCCCGCCGGCTCCGCGAGCGACGAGGCGCTGCTCGAGACGCTGGCGCGGACCGGCGCCGAGCGCCGGTACGGCGCGCCGCTGCCGGGCCCGGTCGAGGAACGGCTGGCTTACGAGCTCGGCGTGATCAACCGCGCGGGCTACGCCGGCTACTTCCTGATCGTGCAGGACTTCATCGCCGCGGCGCGGGATCGCGGCATTCCCGTGGGGCCGGGCCGCGGCTCGGCAGCCGGCTCGCTGGTAGCCTACGCGCTGGGCATCACGAACGTGGACCCCCTCCGCTTCGACCTCCTCTTCGAGCGATTCCTCAACCCCGAGCGGGTGTCGATGCCCGACATCGACGTGGACTTCTGCTTCGAGCGCCGCGGCGAGGTCATCGAGTACGTGCGCGAGCGGTACGGCCGGGCGAGCGTGGGGCAGATCGTCACGTTCGGGACGATGAAGGCGCGCGCCGCGGTGAAGGACGTGGCGCGCGTGCTCCGGATCCCGCCGGGCGACGCGGACCGGATCACCAAGCTGATCCCGTCGGGCCCGGGCTACAGTCTCACCATCCCGGAAGCGGCCGAGAAGGTGGGCGAGCTCAAGGACCTGTTGCGGACGGATCCGGCCTACGGTCGCCTGGTCCAGCTGAGCTCCCGCATCGAGGGCATCTCGCGCCACATGTCGGTGCATGCCGCCGGGGTGGTCATCGCGCCGGGCCCGCTGGCCGAGTACGTGCCGGTGTGCACGGCGCCGACTCGCGGGGCCGGGCAGAGCGCGGCGGGCGACGACGCCATCATCACCCAGTATGACATGGTGGCGCTCGAAAAGGTCGGCATGCTCAAGATGGACATGCTCGGCCTCAAGACGCTGACGGTCATCCACGACGCGGTCGGGATGATCGCGGCCCGCACCGGCGAGCGGATCGACGTGGACGCCCTGCCGTTCGACGACCCCGAGGTGTATGCCCTCCTCCGCCGCGGCCGCACGGGGGGCGTCTTCCAGTTCGAGTCGCCGCTGGCCACGGACACGCTCCGCGCCATGAAGTGCGACCGGTTCGACGACCTGGTCGCGTGCAACGCGCTCGTGCGCCCCGGCCCGCTCGACGCGGGCATGCACACGGTCTTCATCCGGCGCAAGCTCGGCCAGGAGCGAGTCACCTACGCGCACCCGCTGCTGAGGAACATCCTTGAGGCCACCTACGGCGTCATCACCTACCAGGAGCAGGTGATGCGGATCGCCCACGTGCTCGCGGGCTTCTCGCTGGCCGAAGCCGACGTGCTGCGGAAGGCGGTGGGCAAGAAGGACCAGGAGCTGGCCAATCAGGAGGTGGCGAAGTTCGTCGAGCGCGCCCTCGCGCAGGGGCACTCCCGGCAGGTGGTCGAGGAGCTCGGGCGCCAGATCGTCACGTTCGGCCGCTACGGCTTCAACAAATCGCACTCGGTCGCCTACTCGGTGCTGTCCTACCAGACGGCGTGGCTCAAGGCGCACCATCCGGCCGAGTTCATGGCGGCGCTCCTCTCCAGCGAGATCGGGAGCACCGACAAGGTCGTCCAGTACATCAACGAGGCGCGCGAGGTCGGCCTGGAGATCCTTCCTCCCGACGTGAACGAGTCCGGGTTCAAGTTCACGGTGGTGGGCGACCGGCGGATCCGTTTCGGGCTGGGGGCCGTGCGGAACGTGGGCGAGGGCGCCATCGAGTCGATCATCGCCGGGCGGGTGGACGGGGCGTTCTCCTCGCTCGCCGACTTGGTCGAGCGGATCGACCTTCGCCTGTGCAACAAGCGGGTGCTCGAGTCGCTCATCGTCGCCGGCGCCTGTGACGGGCTCGGCGGCCATCGGAAACAGCTCTGTGAGGCGCTCGACCGCGCGCTGGCGGAGGCCCAGCTCAGGCAGCAGGAGCGCGAGGCGGGCCAGGGCACGCTCTTCGAGCTGGCGGGAGCGGACGGGAGCGGGCGGGAGCGGGCGGGAGCGGGTCGAGCCGCACTGCCGGAGGTCCCCCCCTGGACCGAGGCGGAGCGGCTCGCGAAGGAGAAAGACGTGCTTGGGTTTTTCATCTCGGGCCACCCGCTGGAGCGCTTCCGGAGCGAGGCCGAGTTGTTCGGCTCGCGCACCACCGCCACGCTGCACGAGTGGAGCGAGCACCCGGTCAGCATCGCGGCGGTGATCACGGCGGTGCGGCGGCAGATCTCGAAGAAGACGGGCAAGGAGTACGCCCGCCTGGTGCTGGAGGACTTTCACGGCACGGCGGAGGCGATCGTCTTTCCGGAGGCCTGGGCCAAGCTCAACCAGCTGGTGGCACCGGACTCGGCGATGCTGCTCGTGGGCGGGTACAGCCAGCGCGACCGGGGCGAGGACCGGGCGCCGTTCGTGGTGGAGAGCGCCCGGCCGCTCGACGAGTTGCGGACGTCGGGCCAGGTGGGCCTCAGCCTGCGTTGGCAGTCGCCCTCGGCCCCCCGCCCCGACGCCCTCCAGGCGGCGGCGGCGCTGTGCCGCGCGCACCCCGGGCCAGTGCCGATCTATATTGATTGGTCCGATGGAAACGGCGAGGCAGTCCGGCTGCGCTCGCGGCGCGTGCGCGTCGCGGCGGAAGAGGAGCTGTTGCGGGCGTTGCGGGACCTGCTTGGCAGCGACGCCGTCCACTACGTGAAAGCGGGTTGAGCGCATGCCCCCGTCAGCCTACACGCTGGAGTTCGAGAAGCCGCTGCTCGAGCTCGAGCGGCAGATCGACGATCTGAAGCGCCTCGGCGAGGAACGTCAGATCGACGTCGAGGGCGAACTCCAGGGGTTGCAGGCCAAGCTCGAGAGCCTCCGCGCCGAGATCTACCGCAATCTGACGCCGCTCCAGCGGGTGATGGTGGCGCGCCACCCCCGCCGCCCGTACACCCTCGACTATCTCAGCACGATCTTCACGGACTTCATCGAGCTGCACGGCGACCGCCTGTTCCGCGACGATCCCGCCATCGTCGGCGGCTGGGCGCGTCTGGCCGGCGTCTCGGTCATGGTGGTGGGCCATCAGAAGGGACGCGACACGAAGGAAAACCTCAAGCGCAACTTCGGCATGCCCCACCCGGAGGGCTACCGGAAGGCGCTGCGGCTGATGGAGACCGCCGCCAAGTTCGGCGCGCCGGTGGTGACGCTGATCGACACCCCGGGCGCCTACCCCGGCATCGGCGCCGAGGAGCGCGGCCAGTCGGAGGCGCTCGCCCGCAACATCCTCGAGATGGCCGGCCTCGAAACGCCGATCGTCACCTGCGTCATCGGTGAGGGTGGCTCCGGCGGTGCGCTCGCGCTCGGCGTCGCGGACCGCGTGCTGATGCTGGAGAACTCGGTCTATTCGGTGATCTCGCCGGAAGGGTGCGCGGCCATCCTGTGGAAGGACGCGAGCCAGCGCGAGCGCGCGGCGGAGTCGTTGAAGCTCACCGCGGAGGACCTGCTTCGGCTCAAGTTGATCGACGAGGTCGTGGCCGAGCCGGTCGGCGGGGCGCATGTCGATCCGGACGCGACCGGCGAATCGCTGCGCGAGAGCCTGATCCGCCACGTGACCGAGCTGCGGAAGATCCGGCCGGAGAAGCTGGTGAAGCGCCGCGCCGAGAAATACGCCGCGATGGGCGCGTTCACCGAGGCCTGACGGGGGGACGCTCGTGCCGACGGTCGAGGTCCGCTTCAAGGGGACCCGCAAAGGCTACTTCACGTGGCCTGACGATGCCGAGCCGCTGCGGCTCCAGGAAACCGTGGTGGTCGAGGTGGAGCGGGGTCGCGACTTCGGTCGCATCACCGCCACCGGCGACACGGCGCAGAAGAAGTGCGGCGGGTGCGCCACCGGTGCCTGCGGCACAACGCCGGCGGCTGAGGAGCCGCTCAAGCCCGTCCTCCGCCGCGCCACCTCCGACGACACCCGCGGGCACCAGGAATGCCGCCGCTCCGAGGAAGACGTCCGGCGGAAGGTCGTGGAACGCGTGCGCCACCACGGGCTCGTGATGAAGGTGAGCGACACCGAGTGGCAGTGGGACCGGAACAAGCTCACCATCTACTTCACGGCCGAGCAGCGGGTGGATTTCCGCGCCCTGGTGCGCGACCTCGCCTCGCTCTTCCGCACCCGCATCGAGCTCCGGCAGATCGGGGTCCGCGACGAGGCCGCGCGGCTCTCGGGCGTGGGACGCTGCGGCCGCGAATACTGCTGCTCCACCTGGCTCACCGAGCTCTCACCGGTCAACCTGGCGCTCGCCAAGGACCAGCACCTCTCGCTCAACCCCTCCCAGATCTCCGGCGGCTGCGGCCGCCTGCTCTGCTGCCTGAAGTACGAGCACGAGTTCTACGTCGAGGCCCGCAAGCGCTTCCCGCGCGAGGGCAAGAGCGTGCGCACGGCGGTCGGCGTCGAGAAGGTGGTCGCGGTGGACATCTTCCGCGAGCGGGTGTTCCTCCGCAGCGAGGAGCAGGGGTCGCGCATCATCCCCCTGGCGCAGCTGCGCGAGGAAGAAGAGGCGGGCCGGAGGCGCGAGTGAGGCGGTTCTCTCTCACGACCGCCATCGACTACGCCAACGGCGATCCACACCTGGGCCACGCGCTCGAGAAGATCGGCGCTGACGCCATCGCCCGCTACCGCCGGCTCCGCGGCGACGACGTCCGGTTCCTCATGGGGATGGACGAGCACGGCCAGAAGGTGGCGCAGGCGGCCGAGCAGGCCGGCATGCCGCCGCAGGCGTGGGTGGACACCATCGCCGCGCGGTTCGCGCGCACGTGGGCGCGACTCCTCTGCTCCAACGACGATTGGATCCGCACGACCGAAGACCGCCACGCGAGGTCGGTCACGCGGTTCATCGAGCTGATCCGGGAACGCAATCCCGACGACATCTACCTCGGCGAATACGAAGGGCTCTACTGCGTCGGCTGTGAGGAGTTCAAGCAGGGAGCGCAGATCGTGGACGGGCGCTGCATCGAGCACCCGAGCCGCGACCTCGAGCCGCGCCGGGAGCGGAACTTCTTCTTTCGCCTCAGCCGGTGGGGCCCGCGAGTACTCGAGCTGATCCGCTCCGGCGCGCTCGAGGTCGGCCCGGGCGTCCGCCGCAACGAGGTGATCCGGGTGGTCGAAGGCGGGCTCGAGGACCTCTCCATCTCGCGAGTCCGCTTCGCCTGGGGCATTCCCTTCCCCGGCGATGCCGAGCACACGGTGTACGTGTGGTTCGACGCGCTGATCAACTACCTGTCGGCAACCGGATTTCCCGCGCCCGGGTTCGAACGGCTGTGGCCGGCCGACCTGCACGTGATCGGCAAGGGGATCTCTCGGCTGCACTGCGCGCTCTGGCCCGCGATGCTCCTGAGCGCCGGGCTGCCCGTGCAACGGAAGGTGTGGGCCCACGGCTACGTGCAGTGGGCCGGCGCGAAGGTCTCGAAGTCTGAGGGCGGTGCAGTCAGCCTCGACGCCGCCATCGACCGACACGGGCCCGACGCGCTGCGCTACTTCCTGCTGCGCGAGGTGGGCTTCGAGGGGGATGGCAACTTCACGTGGGAGCGATTCGACGAGCGCTACGCCGCCGACCTGGCTGACGGCCTGGGCAACCTCGTTTCCCGCTCGCTGGCTATGATCGCGAAGTACCGCTGTGGCACGATCCCGGCGGGCGAACCAACGCCGCTCGATGCGGAGGGGCGTCGCGTGGTGACGGCCTTCGCCGAGGCGATGGATCGGCTCGACTTGCGCGGCGGAGCCGACGCGGCCTGGGAGCTGGTCGCCGCGGCCAACCTCTACATTCAGCGGACCGCGCCGTGGACCCTCGCAAGAGAGGGGCGGGATGCCGAGCTCGACAACGCGCTCGCGAGTCTCGGCCGGACGCTGTCAATTCTGGCAGTGCTGGCCGTTCCGTTCATTCCCGGCAAGGCGCAACTGATCTGGGCGGCCTTGGGGTGCGGCGGGGATGCGGCAACAGCGCCGTGGGCTGCACTCGAGGCCCCGGCAACCGCGGGACAGAACATCCGCCCCCCCGGCGTGCTCTTTCCCAAGCCCGTCCCCGCCTGACACTTACCTCGCCTGTGTCAACCCCTTGGAATGTCAAAGGGTTAGGCACGTGTCTCGTGCCTTGACAACCCGGCAGGACGGCAGAAATTTTGCCCACCGATTGGGGTGACCCTCGTCACCCACGCGGGCTGCACGAAGCGCCATTTTTGGCGCGCCGGCAGTCGGCCGGCCCGATTTCATTTTGGGGTGGACCATACGCATGGCCAAGCGCCGCTGGACCATATTGCTCGTACCGAACGGCTCCGCGCCCTCGAAGGTGCTCGAGGTGTCGCGGGGTCTCCTCCGGCTGGCGGGCACGGTCGGAGTGGTGCTTTTCGTCAGCGCCCTTCTGGTTGGCTATGCCACGGTCTCGCGGCGGCTCGACCTGTCGCGGACGGCCGCGCTCGAGGCCGAAAACGAGCGCCTCAACCGCGAGATCGGTGATCTGAGCGGCCGGCTGGAGCACCTGTCCGACACGATCGCGCAGATCACCCGCCGCGACGCCCGCATCCGGGTCCTCGCCAATCTCGAGCCCATCGATCCGCAGGTGCAGGCCGCCGGCATCGGTGGTCCCACCGCCGTGGGCACTGACGCCAGCGAGCTCGGCACGGCGGGGCTCCGCCGCGCCAACGACGTGCGGGTGGACCTGAACGCGCTGATCCGGCGCGCCAACCTGTTGGCCTCATCGTTCGGCGCAGCGGCTGACAGCCTGTCCTCGCACAAGGAGCGCCTCGCGGCAACGCCGTCGATCATGCCCACGCAGGGCTGGCTCACCAGCGCGTTCTCCGCCATGCGCTCGCATCCCGTGCTCCACGTGGCCCGGCCGCACGAGGGGATCGACGTCTCCGCCCCGATGGGCACGCCCATCGAGGCTCCTGCCGCCGGCACCATCCGCTCGGCCGGCTGGGAAGCGGGCTACGGCCACACCATCGAGATCAATCATGGCTACGGGATCATGACCCGCTTCGCGCACGCGTCCCGGCTGCTGGTGCGCCAGGGACAACGGGTAGCGCGCGGCGAGAAGATCGCGCTGGTGGGCAACTCCGGGCTCGCCACCGGCCCGCACCTCCACTATGAGGTTCATGTGAATGGGAGGGCGGTGAATCCGCTTCGATACGTGATGCCGGAGACCGTCGTGTTCGATTAGAAGAGCAGAAGAGCAGAGGAGCAGAAGAGCGGATGGGTTGAAAGGCAAGAAGGCGGCACGGCAAAACACGCGGTGCCGCCTTCAGTGTGTTACCGCCCCCTCTGCTCTTCTGCTCCTCTGCTCCTCTGCTCTTCTGCTCCTCTGCTCTTCCCCCGTCAAAAGTTCACCTTCGGCACCTCCTCGGCGCCGGGGGCCGCTTCGAAGTACTCTCTCGGCGTTCCCAGCCCGAACACCTTCGCGGTCAGGTTGTAGGGAAAGCGCCGGATGTAGGCGTTGTATTCCCCCACCGCCGTGTTGTAGTCCGTCCGGGCCACGGAGATGCGGTTCTCGGTGCCCTCGAGCTGATCCTGCAGCTGACGGAAGCTCTCGCTGGAACGGAGCTGCGGATAGTTCTCGACGATCGCGAGGAGCCGGCCGAGGCCCTGGGTCAGCTCGGCGTCGGCCGCGGCCATGTCGCCCACGTCGCCCGACTGCACGGCACCCGCGAGCCGTGCCCGCGCATTGGCGATGTTGGTGAAGACGGTGGTCTCCTGTGCGGCCACACCCTTCACGGTCTCGACCAGGTTGGGGATCAGGTCGGCGCGGCGCTGGAGCTGGGTCTCGATCTGCCCCTTGGCCTGGTTGACCCGCTCATCGAGCGTCTGGATCGTGTTGTAGCCGCACCCCGACGCCAGCACCAGGGCGGCGAGGAGCGTCGGCACGCGGACGGCATGAGCGTTCATTGCGGCGGATCTCCGGGATGATGTTCGTCGGCGTGACGGACCGTGCGTGAGACCGTGTCCAGGTAGCGCTCGAACTCGGGCGCGGTGCACCGGGGGTCGCGCTCCCCGCGCCGGCGGAACAGCTCCTCCACTCCCGCCGGATCGAAGCCCACCAACGCGCCAGCGGCGCGGATCACCGCGATGCCGTCGCCCGCCGCGTCGCGCCGGCCCAGGAGCAGGAGGCAGCGGAACAGCAGGACGACGGTGGACACGCTGTCGAACGCGACATCGCCTAGCGCCGCGGGATTATCGCCGTGGAACGCATAAGCCTGGCGCAGGCGGAGGAGCTTGCCGCGGAACTCGCGCTCCAGCGCGGTGCGGAGGGCCGCGCGATCCGGCGCGACGTTGGCCAGGAGGTCGGGACCCCGCAGCACGCGGTAGGCCGAGCGCATGTCGCAGATCTCGATCGGAAACGCGTCACCCGCCGCGCTCCACTCGTCGCGCGTGATGAGGAGCGGCAGCACGGGGGAGGATGAGCGCCAGCGGTCGAACGCCGGCTGGAGCGCGCGCAGCGTGGCCGGACCGGCCTCGGGCAGAACCAGCAGGAGATTCACGTCCGACCGCCCGGGCACGTACTCGTCGCGAGCCGCGGAGCCGACCAGGAGGGCGGTGTAGCCGTTCCCGAGCACGCCGTCGGCATCGGAAAGGAACCGGTCGGTGAGCCGGGTGACGTCGTCGTGCATCAGAACCTCCCGCCAGCGCCGCCGCCGCCGCCGCCACCCCCGCCGCCGAAGCCGCCAAAGCCACCGCCGCCCCAGCTGCCGCCGCCAAAGCCTCCCCCGCCGCCCCAGCCACCGCCGATCCACGGACCGCCCCAATATACCCGCCGCCGGCCGCGCCGACCCCGGGCGCCCCGAGCCAGGAGCATGAACGCGAGGAAGAGCACGAGCGGCAGCCAGGCGGGTAGTCCGCCGCTGACGCCACGCGGAGCCGGGGGTGGCCGCGCCGCGGTGAGCGCGGAGTCGCTCACGCCGAATCCGTCGGCGATGATCGCCGCGAGCGCCCCCGTGCCGATGCGGAGCGCCTCGGAGTAGTCCCCCTGTCGCGCGGCGGGAAGCATCAGATCCCGCACTCGGCCGGCTGCGGCGTCGGTGACGATGCCCTCGAGGCCGTACCCAACCTCCACCCTGAGCGCACCGCTGCCGGGCTGCCCATCGCGCCGCGGCACCAGCAGCAGGACGAGGCCGGCGTTGCGCGTCGAATCGCCGATCTCCGCCCGGGCGCCGACACCCCAGCGCCGCAGGATCGCGAGCGCGACCTCGGCCTCGCTCCGGTCGCCCAGCGTGGGCAATGTGACCACGGCGAGCTCCGCGCCGGTCGCCGCGCGCAGCCGCGCCGCGAGACGCTCGATCTCGGCGGCTGTGGCGGGGTCGACGATGCCGGCCGCGTCGGTGAGATGACCGGTCGGGGCGGCGGGAAACAACCGATCGACCGGCTGCTGCGCCGCCAGCGCGGCCACGCAGACGAGTTGAAGGGCCGTTCCGCCGAACATAGCTTTCCGCAGTGCCACGTCTAACGCTGCTCCTTCTCCTGGCGCTCGCCGGGTGCGACGCGTCCAGCGAGACCGTCGTCCGCGTGCTCATTCCCGGTCCCGACTCGATCCCGACACCCGTGGCGGGCCTCGGGCTCGTCGCGCTGCCGTACGACCGGGACAGCGTGCTCGCCGCGCTGGAGGCCCGCGCCCCCGCGCCGCGCCCGGCCACGGCCGAGCTCGACAGCCTCTTCGCGGAATTCCGCGAGCCGTTCGCCGCCTATGCGCGCGCGGCGTGGGAGGCGGGCCGGCTGCGCGACACACTCGCGCTCCTCAAGACCAGGCTCGACAGCCTGCCTCGCAACGCGCCCGCCTACCGCGAGCTCTACGCGAGCTTCGGCCGGCTGAGCGGCGCGCTCAAGGACGCGGAGACTCGTGAGGCGGACACCCGCGGCGCGCTCGACGCCGCGCGCGGCAGGTTCGTGAGCCGGAGCGACTCGCTGCGGGCGCGGGTACGTGCGTGGGAAGATAGCGCCTATAAGGGGTACGACAGCATCGTGCGCGGGCTCGCGGGGCGCGCCGGCCGCGCCGCCGTCGGCGACACGACCGACGCCACCGGCCGCGCCCGCCTCACGCTGCGGGACGAGCCGTGGTGGATCTACGCGCGGTCGTGGGACGCCACGGATCCGAACGCGGAGTGGTACTGGAACGTGCCGGTTGCGGGTGACACGGTGGTGCTGGACGCGCGGAGTGGCCGGCGCCGGCCGAGATACTAGCTACGAGTTACGAGTTACGAGTTACGAGTTACGAGTTATGAGTTATGAGCTTCCCGACGATGAGGGCTGGATGAAGCGAATCGCAATCGCTGCTCTTCTGCTCGTCTGCTCCTCGGCTCTTCTGGCCGCGCAGGCCCAGAAGGATCCACTGGCCTCACGGTCGAAGGGCGTCGCATCGGCCCCGGTCACCGTGTACGAGATGTCGGACTTCCAGTGCCCCTACTGCCGGAAGCATGCGATCGAGGTGTTTCCCGCGCTCGAGCGGGAGTATGTGCAGACCGGCAAGGTGCGCTGGGTCTACGTCAACTTCCCACTCGTGTCGATCCACGCCAACGCGCTGCCCGCCGCGGAGCTGGCGATGTGCGCCGCCCGCATGGGCCGGTTCTGGCCGGTACACGACCTGCTGTTCCAGCACCAGGAGACCTGGTCGCCGCTCAAGGAGCCGGGACCGTTCCTGCTGTCGCTGGCCGATTCGGTCAGGCTGCCCCGGCCGGCGGTGGTGAAATGTCTGCAATCCGAGGCGGTCCGCGCGGAGATCCAGGCGGAGGCGGAGGGCTCGCAGCGGTCGGGTGCCGCGAGCACGCCGACGTTCTATATCGAAGGTGGGCTTCTGGCCGGCGCTCGGCCGATCGAGCTGTGGCGGCAGGTGCTGGATTCGATCTACCACGAGAAGAGCCGAAGAGCAAAAGAGCCGAAGAGCCGATGAACTACCCCGGCGCAGGCATCTGCTCTTCTGCTCTTCTGCTCTTCTGCTCTTCTGCTCTACTGGTCATCCCACCAGCATCAGATCGTACAGCGCGTGGGTCCACGCTGCGATCCCGAATCCCCGGAGCAGATAGAGCGCGCTGAACAGCACGCCGGCCACGGCCCGGAACGCGAACGAGCCGAGCTCCAGGCGATCGCCGTGGGGACCGATGTAGTGAAACGCCGAGAACACGAGCGCGCCCACCAGCGTCGCCGCCGCGCCAGCGGCCCAGGGACTCCCCAGCATGCGCCGGGCGACCCAGGCCAGCGTCCCCACCAGCACGACCCGGAACAGCAGCTCCTCGTAGAGCCCGGCGCCGAGGGAGATCATCACCTGGGAGGCGAGGCCGAGCTCCGCAAATTGACCGACGGCGAACGGCAACGCGCCGCCGAGCAGCAGCGACGTGAGCGTGGCCGTCACCAGCCCCAGCACGGAGGCGTACGCCAGCGATTCGGCGGCCATGCCGCCGAACACCGCCCATCGGATCGGCCCGCCGGCCTGGCGATCCCGCCATACCAGCCAGGCACCGATACCGAGCAGAAGCGCGCCGAACACGGTGAGCCCCGTGCGCCCGCCGAACGCGAAGAACAAGCTCTTCAGCAGCACATCGGCCCCGTTCCGTACGCCCGCCATGGCCCCGCCGGACAGCGCGAGCGCCAGCAGCTCGTAGAGGACGAGCAGCGGCAGCGCGAACAGGAGACTGTACTTGGGCCGGCGGGTAAGAGCCCAGTATCTCATTCAGTCAGCGTCGAGGCGCGGACGTGCATCGCGCCGCCCACCTCGAAGGGGAGCGGCGCGATGGGGTTGGCATCGTGGCTCGAGACGATGCCGGCTCGTCAGATCACCAACCGGCGATCGCTTGGCCAAGTCGAGCCACGAATGCAACTCTCACTAGACAAGGATCACCTCCTTTGAATGCGGTGGAACCTTGGGTGGTCGGTGGTATCCTAATCAGGCGTTGAGCCCGACCGCAACCGCCCGAAGGCTCTTCTGGGCTTCCTATCGCAGGATCACGCCTTCGAACGTCACCGCACGCGGCACCACGAGCCCCGCTGTGAGCAGCGTGATCAGCAGGTCGCCGAAGCCGCTCCGGACCTTGATGCGGAGATCCGCAACGCCCTTGCCGCCGGTGAGCTGGCCGGCCAGCGTCTGCTGGAGCGACGGCTGCTTGATCTTGAACGCCCCCCAGAACGCATACAGCGCGCGGGATGTGACCCGGAACTGGTCGCCCTCGGCGGGCTGCCCCGCCGGCCCCGCCATCGTGACCGGCACGCCGAGCGTGCTGGCGTCCAGCGTGAGCGAGCAGCCCTGGAGCGCGAGCGCGGCGGCCACGAGCGCCGCCCGTGCGACTCGCGCGTTCAAAGGCCCGGCACCCGGAAGGTGTAGTGCAGCCCCGCGGCGAAGATCGAGGGATCCGCGACATCCGAAAAGACCCGGTCGTATGATGCGTGCAGCCCGAGCCCGCTCAGGAGATTCAGCTCGACCCCACCGCTGATCCCGAAGTTCGTTTCCGTATCCGACCCGAGCGGGCTCGACACGCGCGAAACATCGAGCCTGGGCGCGAGCCACGGCTTGATGGCCAGGACCGGGTTCGGGATCGTCAGCGCGAACCCCAGCCCCACCGGGAAGCGGTACAGACTCGTCTCGTCTTCCTTGGCATAGCCCGCGCCGCCCTGGAGCGTCACGGTAAGCGGCACCAGCGGCCCGCCGAACACCTTGTAGTTGAGCGTGCCCCCCACGCTGGTGAGCCCATCGGCCGGGCCCTCCGGATTCGTGCGCGCCACGGACGCCGTGACGCCGAACGGACCGACGCCGAGCCTGCCCGTGGCGCCGAAGGCGGTGCCGCCGCCCGCCGCGTCGCTGGGAAAGCCGATGTCGCCGTAGAGGCCGAGCCCCGTGGGAATGCCCGGGTTGTAGACCGGAAGACCGATCACCTGGGCGGCGAGCGTCGGTGCCAGAGCGAGCGCGGCGCAGAACGAGACGATCCCGGACAGCAGAGGCTTCATGCAGGTCTCCGGATGACGGGGCTGGACAGGTCGCTGGACGCGTCGGGGGCGAAGTCTAAAGACCAACGTGCCCGGCCGGAAGCCGGCCGGGCACGCGGAGTTGCAGAGCGGGACGCCGCGCGAAACAGCGGCTACCGGACGAAGGCGAGGCCGAGCGCGACCCCTTCCACTTCGCCGATGCCGGCGCTCACCCGGAGGTCGATGGTGTCACTGAACCGGACGTCCACGCCCAGACCGAGCGCGAAATCGACCTCGTCGTCGCCGCCGCCGAGCCTCGGCACGAGCACCGGATGCACGTAGGGCACGAAGCTGGTGCGTGACCCCTCGAGCTGGAGCCGGCGGCCAAGCGAGATGCCGACCGGAATCAGCACGACGTCGTCACCCTCGCCGAAGATCGCCCCGGCGCCGATGGTGAGCGCGCCGTCGAGCGGGAAACTCTGCGTCGCCTCGACCACGCGCGCGCGGAAGCTGGCGCCGAGCACGACCGAAGTCTCATCCTCGCCCAGAGGGGCGTCGAACGTCACGAAGCCGCCTCGGAGTCCGATGTCGAAGCGGTTGTAGCCATAGGTATAGAAGCCTTCGAGACCGAAGTCGGCCCCTTCGGGAAACGAGAGATTGGCGCCGAACTCGTGGGCATTGAATGCCCGGTACGGTGCCTTGAACACCGGGGTGCCGGTCTCCTGGGCCGCGGCGGCGCCGGCGCCGACCGCGAAGAGCACGAAAAGGACGGACACGCTACGACGCATCGGGAGCTCCTTGTACGTTTTCGGCAACTATGCGAACGCGATCGCCAGCGACCTGCAGGAATCCGCCGCGCACCAGAAACCGTGTCGTGCCGCCCCCGCGGCGCACCGTGAGCGTGCCGCGGCCGAGCAGCGTCATGAACGGCGCATGGCGGGGAAGGATACCGACCTCTCCGTCGAACGCCGGCGCCACCACGGCGTCGGCGTCGCCGTCGAACATAGCCGCCTCGGGGGAGATGACCGTGACTCGCATCACGAGCT
>JBOHSY010000318.1:0-6770 GCA_050733355.1 Gemmatimonadales bacterium | reverse complement strand
GTGCAAGCAGGGATCGACGCCCTCGTCGCCAAGGTCCGCGAAGCCATCGAGCGCCCCAAGGAGCTCCGCACTGCGCTGATCTCGCCGCGGTGACGGGCAAGATCGACGTGCGGGACGAGGCGGGGTGAAGGCCCGCTGCGCAACCCATGAGTCCTGCCTTCGGATCCCTGTTGTTGAGAGTTACGGCCTAACTCTGAACAGCTTGCCGGCCTATTCAACTTTCTGTCACAAGGCCGTGCCAGACTGTTTGCGTTTCAGCCCCTAGTCGCTAATAATGATGCGGTAGTTTTCACCGCCGCAAACAAGGGAACCCCATGACCAGCCGGCCCCAGCGCCAGCCGCACGGCCGACGGATCCGGTGCCCGGGCGGCTACCGAGCCTACCTTCCGAAGCCCCTGCCGCCCCCGATCGCATGGAACGCCGGGCTCGCCGCGGCGCTCTCGGCGGCGGACCGCGCCGTGGGCCGACTCGCCGGCGAAGCGCGACGCCTGCCGAATCCGCACCTCCTGATCCGGCCCTTCATCAGGCGCGAGGCGGTGCTCTCCAGCCGCATCGAAGGAACCCAGGCCACCCTCGGCGAACTGCTCGCCGCCGAGGCCGGAGCGGCGGTCGAGCGTAGCCCTGCCGACCTGCGCGAGGTGGGCAACTACGTCGTCGCCCTCGAATATGGCGTCGAGCGGCTGCGCGCGCTGCCGCTCTCACTGCGCCTGGTGCGCGAGCTGCACGAGAAGCTCATGCGCGGTGTGCGGGGCGATGTGGCCACACCGGGCGAGTTCCGCACCAGCCAGAACTGGATCGGCCCCGCGGGCTGCACCCTCGCCGAAGCGAGCTTCGTGCCGCCGCCGCCTGACCGACTCATGAAATCGCTCGGCGCGTGGGAGACGTTCCTGCACGACGACACGCTGCCGCCGCTCGTCCACGCGGCGCTGGCGCACTCGCAGTTCGAGGCCATCCACCCGTTTCTCGACGGCAACGGCCGCGTGGGCCGCCTGCTCATCACGCTGCTGCTCGTCGCGAAGGGGGTGCTGCCCTCGCCGCTGCTCTATCTCAGCGCCTGGTTCGAGGCGACCCGCCCGGACTACTACGCGCGCCTCTCCGGCGTCACCGAGCGCGGCGAATGGGAGGAATGGCTCGGCTACTTCCTCGCGGGTACGGCCGGGCAGGCCGAAGATGCGACCGACCGCATCCAGCGCATTGACCTGCTGCTTGCGCGCTGGCGCGAGCAACTTGCAAAGTCCCCATCGACGCTGCCGGTAAGAGCGATCGAACTGTTTGTCGAGAACCCTTTCTGGGCTGTGAACAAGCTGGGCGAGCGGCTCGGCGTCGCCTTCACCACCGCCCAGCGCACGATCGACCGCCTGGAAGCGGCGGGCATTGTGGCACTCACGAGCGACGCGAAGCGCAACCGGATCTACTCCGCGCGCGCCATCCTCGCGATCCTCGAAAAGCCGCCGCAGATCTTGAAGCGACCAACGGTTCGCCAGCGCGGGAGGCGGACATGACTCCCGAAATCTCCGAACGCTCCTTCGAGGAGGCCATCGAGTGCGCGTTGCTCCAGCTCGGCCCGGACGCCTGCGCCGGCCAGGCGAATCCGGTTCTCCGCCAGCGTGCGCGCCACCTCGATGGCGCCCAGCGAGCCGACGGGCCCGTCGTAGTTGCCGCCGTTCGGCACCGAGTCGACGTGAGAGCCGAAGGCGAGCGGGGGAAGACGCGGGTCCCGTCCGGCGCGCCGGCCCAGGAGGTTCCCCGCGGCGTCGACCGTCACCTCCAGCTCTGCCTCCCGCATGAGCCCCGTGACGTACTCCCGCCCCTGCCGGTCCGCCTCGCTGTAGGCGACGCGGCTCACCCCGCCCTCCGGGTTCCGGCCGAACTCGGCCAGCTGCCGGAGCAGCTGCTCCATGAGCCCCGCCGGGTTTATCTCCGGGTCGGCGGTCGGGAGCGGCGCCACGGCGGCGTCGAGCGGCGGGATCGGGAGCATGGCGGCGCCGAGGGGAGCGAGGAGGGAGCGGTTGAAGTCGCGTCGGTTCACGGATGCGTCTCCGAGACGGTGCGCGGGAATCTGGCAGATCACCAGCCACGGCGAGACCGACGCCCGAGCCGCTACTCGCGCACGATACAGATAGCTACATTGAAAGGTACAGATAGGGGGCACATGGCATCGAAGAAGGCCGCGGCGCGAAAGCCCGGGAAGGGGGCCGGCAAGCCGGTTCGGCCGAACGCCGGCGGCGGGAAGGTCCGCGCTGCAAAGGCCGTTCGTCCGCGCGCCCGGGTCCGCAAGAACATGGACATGGATCCCGTCAAGCTCGCCGCGGTCAAGAAGATCCTGGGTGTCTCCACGGAGACCGAGGCCGTGGACCGGGCGTTCGACGAGATCATCTTCGAGCACAACGTCTCCACCGGCCTCGAGCGACTGGCCTCGAGCGGCGGGCTTCCCGACGTGGATCCCGACGCGTAGATGCCGTTCGTCTTCGACACGAACGTCGCGGTGGCCGCGGCTCGCGATCGGGAGGAACGCGCGCGATTCGTTGCCTTCATCCGCGCGAGGTGCGGCCGGGTCTGGCTCCACGCCTGCGTATGGCTGGAGCTCGGCGTCGGCGCCCGCACGGAGGAGGAGCGCGCCGCCCTGGAGAGCTTCGTGCAGCCGTTCGTCGGCACCGGACGCGTACTGGTGCCTTCCCGAGACGCGTGGCAGCAGGCGGGCCGGGTGCTGGCTCGCCTCGCCGGCGAGCACGGAGTGGATGTCCGGCGGAGCTCCGTTCACCACGACGCGATCATCGCCGCGTCGGTGAGAGAGCGCGAATTTACGCTGGTCACCCGCAATCTGGCCGAGTTCGAGCTGATCGCTCCGTACTTGAGCAAGCTGACCTTCGCTGCGCCCTACCCCTGAGCCGACAAAGAGGCCACGCTCCGCCGCGACCACGACCACCGTGTGCGGCCTCCCGTTCGCAGGTAGCGCCCCGTGGGAGGAGGTCGTTGAAGCGACGCTCACACGGCGGAACTCCGGGCGTGCAGGCTCTCGGGATCGTGGCTCAGGACACGGCAGGCTGACCCAGCGCTCGCTCCGCTCCGCCTCCTCCTGCTCCGGCGCGGCACGTCTTAATGCCGACCCTTACTATTGCGGCACCTGGCGGGCGTTCCTGTGCAGCAACACCGAGGCGAAGGGAGCACTATGACCAAGCCGGCTGCTCAGTATCTCCGGGAGCAGGCTGTGGTCTCGGCAGCGATCAACCTGCTGCTCAACGGTGCGTTGGCGTGGCTGCTCTATCGCCGCCTTGCAGTGGTCCCCCTTGGGGGCGAGCAAGGCCTGGTCGCGGATCTCCTGATCACCGCCTTTCTCGTCCCGCTGCTGGTCAGCCTCATCGCAACGCCGCTGGTTCGCCGGGATGTCGCTCGAGCGCGCGTTGAGCGCCAACCGCTGGCGGCACCAAACCCGCGGTTGCTGCGCCGGCTCCCCTCCAATGCCCTCGCGCTGGGCCTGCTCCTCGGGCTGATCGCGGCGATCGTCATCGGAGGTCTTACCATCGGGCTGCTGCGGGTCTTGGGCGTGGACGGGCTGACCTTCGGGGCGTCTGCCATGTTCAAGGCGGGGTTTGCCGGTCTGCTGGCCTTCTGGGCCGCGCGCTGGGTCGTCGCGCGCGCGCTCACTGCGGCGCCGGCGTCGACCGGCTCCTGAAGCTCGACCCGGTTCCCGCGCGCTGGTCATGGATCCAGCCGCATCCCCTTCAGCAGTGCCAGGAATCTGGAGTCCGAACGGAGCGGATCCCAGAGTGGCTCACTCCGAAGGAACGGCAGCCATCCGGAGCGCTGTTCGTACGCCAGCTCCCAGAGCCTGAACCCCTCGTCCAGCTCCCCTAACTGTATCAGAATGAGCGCATAGTACGCCGGCGGGATGTACCCGAGTTCCGCCGCCGCCCGAAGCTCCGCCAGGAGTCCGAGCGCCTCGTTCCGTCGACTCGAAGCAGCGTAGGTCTGTCCCAGGTATGCCAGGAGGATCGGAACTCGTCCGGCCCGATCGATGCTCCCCTCGAGGAGCGCCGAGGCCTCCGCGTGCCGCTCCAGTTTCAGGTACACCCGCGCGAGCGTGACGCCGTTGTCGACCGAGCCGGGCTCCATCTCCGTCGTGGCGATGAGCTGCCTGACCGCCTCATCGTATCGCCGCGCGTAGTAATAGCAGCGCCCCAGCTGCACTTGAGGTATTCCGACACCGGCTCGAGACGCAGGGCGCTGTTGATGGTCCAAAGACTCTCGTCATGCCTCCCCATTGCGGCGAGGTATACGGAGTACCAGTGGAGCGTCGGCGTATGCCGAGGGTCCAGGTTCATGGCAAACGCGAACTCCTGGTCCGCGCGCGTCCAATCCCAATCGTACAGCCAGGTGATGAGCGCCTTCCGGGAGTGGGCTTCGGCGAGCATCGGCTCCAGCTCCAGCGCTTTCGCGATCCCGGCCTTCGCCTTCGGCATGGCCTCCAGGGGAGGCATCGCGGCATACTGGTCGAACCCAAGCATCGTGTACGCGTGTGCGATGCCGACATAGGCCCGTGCGTACTTCGGATCCTCCTCTGTCGCCTGGTGGAAATAATCCAACGCGATTCGATACGTGTCGGGAGTCCGCTTCAACAGGAAGTGCCGGCCACGCAGGTACAGGTTGTAGGCCGGCACCAGCTCGGTTCCCGATTCAACCAGCGGAGCGTCCCGCAGGCTCAGGAGCTGAGGCTTCAGCGTGCCGACGAGCGTGCGCGCGATCTCGTCCTGGACCGCGAAGACGTCGTGGAGGTCACGGTCGTAGGTCTCCGACCAGAGGTGATAACCGTCCGCCGCATTGATGAGTTGCGCGGTGATCCGGATCCGGGTACCGACCTTCCGAACGCTGCCCTCGAGGAGCGTCCGCACCCGCAGCCGTTCGCCCACCGCGCGGACGTCCTGCTCCTTGCCCTTGAATGCGAAACAGGAGGTCCGGGCGGCAACCCGCAGGCCGGGCACCTTCACGAGGGCGTTGATCAGCTCCTCCGTGATCCCGTCGCTGAAATACTCGTTGTCGGGGTCGGCACTCAGGTTCACGAACGGCAACACCGCGACGGAGGCTTCGCCCGCCTGCTGGCTCACCGAGGCCAGGAGCCGCCCCACCGACCCGGACGCCAGTTCGGCACCGGCGCCCGCGGTAAGGGCCGCCGAGAAGCCGGCGGCGGTAGCGAACCGGTCGGCCGGATCGCGGGCCAACGCGCGCGCGACCGCGGCTTCGACCGCGGCCGGGATCGTCGGGTCCACGGTGCGGAGTAACGGCGGGCTGTCCGTCAGCCGGCGGACCAGGATGGCCAGCGCGGTCGGGCCCTCCAAGGGTGGCAGGCCGGTCAGGGTCTCGAAGAGCACGCACCCGAGACTGTAGATGTCCGTGCGGCCGTCGATCTCGATATCTCCGCCGGCCTGCTCGGGGCTCATGTACAGCGGCGTGCCGACCGCGCTGCCCGTCTGGGTGAATCGCTCGCCCCCGGCGGCGCTCACGGCCCGGGCGACGCCGAAGTCGGCCACCACTGCATGGCCCTCTTCAATGAGGATGTTTTCCGGCTTGATGTCACGGTGGACGATCCCGCGGCGGTGGGCGTAGTCGAGCGCGTCGGCCACCTCACGCGCGAGGCGCACCGCCTCGTCCACGGGAAGCCGGTGCGCTCGCGAGAGGTACGCGCGGAGGGATTCGCCCTCGACGTACGGCATGATGTAATACAGCACACCCCCGGCCTCGCCGGAGTCGTAGACTGGAACGATGTGAGGGTGGGTGAGCCCCGCGGCGAGCGCGATCTCGCGGAGGAAACGGTCCGGACCGAGGGTCGCCGCGAGCTCGGGGCGGAGCACCTTGACCGCCACCGCCCGGCCATGCCTTCGGTCGTGAGCGAGATAGACCGTGGCCATGCCGCCTCGCCCGAGTTCGCGCTGAATCTCGTAGCGATCGCCGAGTGCGCCGGCCAGGAGCTGCTGGATGCCAGTCACGGACACAAAGGTCGCGGTACCTGGCGCAATGTGTCGTTTGGGAGCGCTGCACGCCAGCAGCCATGTGCCCGCGATGAGTAAGGTCGATATCGGCGAGTCCACCCGCTCGCGCTACCGGAGGGGAGTACAGACGATCACATTGAACGACACCGATCAGGAGGCGGATGGCGCCGAAGAAAGCTGCAGCGCGGAAGCGCGGGAAGCCGCTCGAAAGCCGCCCGGCCGTGTCCGCAAGAACATGGACATGGATCCCGTGAAGCTCGCCGCGGTCAAGGAGATCTTCGGCGTATGCACGGAAACCGGGGCCGCGGACGTCGCGGGTTCACGCTTGTCACCCGCAATCTCGCCGACTTCCAGTCGATCGCTGCGTACCGGCGCTCCCGCTATAGCCATGGACGATCCACTCGCTCTTCTCCTCCTCGCCGGCAGCGGCATCGGCGGCCTCTTGCTGATCCCCTTCGGCCTGCCCGGTCTCTGGGTGATCCTGCTCGGCATCCTCGGCTACGGCTGGCTCACCGACTTCCGCACGCTATCCGTCGGACTTCTCGCGCTCGCCATCGGCCTCGCCCTGGTGGGCGAGGTGGTGGAGGCGTGGCTCGGGTTCCGCTTGGCGCGGCGCTATGGCGGGTCGCGCCGAGCGGGCTGGGGAGCGCTCCTCGGCGGGCTGGTCGGCGCGGTCGTCGGCGTGCCCCTGCCCCTCGTCGGGTCGGTCGTCGGCGCGTTCGTCGGGGCGTTCGCCGGCGCGGCGCTGTTCGAGTACACCCAGGCGCGGCACTCGGGTGCCGCGGC
>JBOHSY010000317.1:0-3565 GCA_050733355.1 Gemmatimonadales bacterium | reverse complement strand
CCCTTGAGGTGGGCGGCGATGGCTTCGGGCTTCGGCCGGCGCTTGCGGCGCGGCCGACGGCGCCGGCGGTCGGCGTCTTCGCCGCCCTCGCCGCCGGAATCGGTGCTGTAGGTCTCGGCTTCGGCGTCCTCGGCCACCTCGCGGAGCGGCATCTGCGCGCGCGCCTCGCGAATCACGTCGGCCAGCGCCGCTGTGATGAGCGAGACCGAGCGGATCGCGTCGTCGTTGCCGGGAACCGGCACCGTGATCACGTCGGGGTCGGCATTGGTGTCGACGATGGCGACGACCGAAATCCCGAGCTTGTTCGCCTCGGCGACCGCGATCTTCTCCTTCTTGGCGTCGACCACGAACAGCGCGCCGGGCAGGCGGCCCATCTGCTTGATGCCCTCGAGATTGCGGGCGAGCTTCACGCGCTCCCGTTCGAAGAGCAGTTTTTCCTTCTTGGTGTAGTTCTCGAAGTCACCCTCCTGCGCCCCTTGCTCCAGTTCCCGGAGCCGCCGAATCTGCCGCTTGAGGGTCTGGAAGTTGGTGAGCATGCCGCCGAGCCATCGCTCGGTCACGTGGAACGCGCCGCACGCCTGCGCCTCGGCCTGGACGATCGACTTGAGCTGCTTCTTGGTGCAGACGAACAGGACACCCTCGCCCTTGAGCACCACGCTCCGGAGCAGCTCCTGCGCGTTCTGGATCTGCCGGAGGGTCTTCTGGAGATCGATGATGTAGATGCCGGAACGCTCGGCGAAGATGAACCGGCGCATCTTCGGGTTCCACCGGCGGGTCTGGTGGCCGAAATGAACGCCGGCCTCGAGCAGGTCCTGCAGCTGTGGCTGTGCCATGCGGTGCGTCGGTTCCTTGCGTTGGGGTTGGTCGTCCACGGCGTTCGTCTTCGGCACCGACCCGCGAGCGGGCACCCAGGGCCGAATCCCACCGTGTGCGTGATCAGAGAAGAGCCGAGGAGCAGAAGAGCGGAAGAGCGGGCGGTTGCTGCTCTTCTGCTCCTCTGCTCTCTGCTCATCTCTTGCTGAACTGGAACCGCTTCCGGGCGCCCGGGCGACCCGGCTTCTTGCGCTCGACCGCCCGCGGATCGCGGGTGAGGAGTCGGGTCGAGCGGAGCTTGGTGCGATGCTGCCCGTCCGCCTCGACCAGCGCCCGGGCCACGGCGAGGCGCAACGCGCCGGCCTGGCCCGACTGGCCGCCGCCGTCCACGTGCGCTCGCACGTCGAAGGCGCCCAACGTGTCGGTGGCGGTGAACGGTTGCTGGATGTGCTGCACCAGCGACGGCCGGGGGAAATAATCGCCGAGCGTGCGGCCGTTGATGTCCCACTTGCCGGTGCCCGGCGTCAGATACACGCGGGCCACGCTGGTCTTGCGCCGGCCGGTGGCCTGCCACCGGTACGCGGCCGGAGTCGCCGTCATGCGGTCACCTTCGCGCTGCGGATGGAGTAGGCCTTGGGCTGCTGCGCCGCGTGGGGATGCTGGGCGCCGGGGTACACCTTGAGCTTGCCGCGGAGCTTCTGCTTGGCGAGCGAGGTCTTCGGCAGCATGCCGAAGACTGCCTTCTCGATCACCCGCTCCGGATGGGCGGCCAGCAGGTCGCGGGCGACGGTGTACCGCTCGTGCCCCATGTAGCCGGTGTGGCGGAAGTACCGCTTCTGGTCCTGCTTGCGGCCGGTGAGTCGCACCCGGGCCGCGTTCACGACGACCACGAAATCACCGCCGTCCATGTGCGGCGTGAAGCTCGGCTTGTGCTTGCCGCGAATGAGCTGCGCCACCGCGCTCGCGAGACGGCCGAGCGGCACGTCGGCGGCATCCACGACGTACCAGTCGTGCTCGAGCGTGTCGGGCGTGGCGGTGAAGGTCTTCATCGGCACGGAGATCCAAGTTGAAGCCAGCAAACCAACACAGTCTTACAAGGTAGCCGCTGCCTTGGGTTTGGGTCAAGGGAACCGCGCCGTCAGAGGTCACTCGAACTCGACCAGGGTTTGCCCTTTTTCCACCGCCTGCCCCCGCTCGACGCGCACGGCCCGCACGGTCCCCGCGGCGGGCGCCCGAAGCTCGTTCTCCATCTTCATGGCCTCCAGGACCAGCACCCCGGCGCCAACCGCCACCCGCTCCCCCGCGGCGATGAGCACCCGGACGACGAGGCCCGGCATCGGGGCGCGGATCACGCCTCCACCCGTTGCGCGCGCGGGGCCGGCGGTGAGCGATCGGATGTGCCGGGTGCGCTCGTCCACCACCTCGGCCTCGACCGGCTCGCCGCCGGCGCCAGCGACCCACCGGCCGCGACCGAGTGGCTGGAGCACGACATCAGACGCCCGCCCGTCCACGGTGAGCTGCCAGAGCGGCGTGCCCGGCCGGTGCCGGAGTGACGCGTGCACCGTGCGGCCGTCCACCGTCACGCGGTCGCCGTCCACCTCGACCGCGATCTCGCGGCGGTCGATCGTGACGAAGTACTTCACCCGCGCTCCAGGACCGCGACGGTCTCGACGTGCGCGGTCTGGGGAAAGAGGTCGAAGCATCGGACGTCGGCCAACCGGTACCCCGGCGCGAGCCTGACGATGTCACGGGCCAGCGTCGCGGGGTCGCAGGAGACGTACACGATGCGCGCCGCCCGCCGGTGTTGCAGAGCCGGCGGCACGCGCGCATCCAGCCCGGTCCTTGGAGGGTTGGCGATGACGAGAGCCGGATCCGGCAGCTCCGCGGCGAGCGCTTCGACCGTGCCCACGTGGCGGGCGGCCGGCGGACCGGTGCGCTCGGCATGGGCCGCGGCGCGCCGGTCGAGCTCCACGCTGTCCACCTGCGCGCCTCCGCGGGCGAGCATGGCCGTGGTATCGCCAACCCCGGCGTAGAGGTCCCAGACGCCGAGGCCCGCGACGGGGCCGAGCCGCTCGACCGCGAACCCGCGGGCTCGATCGCCCATCCGGGGGTGGACCTGCTGGAATACGCCTGCCGGGGCCGCGCCGCCCGCTCGACCGGCGACCACCCGTGGCACCCCGCCGTCGGGCTGCCACCACAACACCGCCGGCACGCCGGCCGCGTCGAGCTCCCGCGCCAGCTCGTCCGCCCGCGTCCACACGCGACTGCCGGCCACCCGCGCGATCAGATGGCGACCGCCCCCGCGGTCGAGCTGGAGCACCACCTGCTCCAGCCCGGCGGGAAGCAGCCCGCGCGCGGCGCGTACCACCTGCCAGAGCTCATTGAGCGCGGTGGCGGCGATGTGACACCACTCGAGATCGAAGACCTCATCGGCCCGGCCGTAGCGGTGGAGGCCGACCCGGCCGCGGTCGGCGGCCAGCGTGAGCTTGGTGCGATAGCCGAGCTGGTCCTCGGCGGGCTCGATGGGCGGATCGGGCACGTCGAGCCGGGCGAGCCGTCGCAGGGCCTCGCCCGCGAAGTTCCGCCGCGCTTCGAGCTGCGCCGGATACGCCAGGTGCTGGAGCTGACACCCGCCGCAGCTGTCCCGGGCGTAGTGGGGACAGGGCGGCTCGACCCGTTCACGCGCCGCCTCGATGAGCCGCGCCAGGCGCGCCCGCGCGAAGCGCCTGGCGGGCCGCACGTCGGTGAGCTC
>JBOHSY010000316.1:0-4409 GCA_050733355.1 Gemmatimonadales bacterium | reverse complement strand
GCCCGGGACCACACGCCGGCCACCCAGATCGGTCTCTTCCGCCTCGAGCGCCGCCGGGAGTGCGGGGAGCTCATCGCCGATCCAGACGATGCGCTCGCCGGCCAGCACGAGGTCCTGGAGGCCGCGCGGCTCCGGCGCGTAGACCTCGGCATTGCGGAGGAGGTGGATCACCGCGAAGCGGCGTCGTTCAGGCGGAACTGGCCCGCGGCCAGGTTGAGCTGTTCGGCAGTGGACGCGAGCCGGCCGGCGGAGGTCGAGATCTCTTCGGTCGACGCGTTGAGCTGCTGCGCGGCGGCGGCGATCTGCTCGGCCGCGGCGGCATAGTCCTCGGTCCCGGCCGACACCTCGCGCATCCGGCTGGCGATCGTTTCGACCAGCGACCGCACGTCGTCGGCCGACGCGCTGATCCGGCGGGTCCACTGGTCGTTCTCCTCGGCATCCGCGGCCACGCCCGCGAGCCCGGTCGCCGCGGCATGGGCCGCGTCGCGCGCGACCAGTCCGCCCTGGCCGAGCCGGAGCAGCCGCTCGCGCGCCGTGCCGACCCGCTCGAGCACCGCCTGTACCGTGCTCTCGGTGGACGAGGCCGCCTGCGCCGCCTGGTTCGCGAGCTTCCGTACCTCTTCCGCCACCACGCTGAACCCGCGGCCTTCCTCGCCGGCCCGCGCCGCCTCGATCGAGGCGTTGAGCGCCAGCATGTGCGTCTGCTTGGCGATCGCCTTGGTCTGCGCGATGAACTTCTCGATCTCGGCGGACGCGGCGCGGAGGGCGTCGGCTTCGGCGGCGCCGCTCTGGACCTCCTCGGCGAGGCGCGCGAGCTCGGCGCTGCTCGTGTCCAGCCGCTCGCGGTGCCCTCGGGCGAGCCGGGCGAGCGCCGCGTTCCGCTCGGCGGCCTGGGTGGCCCCGGCCGCGAGCTCCTGCGTGATGGTGAGGATCTTGCCCGCGTCCGCGGCGGCGGCGCGCACGATCAGCGACTGCTGGTTGGCCCGCTCCGTGAGGTCGCCCGTGGTGCCGGCGACCTCCTGGGTGGACGCGGTCATCTCCTGGGTGGCCGCGGCGATCTGCTGCGCCATCGATGCCGCCTCGTGCGCGTGCTCGTGGATGCCGCCGACCAGGGCCCGGAGCCGGTCGAGCATCGCGGCCATCGAGCGGGTGAGTCCGTGCTGGCCGGCGCCGTTGAGCGGGATCGACGGCAGGGCCAGGTCGCCCTGCGCCACCCGCCGCGCGATGCCCTCGGCGTGGCCGGTGGCGTCGAGCACCCGGCGGGCGAGCACCTGAACCAGGACCAGCTCGACCACCACGGCGAGCGCGAAGAACACCGCGGCGCCCTGGAGTGCGTCCGGCAGGCGACCGGTGGCGCGCCAGAGGAGTCCGGCCACGGCGGCGCTCAGGAGAACCGCGAGGCCCAGGCCGACGAGATGGAGGCTGAGAACGGACTGCCGACGCGGGGGGCTCGTGCCCATGCGCCTCCAGGAGAGCGGATGGCAACGGAACGAGTGAAAAGCTAAAGGTTTCCGCGCACGCGGGGCAAGCGTGCCGTCCGCAAACCGGTTCGGCCGGCTTGACCGCCTGCCGGTTCGGTCGTATATGATTCCACGACAAATTTGTCGCGGGCTCGTGGCTCGCGTCGTACCTCTCCTGCAGTCATCTCGCCAGCCACAGTTCGGGTGTCGCGGCTTCCACTGGGAGGTCTGCATGTCAAGGCGTGCAGTGTCCGGGTTCCACCTCGGGTTCGGCGGTTTCGCTCTGGCCCTCCTGGCCACTCTCCTTCCAACCATCATGGCAGCGCAAACGTCGGGCACGGTCACCGGCGCGGTGACCCGCGCCGACGGCGGCGGCGGGCTGGCCGGGGTGTCCGTCTCGGTGCAGGGCGCCGGCCAGACGACGGTGAGCGGCGGCGACGGCCGCTACACGCTGCGCAACGTGGCCGCCGGCCCCCGGACCATCGTGTTCCGGTGGCTCGGCTACCGTCCCACCGAGATGCCGGTCACGGTGGAGGCCGGCGGAACGGTCACGCTGGACGCGGCGCTGGAGCCGGCGCCGGTCATCATCAGCGAGCTCGTGGTCCAGGGCGCGTCCCGCGCACCGGAGCGCATCGTCGAGGCGCCGGCGGCCATCTCGGTGGTCGAGCCCCGGCTGCTCGAGGCCAACACGATTACCGGCCAGGTGCCGATGGCGCTCAAGGAGACGCCCGGGGTAGACCTGGTGCAGAGCGGCGTCAACGACTTCAACGTCAACACCCGCGGGTTCAACTCCTCGCTCAACCGTCGCATGCTGGTGCTCCAGGACGGACGCGATCTCGCCATCGCGTTCCTCGGCTCGCAGGAGTGGAATACGCTCTCGGTGCCGCTCGAGGAGCTGGGGCGCATCGAGGTCGTGCGCGGGCCGGGGTCGGCGCTCTACGGTGCGAACGCGTTCAGCGGGGTCATCGCGCTCACCACGCCGACGGCGCGCGAGATCGTCGGCACCAAGCTGACGGTCGGCGGCGGCGAGCTGGAGTCGATGCGCGGCGACCTGAGCCACGCCGGCGTGGCCGGCGGCGGCCGGTTCGGGTACCGGGTGAACGGCGGCTACTACCGGAGCGACACGTTCACCCGCTCACGCACACTCGCCGACTTCTCGAGCCTCGCCACCGAGTACGCGCCGGCGACCGACAACCCGGTGGGGCCGGCCCGCGAGGCGCGGCCGCTCTCGGGCCAGACGCTCGATCCGGCGACCCGCGCGCCGCTCGGCGACCGCGACGACCTCCAGAACATCTACGGCTCGGCCCGGGTCGATTACTACACCCCTGGCGGCTCGGTGGTCAGCGCGGACGGCGGCGCGGCCCGGGTGGAGAACGAAGTGCTCGTCACCGGCATCGGCCGGGTGCAGATTGAGAAGGCACTCCGTCCGTGGGCCCGGCTGGCCTGGGCCGGCGAGCGGTTCAATGTGTTCGGGTTCTGGAACGCACGCCGGACCCTCGATCCCCAGTTCTCGCTGGCGTCGGGCGCGCCGCTCCGCGAGACATCCGACATCTTCCACGTGGAAGGGCAGACCAACTTCCGCTTCCTCGAGGAGCGGGGCCGGGTGGTGGTCGGGACGTCGTACCGGAACACCAACGTGGACACCGAGCTCACCCTGATGGAGGCGGCGAACGACAACCGGAGCGACGATCTCTACGCGGGCTATGGCCAGGTGGAGTTCGACATCATTCCCAAGCTGAAGCTGGTCGCGGCGGCGCGCATCGACGACGGCACGCTGATCAGCACCCAGTTCTCGCCCAAGGGCGCCATCGTCTTCAGCCCGAACGAGAATCACTCCATCCGGGCGACAGTGAACCAGGCGTTCCAGACGCCCAACTACTCCGAGTTCTTCCTCCGGGTGGCGGCGGGCGCGCCGGCCAACTTCACCGCGCTCGAGACCGGGCTCCGGGCCTCAGCGCTCGGCCCGGCGCTCGCGGGCGTCCCGGTGGGGACGCTCTTTACCACGTCGGCGGCGGTGCCGGTGTTCGCCCGCGGCAACGCCGGGCTCGACGTCGAGTCCACCACCGGATACGAGCTGGGCTACAAGGGGGCGTTCGCGAACCGAGTGTATGTCACGCTGGATCTGTACTACAACGCAATCAGCGACTTCGTGACCGACCTCCTCCCCGGCGTGAATCCGGCGTACGGCCCCTGGACCGCGCCGGACGCCGTGCCGCCGCAGTTCCGGCCGGCGCTCGAGGCGGCGGTGCGAAACAGTCTCGCGCCGATCAACCCGATCGCCGCGGCGGGACTCACACGGGTGAATGGCAACACCGAGATCGTGCTGTCCTACACCAACGCCGGCCAGGTGGACCAGTACGGCGCCGAGCTCGGTGTCGGTGTCCAGATTACCGACGAGGTCCGGGCGGACGGCTCGCTCAGCCTGTTCGACTTCGAGGTCGAGGCGGGCAGCCAGGCGGTGGGCGACCAGCTCCTGGCCAACACGCCCAGCACGAAGGGGACGCTGGGCGTCTCGTACACCGGGCGGCAGGGGCTCGACCTCGGCGCCAGCGTCCGGATCGTGGACAGCTACCAGTGGGCCGCGGGCGTGTTCGTGGGCGAAGTGCCCTCGAGTGAGTCGGTGGACGTGAACGCGGGGTACCGGATCAACCACAACTTCCGGGTGTTCGCGCTGGCGACGAACGTGTTCGATCAGGAGCGGTATCACCTGTTCGGCGGGTCGGTGATCGGGCGGCGGGTGTTGGGCGGTATCACCGTACAGTTCTAACAAGAGGCTGGCGGCTATCCGCTATCCGCTTGTTCACGCGGCCCTCCGATGTCCTTGACGTCGGGGGGCCGCGGTGCATCGTCCCGTGGATAGCGGATAGCGGATAGCGGATAGCGGATAGCGGATAGCGGATAGCGGATAGCGGATAGCGGATAGCGGATAGCGGATAGCGGATAGCGGAT
>JBOHSY010000315.1:0-1192 GCA_050733355.1 Gemmatimonadales bacterium | reverse complement strand
GTGTTCTGCCACCCGGCCTCGAACAGCTCGGCGTAGGGCGGCGTCCCCCGCGGCCGGCCGCCCCGCACGCTGGCCTGGAGGAACGGCGTGAGAATCCACCAGAGGGCGGCGACCGAGAGCCCGAACGCGAACGCGATCCCCGAATCGCGCCACCCGGGCAACGGAACGATGGTCGAGCCGGCGTAGGCGCCGACCGCGGCGAGCAGCGCCGCGAACCCGGCGACTCCGCGGAGAAACAGCGGGTCGCGGAGATGCGCGAGGTCGAGGTGGAGGACCAGCGGAACCACCGTGAAGATCGCGTACAGCGGAAAGAGCCAGCGCGGATCGGTGGCGGGCCAGGCTTCGGTGTCGAGCGCCAGGTGGAGCCCGTAGAGCGCGACGCCCTGGAGCAGCGCCACCGCCAGCATCGCAGGCCTCCCGCGCACGACGCTCAAGGCACGGTGCCGGTGACCATTGCCCAGAGACCGTAGAACAGCACTCCGGTGGCGGTCCACCCCACCACCGACCACCGGGTGAACACCCGCCGGAGCGCGCGGTCGTCGGACGGGTCCATGCGCTCGAGACGCCACTGGTCCGGCAGCAGGACGGCCAGCCAGAGCAGCGTGCTCGCCGCCAGCGCGCCGATCCCGTGGGCGAGCCACGGCGTCTGGCCGATGACGTAGCCGCGGATCCCGATCAGAAGGATGCCCGACACGGTGAGCAGGATCCCCCCGACGAGCGTGAACGCGAGATCGGTCCAGAGGATCGCGCGCGCCACCGGGCGGAACGGGACCACCGACCGCCGCCGGAACAGGAACATGGCCCAGAAGCCGGTGACGGTCACGTTCCCGATCAGGAGCACCGCGCCGGCCACGTGCAGCACGCGAAGCAACGCAACCTCACCCATTCCGCGCCTCGAACGGTCCGCGCAGCAGGCCGACCGCGTGGCGGAACCGGTCCATGCGCTTGTTCACCGAGAGCTTGCCAGCCACCAGCGTCCGGAAGGAGCCGTGCGCTTCTTCACGCAGCAGGGCGTCGAGCGCATCGAGGGTGTCGAGCGTCGCGGCCTCGAGTAGGGTGGTCAGCGCCCGGCGGTCCTCGACCGGGGCGGGCCCCGATACCTGGGGACGCCCGATCAGCGCGAACGCCTCGGGGAGCTGCTCGCCCACGAACACGTACCGGAGCGCCACCGGACAGAGACGCACCGGCTCAC
>JBOHSY010000314.1:0-3711 GCA_050733355.1 Gemmatimonadales bacterium | reverse complement strand
TCGTCGGACTACAAGACTCGGGTGCTGCGAGCGGCGCTCGACAAGGTCCTCGCCGAGGCCACATCGACCGACGGGCGGCTCGGTCGATGGGAGGAACGATGACCCAGAAGATGGGCTACCGGTGGCTGTTGCGGGACGTCATGGCCGAGCACGGCGTGTGGAAGACCACAGACCTTGTCCCGCTGCTCGCGGAGAGGGGTATTCACCTGTTGTCGAGCGCCACGTTGGTTGAGGACGCGCTGGTGCGGTAGCGACAGCGTGCGTGGGGACGGGTGAGGGCAGCCTTCGGGTTGCCCTTGTTCGCGTTCGGGCGTCAGCGTGCACACGACCCTGAACGCGCAAGGACCCTCCCGTTGATCTCTGGCGAGTACTCGGGAGGGCCCTTCTTGGTGCCCGGAGGCACTGTTGAAGATCGTAGGAACCGACGGCGCCGAAGTCGAACGCGCGCTGGTGGCGGGCGAGCTCGGCTGTCCCGGCTGCGGCGGCCAGCTGTGTCCGTGGGGTTCGGCTCGGTGGCGGGTGGTTCGTGCCCCTGCCGGTGACGAGCGCCGCCGGCCGCGCCGGTCCCGATGCGTTGCTTGCGCGGCGACACACGTGCTGATCAGCGCTGACACGCTCCTGCGCCGACGTGACCTGGCCGAGGTGATCGGCGCGGCGTTGGTGGCCAAGGCCACCGGAGCCGGCCATCGCCGGGCGGCGGATCTGGTGGGCGTGCCGGTCTCGACGGTGCGGGGTTGGCTGCGCCGCTTCGCGGTCAACGCCGAGTCGGTCCGGGCCTGGTTCACGGTCCTGGCCCATGGCCTGGATCCGCTCCTGGCGCCGATCCAGCCGACGACAACAGCGTTCGGTGACGCCGTGGAGGCCATCGCGGTGGCGGCCCGGGCCGTGTCGGCGCGCCTGGCTCCCGTCGAGCCGTGGTCGTTCGCCTCGACGGCCAGCCGCGGCCGGTTGCTCTCCAACACCGGTTGGCCCTGGGCGCCTGCCGGCTGAGCGGCCAACCTCGGCGACTTCGTCCCCACGAGGTGCATGGAGGCCCTGATGCACGATCGCCACCGAGACGTGGCCCTGTTCCGCTACTCCCTCATCCGCGAGGCCGCCGACCCCGTGTTGTCCAAGGCCGAGCGGGGCGTGCTCGTGCGCGCCCTGGCCGCCCGCGACCACAGCGGGCCGCGGGGCGAGCGGGTGCGTGTGTCGCGCAACACCCTTGACCGCTGGATCCGGGACTGGCGGGCTGGGGGCTTCGAGGCCCTTGTGCCCGCGGCACGCTCGGCTGAGCCGAGGACGCCGGCGGCGGTGCTGGACTTGGCGGTCAAGCTCAAGGGTGAGGCACCCGGGCGCACTGCCGCCGGGGTGGCCGAGGTCATCGCCGCCGCGCAGGGCTGGGCGCCGTCGGAGCGCACCATCCAGCGCCTCTTCGCCCGACTCGGCCTCAACACCCGGCCAGACGGCACGCCCCCGGAGGCGTTCGGGCGCTTCGAGGCCGCGGCCCCCAACGACCGCTGGACCGGCGACGCCCTCCACGGCCCGGTGGTCGGCGGCCACAAGTCCTACCTGTTCGCCTTCATCGACGACCACTCACGGGCCCTGCCCGGCTATCGGTGGGGGCACTCTGAGGACACCGTCCGCCTGGAGGCTGCCCTGCGCCACGGCCTCGGCTCCCGGGGCGTCCCGCGCTCGGTCTATGTCGACAACGGATCGGCCTTCGTGGCCGCCCCGCTGCTGCGGGCCTGCGCGGTGCTGGGCATCCGCCTGGTCCACTCCAGGCCGGGTCGACCCCAGGGCAGGGGCAAGATCGAGCGCTTCTTCCGCACGGTACGCGACCAGTTCCTCGTCGAGGTCGACGCCCGCGGCGTCGCTGATCTGGTGGAGATGAACCGGCTCTTCGCCGCCTGGGTCGAGACCGCCTATCACCGCAGGGCCCACTCCGAGACCGGTGCCACGCCCCTGGACCGCTTCGTGGCCGGCGGGCCCTTCGCCATCCCCACCCCGGCCCAGCTGCACGAGGCGTTCCTGTGGTCGGAGTCCCGGACAGTGACCAAGACAGCGACGGTCAGCCTGCATGGCAACACCTTCGAGGTCGACGCCGCCCTGGTGGGTCGGCGGGTCGAGTGCGTCTTTGACCCCTTCGACCTCACCGCCATCGAGGTCCGCTTCGCCGGACGGGCGATGGGCGCCGGCATCGCCCGGATCATCGGCCGCCACACCCACCCGATGGCCCGACCCGAGGCCGTGCCGACCCCCGCAACCAGCGGCATCGACTACCTCGGCCTGCTCTCTGACCGCCACGCCGCCGAGCTTGGCGAGCTCGCCTCACCCACCCGCTACTCGGGCCTGGTCGAGAGCACCGACACCGACCAATGCCCGGGCCAGCTCATGATCCCCGACCACGAAGGAGACACGCCATGAGCATCGAAGTCCTCCAGGCCCACTACGGGTTCTCACGCATGCCCTTCGGGCGAGAGCTGGCACCAGGGATGCTGCACCGCTCCGCCGGCCACGGCGAAGCGGTGGCCCGCATCGCCTGGTGCGTCTCCGAACGAGCCCTGGGGGTGGTCACCGGCGAGGTCGGCTCGGGCAAGACCGTGGCCGCCCGGGCGGCCACCGCCGCCCTCGACGCCAGCCGCCACACCGTCATCTACCTGGGCAACCCCGCCGTCGGCGCCCGCGGGCTCTACGCGGCGATCGTCACCGCCCTCGGCGGCGTGCCCCGCTTCCACAAGGCGGCGCTGATCCCCCAGACCACCGACGCGCTCGCCGCCGAGGAGAACGAACGGGGCCGGCGCGTTGTGGTCGTGGTCGACGAAGCCCACCTCCTCGCCGCCGACCAACTCGAAGAGCTGCGGCTACTCACCAACGCGGAGATGGACTCGCACTCCGCGTTCGCGTGCCTCCTCGTCGGCCAACCCACGCTGCGCCGGCGCATCAAACTCGGCACCTTCGCCGCCCTAGACCAACGCATCGCCCTGCGCTTCGCCATGCCACCCATGACCCCCGCCGAGACCACCGACTACATCGCCCACCACCTCAGCCTCGCCGGCCGCGCCGACACGCTCTTCTCCGACGACGCCACCGCGCTCATCCACCAGGTGTCCCGGGGCTTGCCCCGGGCGGTCAACAACCTCGCACTGCAAGCACTGGTCGCGACCTACGCCGCCAGAAAGGCCATCGTCGACGAGTCCTCGGCACGCTCGGCCGTCACCGAGATCACCGCCGAGTAACCGCCGACGTCACCATGAACACCACGACCACCCACCCCCTCGGCGCGCCCTCGGCCCATCTCCAAACAACGCGTCGTCGCCATGTTCATCAAGCGTGGCGGGCAACAACGGGAACGTCCAGCCCATCCGCTCCCTATAGGCGGTCAGCCGCTCGAGAGGCGCGCGGGAGAAGCAGATCAGCGTCACGTCGTGGTGGTTCAGATGCACGCGTGTGCCGTCGAGCTCGTCCCCGAGGTTCGAGCAGCCGGGACAGGCGCCGAACTCGTAGTCGGGGCCGAACATGATGTTGTAGGCGAGGAGCTGCGAGCGGCCGTCGAAGAGCTCGGCGAGAGTCTTCTTCCCCTCCTCGGTATCGAACTCGTACTTCTTCTCCACTGGAACCCAGGGAAGCTCGCGCCGCTCCTCCGCGAGCTTCCGGCCGAGCTCGGCGTGCTCGGCCTCGAACCGTGCCAGCTCGTCGCGAGCGGTCTGCCACTCCTCCCGGGTTCCGACC
>JBOHSY010000313.1:0-43676 GCA_050733355.1 Gemmatimonadales bacterium | reverse complement strand
GTGAGAGGTGAGAGGTGAGAGGTGAGAGGTGAGAGGTGAGAGGTGAGAGGTGAGAAGGGGCTCCGATGTCGTACGACCGGAGGCCCCGCTCACCTCTCACCGCTCACGGCTCACCGCCCCGAATCCGCCGGTGTCGACCAGCCACCACCGTGCATGGTATCGACCGGCCAGCCCGCGCCCGTGGTGGAGGTGTCCACGGTGGGCTCGGGGCCAGTGGGGACCGAGTCGGTGACGCTCGGACGGACCGTATCGCCGGCGACTTCGGTTTCCGCTGTGTCCCCCGCGCTCGTGTCCGGACGCACCCGGACGGTGGCACCGGTATCGGCCGTGGTCACGCGGCCGGTCGCGCTGGTATCCTCCGCATCCCCGGTGTTGCGCGCGCACGCCAGCGACACCAGCAGGGCCCCCACGAGCGCGTAGCGCGCGTAACTGTCGAGTCTCATCCACACCTCCTCGGCTCGCCGTGCTGCCCGGGACCTCTTTCGGCCGTCCCCGCCCGGGCTTCCCGCGGCATCATACCTGCAGGCTCCGGAGGGGGGCGGTGAGTTGTGTCACCCGCCAGACCCGCCCAGATTGCGAGGTCCATGGACTCCATGCGTCCGCGCCGCCGGCATAGCCTCCGGAGAGCGACACGATATTGCGCCGTACTCGCCGCGCTGCTGCCGGCTCCCCTCGCCGGGCAGGACTCCGCGGCGGTCGTGCTGCCGGCCGTTGCGCCGCCGACCGAAGCCGCCTGGCTGGATCAGATCGTGCAGCCCTGGTTCCGCGAGGCGGCGCGCCGCACCCGGGGTGAGTGGGGCATCGCGATCGCCGATCAGAACGGGCGCCTGCTCTGGGCCCGGAATCCCGACACTCCCCTGATTCCCGCGTCGACGGTGAAGGTGTTCACCACCGGGTTCGCGCGGAGCGTGCTGGGCGGCACGGCGCGGCGGCCGACGCGCGTGCTCGGCGCGGGCACAGTGGATTCCGCTACCGGGGAGTGGATCGGAACCTGGGGCCTGGAGCTCAACGGCGACCCGTCGCTCGAGCGCGGGCCGGGCGAGGGGCCGACGCTCTACGACCTCGCGCTCCAGCTCGCCGGCGCGGGCATCCGGACGCTGAGCGGCCCGCTCCACGTCCAGAGCACCGACGGCCCGGCCGACGCGATCTACCCCGCCGCCTGGTCGCCCCGCCACCGCGGTCGCCTGTTCGCCCCGCCGATCGGCCCGCTGACGCTGCACGAGAACGTGGTATGGGTGACGGTACAGCCGGGCTCGAAGAGCGGAGCCCGACCGCGCATCGTCGGCGCGTCCCCCGATGGCATCCTTTCGCTCGTGACCGTCAAGGCGACCACGCGCGCGGGCCGCCGCTCGCGCCTCGCGCTCCAGCCACGGTCGGACGGTGGCTGGACCCTCACCGGCACGATCGGGCGGCGGGCGCGACTGCGCACGGTCGGGGCGTCGATGCGCGATCCCAAGACGGTGCTGAGCGCCGCGTGGGCCCGGGCGCTCCAGCGCGCCGGCATCACCTGGAATCCCAAAGCGCAGCCCGGCATCGCGCCGGTCGCCGCTGCCCCCCGGGTGCTGGCCGAGGTGTCGTCGCCGCCGCTGGACTCGCTCGCGAGCGAGGTGAACCGGCGGAGCCTCAACTTCGCGGCGGAGCTGCTGCTCCAGTGGGCGGGCGGACGCGAGGCGGGACCGCTGCGCCTCGCCGCGCATGTGCTCGAGGTCACCAACACCGCTCCCGGTCTCGCGCTCGTGGACGGGAGCGGTCTCTCGTTCGACAACCGGGTGGCGCCGTCCACGTTCATCTCGTATCTCGCGAACTACCCCACGACGCCCGCGGGCCGGAACTTCCCGCAGCTCCTTCCGCCCAACGGCAGCGGGACGCTGCACCGGCTCGGATCCGGCTTCCCCGGAAGTGGTGTGGTGCGGGCAAAGACGGGCACGCTGGGCCACGCGGCGAGCGTGGTCGGCTATCTCGGACGCCCGGAAGGGACGCTGATCGTGGCGCTGATCTACAACGGGCCGCGGCAGCACGCGGCGCGGCAGGCGCAGTGGCGGCTCTTCCGGCTGCTCGGCGCCGATGGTGTGGTGATCCCGAGCGACAGCGTGCCCGAGGCGCTGGAGCCGGCGCTGGGTGGGGAGGCGGAGCCCGAAGGCGACAGCCTATAGAGGAGCAGAGGGTCCTCTGCTCTTCCGACTAGAAGTCGACGTGCGCGATCTCCCGCCCCCTCGGCTCGTCTGACCGTTCCGCCATCGGCTCCACCGTGAGCGCGGCGCCCATTACCGGCGCGGGCGTCGGCGGCATGGACACCGTCGCGAACGCGGGCCTGCCTTGGTCCAACCGCAGATCCACTGACCGCACCATCCCGGACTCGGTGACGAACCAGAAGCAGTAGACCGACCCGGGCGGCGCGGCGGGGAGACCGTGCACGACGACGTTCCAGCGGTGCGAGGTCTCGTCCTGGAAGATGAGGAGCCCGCCCCGATGGCCGTCCATCGCGATGTCGTGATGGACCACGCGTGCGGCGCTTCGGATCACGGAGAGCGTGTCCTGGATCGCGGCGAGCTGGTAATCGCGGTCCGCCAGCAGCGCCTCGACGCCGATGCGTCGGCGGTGCTCGCTCACGCCGAGCCCGGTAGCGATGACGATCCCCGCCGCGGCCGCGAGGCCGGGGCCGTAACGCCGCCAGGCCTGCGGGCGCCGCAGCACACGGTCGGCGATCTCCTGCGTGAGCCCCGGGCGCGGCGCGGCCGGCGCTGCTGCCATGGGCAGCCAGGCGAGCTCGCGCTCCAGTCGGGCGACCTCGTTCCGGCACTCTTCGCAGCGGGGGAGGTGGTCCGCGAAGAGCCGCTCCTCCTTCGGCTCCAGCGCGCGGGCGACCCACGCGGCGCGGTGCTCGACGTACCAGTCGTGCGGCGTCATGGCACCCAGTCCCGGATCGGCGCGAGCGCCGTGCGCAGCTTCTCGAAGGCGAGTCGCAGTCGGGTTTTCACTGTTCCCATGGGAATGCCGAGCTCCCGCGCGATCTCCGAGTGGGTGAGGCCGGCGAAAAAGGCGAGCCGCACGACGGCGCGCTGCTCCTCCGGCAACGCGCCCAGCGCGTCGTGGACCGACCGGTGCACGTGCCACCCCGGCTGGGCCGCTTCGTCGGGCTCGCGAAACGGCACCGACCTGGGCCCGGCCGCCTCGTAGGCCTCGAGCCGCGCCGCCTTGCGCCGGAGGCGCCCCCGCCGGCGGAGCCGGTCGATCGCCCGGTTCCGGGCGATGCGGAGGAGCCAGGGCATCAGCGTCTCGTACGCGTCGCCCAGCGTGCCGATGCGGTCCCAGGCAATGGCGAACACCTGTGCGACGACCTCCTCCGCCTCATCCTGGTCATGGAGCATGCCCTGCACCAGGCCCAGCAGCCACGGCGTGGCCAGCTCGACCAGCTCGACCAGAGCGCGCTCATCCCGCGCCACGAGCCGCGCACGGAGGGCGGACTGCCCCGCGAGTGCGAACGGCGGCGACGACGCACCCGGCTGCGGGCGGTCGCGTGGTTGCGGCGGGGATGGCGTCACCCGCCGCTCATTCCGTCTCGAGCATCATCGTCGATTCTACCGGGTCGGCGCCCCACGCCGAGGGCTCGTGGTCATTTCTCCATCTTGTCCATCATAGCGCCACCGGCGGCCAGCGTGGCCGTGCCCATCGGCACCGAGTACTTCTTGCACCAGATGACCACGTGGGTGAAGCCGCCCAGATCCGTGCCGGCCGGTACGTCGAATGCCTGTGCGCCGTCGAAACGCTTGAGTTTTCCCAGGAACAGCGCGCCTTTCACCGGTACCTTCGCCGCCGGGCTCAGCACCACGTGCACGTCGGGTCCCTTCTCGACGGAGAAATCGCCGCCGAGCTTGAGCTGCGTCCGGCCGTCGGCAGTGACGATCTCGTACGAGCCCCTGGCCCGGTGCCCCTCCGCTCCCGCGAACGTGCCATGGGGGGCCATCGCCATCGCGTCGTGATCCTTGGTCATCGCGTCCTGGGCCATTGCGTCCTTGTCCTTCGCCATCGTGTCCTGGGCCGCGAGCGGCGTGACGGCCAGGCCGACGAGCAACGCCACTGCGGAGATGCCGAAACGACGGGTCATGAGCGCCTCGCTGGTCGAATTGTCGGGTTGATTGTGTCGTACTGGGTGACAAACGCCGGGAGGCGCGCGGTCGGTTCTCTGGAGCACGAAAAAGCGCCCATCCCGTTGAGGATGGGCGCCCGGGTGCAGGCCCGGCGGGCGCGTTAACCTGCTCGGCGGCTGCTCGCCACGATCAGCACGAGCCCTCCGGCGATGGCCAGACCGGCCAGAATGGGCGGCAGCGCGATCGAACGCTCTCGCTCGGCGGTGACCTCAATGGGCCCGACATCCGCCACGCGCTCCCGGCTCGTGAACGAGAGTCCGCCGATGGAGAGCATGACGATCCCCGCAAGGATCAACAGCGCTCCAACGACCACTCCGGTTCTCATCGTCGACACCCGATGCTAGATCGGCCGGCGACCCTGAATAACGCGGATCAGCACCACGGCGATGGCCAGCACCAGCAGGATGTGGATGAATCCGCCGAACGTGCTGCCCGACACCAGGCCCAACAGCCACAGGACCAGCAGAATGATAAAGATCGTCCAGAGCATTCAATCCTCACATGGCGACGGTCAGACCCGAGAATAGCGCCCCGCGCCGCCAGGTGCCGTGACTGCTGTCACGGGCTTCTATTGCACTGCCTTACGCGCGTTTACGCGTCCGGCTCCGTAGTGGTCGTCGTTCCCCGGCTTACCCAGGTCGTCCGCCGAGGCGCGGAGCCCGGCCTCGAGGTGCGAGGGGTGCATGGGCCCGTGCTTGCCCACGATGAGAGCTGCCACCCCGGATGCCACGGGCGCGGCCATGCTGGTTCCGGCGGCAAATGCCCAGCCGCCCACGTTCGTGCTCAGCACCATGTCGAGGAACCAGTCTCCGGTGGGGAACAGGGTGAAATCGCCGCCCGGGCCCGCAAAGTCGATGGCCGACTGGCCGAAGTTCGAGTAGGATGCAGGCCGGTCGAAGTTCGTGCCGCCACCCGCGACATCCACCGGGCCGGTGGCGGAGATTGCCAGGACGCCGACGGACTGGGCCGGCACGCTGATCAGGTTGTTGGTGTGGTCGAGGTCGAAGGGGACCCCGTCCGCGTCTCCATTGCCGGCGGCGGCGATGAGCAGCGACCCCTGCTGCCGGGCGAAGGAAGTGACCCGGCCGAGGAACGAAGCGAGCTGCGCCGCGTCCGCGCCGCGCCGCTCGAACTCGGCGCCCAGGCTCAGGTTGATGATGTGCGCCCCGCCGCCGCCGTGCGAGATGGGCGTCGAGGCGTACACCAGACCCTGGATGAGCCCGCCGAACGTTCCGCCCCCGCCGTGCAGCACCTTGACCGGGACGATGGTGGCGCGGGGCGCGATGCCGATGGTGCCCAGCACGGCGGCACCGGCCACGATTCCGGCGACGTGCGTGCCGTGCCAGAAGCCGCCGACGTCCTCATCCCAATCGGTCGGGTTGCCGTTTTCGTCCGTCGCGAACGACACGGCGCGGGCCACGTCGATGTTGGGCGCGAGATCCGGATGCGGGGCCCAGATGCCGCCGTCGAGAACGGCGACGCGAGCGCCCTGGCCCAGATGGCCGGCGGCCCACGCTGCCGGCGCCTGGATCACCTGCGGCGCCCACTGGAGCGGGAAAAAGAACGCGCCATCCTCTATGGCCTTTCCACTCACGGTGCGACCCGGCTTGTCGGCTGCCCGGGTGCGCGCCGGCGGAAGCCACGCGATGCGGCGGTCTTCGACGGCGTGTGCGATGCCGGTGATGCGCTCGGCGGTACGGGCGAAGTCGGGGTTGCCCGAGCGCACGATGGCGAGCCCCACCTGCGGATACGAGGCGACCAGCCGGCCGCCGGAACTCTCGACTTGCTCCCGCAATCCGGCGGGGAGCCGGGCACCGGGGGAGGCGAGGATGTACTCGCGCTCGCCGGCCCCCTCGGCGCGGGCGAGCGTGGGCGCCGTTGGCGGTCCGCCCTGCTCTGCCGCGCAGGCAACGGCGACGACGAGGAGGGTAGCGCAAGTGGCACGTGGCGGTCGAAGCGAAGGCAAGTCGAGCTCCTGGCTGGGGTCGTCCCAGGGTATTCGCCCTCGCCTCAGAAGCGGACATCGTTTTACGGCGAATCGTACGGAATCAACGCCGACCCGCGGCGACTCTCGGTGCTAGAGCCGCGGCCACCGCGAGGTTCCCGGAAACGAGACGGCCCGCCGGGAAGGCGGGCCGTTCCGATTGGACGCGCGGATACCCCGATCAGGGTGTGCCCGCGAGCGCCGCGTCAGCCGTGACGAAGCCGGCGCCTGTGTGATCGGTGGTCCAGCTGTTCGGCCCGTCGAACGGGTCACCGGCAGCGAAGCCCGGCAGCGGCCGCACGATCTGTCCCTGGTCCGGCAGAGCGAAGGCCGCGGTGGTGAGGATCTCCTCGGCTCTCGCGGCCCGCTGACCGGCGGCAACGCCGAGGGTCGGATTCTTCTGGAGCATCAAGGCGACGATGCCCGAAATGTGCGGGGCCGCCTGCGATGTGCCCCCGACGAAGAACCAGCTCAGCTGGCCCTGTTGCACCTGGAACGGGCCGAGCACCCACGAGCCCGGGGCGGCAACGTCGAGGTCCTGACTGCCCGTCCGCTTAGAGGAGAAATTCGAGATGTACAGGTTCCCGTCCGTGGTCGGGTCCGGGAAGTCACAGAAGAAAATCCAGAACACGGGGGACTGCCCGAGGCAGGATTCCCACTCCCCGACGACCTGCGAACCGATGGTGGACCGGGGGAATCCGGCGGAGGCCACGGAGATTATCGGCTGATAGGCCCCGGGGAAGCCCATGCTGCCGTTCGGCCCGGCATTCCCTGCGGATGCCACGATCACGACCCCGAGCGCGATCGCATCATCGATGGCCGCCTCTACGAAATCGACACTGGCGACGGGGCCGCCGAGGCTCAGGTTGATCACTACCGGATGAGCGGCGAGCGGACCAGCTTTGAGCTCCGCGATGTAGCTGATGGCCTTCGCGACGACGGAAAACCAGCCGCTGCCGTTCTGGTTGAGCACCTTGACCGGGATGACCGTCGCCTGCGGCGCGACGCCGTTCACCGCGATGAGTTGACCGCCGAGGGGGAACGTATACCCCAGGATGATGCTGGTGACGTGGGTGCCGTGGGCGTCCACGTCGCCTTCCCACTTGTTCGGGATCTCGGGAATGTTCCCGTTGTCCCCGCCGCCGCCGCCGAACGCCTTCGCGAACTGGGTGGCGATGCGTGCATCGGGGAAATAGGCCTTCCACGACGGCATGAGTCCCGTGTCCAGCACCGCGACGTACACTCCGGCCCCGGTCTGTGAGACGCGGCGGACGCCCGACAGCACGTCGGTCACGTTGATGGCGTCCAGGTTCCAGGTGTTGAGGCCGCCGGAGAAGCTGGTGATCCCCGGAGGCACGAGGTCGATCGGACCGATGTTGACCTCGGCGTCCTGGCTCACGCTCTTCACGTACGGCAGCGCCCGGATGGCATCCACCCGCGACACCTTCGCCCTCATCATCAGGCCGTTGATACGCGCGATCTCGTCGTAGATCCTGCCGAAGCGGCCGAGCTCGGCACGCTGGGCGTTGGTAGCCGGAGCCTTGAGCAGGACGTTAATGCGAATGGTGCCGTTGACTGAGGAGGAAGCGAAGTCGGGAGAGGTATTTGCGTCGGTCGGCCCCGCATTGTCACCGCAGGCGGCGACAAAGAGGGCCAGCCCGAGCGCGAGCAGACGATTGCGCTTCATGGGATCCCTTTCATGGACGATGGCTGCAGCTGCGCACCGACATGGAACGCGGCGCGCGGGGTACGCACTGCGTTGGAGAGTACGGGGTCCGGCAGGGGAACGTTCCGGAACGGAACCAGCGTTTGCAAATTCGAGGCCCTGCGGGGCCGGCTGAGCCGGCGGCACAAAGTATAGTCCGGACCATCCAATCCGCCAGAGTACGGTCTCGACCGTTGCGCGCCGGCTGTCGCCGTCGTAACACACGGAGGCCGCCGCGCCACACCGCGACGCTCGGCACCCCGACACTCGACACTCCCGGGTCAGTCCCGTACACTTCCTCACCCGTCGTTTCCGGACCCCCGCTCTCCTCAGGATCTCGCATGGCGACCGTCGCCCCGCCGCCTCAGCCCGAGGCGCCCGCGTTCCAGCCCTACGTGTCGGCCAGCCAGCATCCGGCCGAGTTCACCCCGCGGGCCCTGGTGCTCGGCGCGATCCTCGGCATCGTGTTCGCCGCCTCGAGCGTCTACCTCGCGCTCAAGATCGGCCTCACGGTCAGCGCCTCGATCCCCATCGCCGTCCTCGCCGTCGCCTTCTTCCGCACCCTCGGCCGCTCCACGATCCTCGAGAACAACATCGTGCAGACGACCGGCTCCTCGGGCGAGTCGATCGCGGCCGGGATCGTGTTCACCATCCCCGCGATCCTGCTCATGGGCTACGACCTGAGCATCGCGAAGGTCACGGTGATCGCGCTGGTGGGCGGGGTGCTCGGAGCGTTGCTGATGATCCCGCTCCGGCGCGCGCTGATCGTGAAGGAGCACGGACGGCTCCCATACCCCGAGGGCACCGCCTGCGGCGAGGTGCTGGTCGCGGGCGAGCAGGGCGGGCTCCGCGCCCGGCTCCTGTTCCAGGCGTTCGGCCTCGCCTTCGGCTACAAGTTCCTGATGGCGGGCCTCAAGGCGTGGAAGGAAGTCCCCGGCCGCGCGATCCCCGGCTACCCGGGCGCCTCGGTCGCCGCCGAGGTCTCGCCCGAGCTGATGGGTGTGGGCTATATCATCGGCCCGCGCATCGCCGGCTTTCTGTTCGCCGGTGGCACGCTCGCGTACCTGGTGCTGATCCCGGCGATCAGCCTGTTCGGCAGCGGGCTGACGTCGACGATTTTCCCGGCCACGACGCTCATCTCCGAGATGAGCCCGAGCCAGATCCGGGCGAACTACGTCTTCTACATCGGCGCGGGCGCGGTGGCCTCGGCCGGCATCATCGCGCTGATCCGCGCGCTGCCGACCATCGCGTCGGCGTTCCAGCACGGGGTTCAGGACCTCCGCGGCTCGCTGGGGGAAGCTTCCTCGCGGCTCCGGACCGACCACGATCTCCCGATCTGGGTCACCGTGGGCGGCGCGCTGGCCGTGGCGCTCCTCATCTCGGTCCTGCCCCAGGTGGGCGTCAACCTGCTCGGCGCGGCGCTGATCGTGGTGTTCGGGTTCTTCTTCGTCACCGTGAGCTCGCGCATCACCGGCGAGATCGGGGTGACCTCCAACCCGATCTCCGGCATGACCATCGCCGCGCTGATCGGCACGACGGTGATCTTCTTCGCGATCGGCTGGACCGGCATCGACTACCGGGTGGCGGCGATCTCGATCGCGGCGGTGATCGCCGTGAGCGCCGCCAACGCCGGCGCGACCAGCCAGGATCTCAAGACCGGCTTTCTGGTCGGCGCCACGCCGCGCTATCAGCAGCTTGCGGTGCTGATCGGCACCATCACGTCGGCGCTCGCGATCGGCTGGACGCTCACGCTGCTGAACAATACGTACACCACGGTCGTGCCCGAGCCGCATCCGGGCGTCGAGTTCACCCTGCAGGACACTCCCGCGGACCAGCGGAGCTACACGTTCTACGGCGAGCAGATGGCGCACGCCGGCCAGCAGTACAACGTCGTGCGGGTGAACCTCCCGACGGAGGGCGTGGCCCCGGGCAAGTATCTGGTGGATCCCCGGAGCAACGAGATCGCGTTTCTCATCGATCCCGGCATCGGCGGGCGGGTGAAGGAGCTGAACGGCGCGCCCGTGACCAAGCTCGACTCGCCCAAGGCCACGATCATGGCGCTGGTGACCGACGGCATCCTCACCCAGCAGCTGCCCTGGGGGCTCGTCCTCATCGGCGTGTTCATCACGCTCGCGATCGAGCTGATGGGACTCCAGTCGCTGCCGGTGGCGGTGGGCGTGTACCTCCCGATCTCGACCTCGTCTGCGATGTTCGCAGGCGGCCTGATCCGCTGGCTGGTGGAGCGCCGGCTCTCGCGGGAAGGCCGCTCGGCGGGCTCGGAGTCGGGGCCGGGCGTGCTCTTCTCCAGCGGCCTCATCGCCGGCGGCGCGATCGCCGGGATCTTCGTGGCCGGCCTCGCGGCCATGCTCGCCCGGCGGGCCGAGGCGGCGGGGGTTCCCGCGGCCGACTATCTCGCGCACGCGGTGGGGCTCCACCGGAGCGCGGGGGCGGTGGCGGAGAGCGACCTGTTCGCGATCCTGATCTTCTTCGCGCTCGGCGTCGTGTTGTACCGGGTGGCGAGGCGTTGAACGGATGGCGGGTCCGCTGGCGGCGGCCGCCGCCGCGCGCATCATCCACATCGCGCTGGTGTTCGGGCTGATGCTCGCGACGGGCGTGCTGCTCGCCGCCCGCGCCGCGGCTCCGGCCATCGGGGATGCCGCCCCGGCCCCCGCCGTGCTGCTTCCGGTGCTGCTCGCGGTCGCCGTGACGGCCGCGGCCGTCGCGCTCGTGCTCAAGGCCCGCATCCCGGGCCCCACAGCGGGAATGACCGATGACGCATGGTGGACCGCGAATCTGCGTCGGGCGATCCCGGTGTGGGCGCTGCTCGAGTCCGCGGCACTGGTGGGGGCCGTGTTCTACTTCATCGGCGTCGGACCGGCGGGCCTGATCGTAGCTGCGGCCGCACTCGCGCTCCTGGTGGCGAACGGCCCGGGCCGGCTCATCGATCGCTAGCGGATGACGGAACAGGCCGTCGAGCTGATCGCGCTGCTCCTCGCGGCGGTGCTCGCGCTGGCCGCGGTCGCGCGCCGGCTGGTCGTCCCCTATCCCATTCTGCTGGTGCTCGGCGGCCTCGTGCTCGGCTTCGTTCCCGGGCTCCCGCCGGTGCGCATCAATCCCGACATCGTCTTCTTCGTCTTCCTGCCGCCCGTCCTCTGGGCCGCGGCGTTCTTCACCTCCTTTCGTGATTTCAAGGCGAACCTGCGGCCGATCGCCCTGCTCGCGTTCGGGCTGGTGCTGGCCACCACCGCGGTGGTGGCCGTGGTCGCGCGCGCGGTGGTGCCCGGCCTCGGCTGGGCCGGTGCGGTGGCGCTCGGAGCCATTGTTTCCCCGCCCGACGCGGTGGCGGCTACCACCGTGCTCCGCCGCCTCAAGATCCCGCACCGTGTGCTGGTGATCCTCGAGGGCGAGAGCCTGGTCAACGACGCCACGGCGCTCGTGCTCTACCGCACGGCCGTCGCGGCGATGGTCACCGGCGTCTTCCATCCGGGCGAGGCGGTCGGCGGGTTCGTGCTCGCTGCGGTCGGCGGCGTCGCCATCGGGCTCGTGGTCGGGTGGATCGCGGTGCTGGCGCTGGACCGCCTCCACGACTCGCTCACCGAGATCGCCGTCACCCTGCTCGCGCCGTACATCGCGTGGTCGGTGGCGGAGCGGGCGCACACGTCGGCGGTGCTCGCGTGCGTCGCGGGCGGACTGCTCCTGCGGCGCCACTTCAGCCGGGTGATCGCGCCGGCCACGCGGCTCCAGGGGCGGGCGGTCTGGGACCTGCTGCTCTTCGCGCTCAACGGCGTCATCTTCATCCTGATCGGCCTGTCGCTCCGGGCGCTGGCCGGATCGGTGCCGCCGGGCGAGCTCCCCTCGCTGATCGTCCAGGGGCTCATCGTCAGCGCCGCCGCGATCGGCACGCGGCTGATCTGGGTCCCGATCGCCACGGTGGTGCCCCGGCTGCTCCCGAGCGTGCGCGCCCGCGACCCGATGCCGCCGTGGAGCAGCGTCCTGCTGGTCGGCTGGACGGGGCTCCGGGGGATCGTCTCACTGGCCGCGGCGCTCGCGCTGCCGTTCACGACCGCCGGCGGGGCGCCGCTCCCCCTTCGGGCCGAGCTGATCCTGCTGACCTTCACGGTGATCGTGGTGACGCTCGTGGTGCAGGGGCTGAGCCTGGCCCCGATCATCCGGCGCCTCCGGCTGCCGGAGGATACGCGCCTGGAGGAAGAGGAAGCCCATGCCCGGGAGCGGGCGGCGGTGGCGGCGCTGGAGCGGCTCACGTCGATGCCCGGTGTCGCGGAGCATCATGCGGTGGCGGATCTGCGGGACGACTATGAGGAGCGCAAGCGGACCATCGCCGAGTTCCACGCCGGCGTGCCCCGGAGCTCGTCGCTGGCGGAGGCTGCCTTCAAGCGTGCGCGGCACGAGACGCTCGCGGCGGAGCGTCGCGCGCTGATCGAGCTCCGCGACCGCGGCGACATCAGCGACGAGGTCCTGCTGGTGCTCGAGGAGGAGCTGGACCGTGAGGCGCTCCGGCACGGGCTGGCGAACGTACGGACGGATGCCAGGGGGGAGAGACCACATGAATGACCGCTCGCTCGCGTTCCTCAAGTCGCTGCTCGACACTCCCGGGCCGAGCGGCTTCGAGACCGGGCCGGCCCGGGTCTGGCGTGCGGAGGCGGAGGGGTTCGCCGACGAGGTGCGGGCCGACGTCGGCGGCAACTCGCTCGCCACCCTGAATCCGGGCGCGGCGCCGCGGCTGATGTTCGCCGGGCACATCGACGAGATCGGGCTCATGGTCGTCCACATCGACGACGAGGGCTACGTCCACTTCGACCCGATCGGCGGCTGGGACACTCAGGTGTTCGTCGGACAGCGCGTGCTGCTGCTCGGCCGGAACGGTCCGGTGCCCGGCGTGATCGGCAAGCGGGCCATCCACCTGCTGGAGAAGGACGACCGCGACAAGGTGTCGAAGCCCGAGGATCTCTGGATCGACATCGGCGCGTCCAATCGGGCCGACGCCGAGACCCGGCTCCGGGTGGGCGACGCCGGCGTGCTGGCCGCCACGGTGCAGGAGCTGCCCAACGGGCGCATCGTGAGCCGCAGCCTCGACAACCGGATCGGCGCGTTCGTGGTGCTGGAGGCGCTGCGTCTCCTGGCGACCGACCGCCCGGGGGCGCAGGTGACCGCCGTGGCGACAACGCAGGAGGAGATCGCCTACACTACAGGAGGCGGCGCGCGCACGTCCGCCGTGGCCCTGGATGCCCAGGCCGCGATCGTGGTGGACGTCACCCACGCCACCGACTATCCCGGCGTCGAGAAGAAGCGCCACGGTGACATCCGCCTGGGCGGGGGGGTGGTGCTCTCGCGCGGGTCCGCGGTAAACGCCGCGGTATTCGATCTCCTGGTCGCGGCGGCCGAGCGGGAGCAGATCCCGTTCACGATCCAGGCGGCGCCGAAGTCCACCGGCACCGACGCCGATGCCATCTACACGACGCACCGGGGGATCGCCACGGGGCTCGTGTCGGTGGCGAACCGCTACATGCACAGCCCGAACGAGATGGTGGCGCTGGACGACCTCGAGCGGGCCGCCCGGGTCCTGGCGGCATTTGCACGATCAGTGGACAGCGAAACGGACTTCGTGCCTCGCTAGCATCCGAACTGCTTGCCGCGAATGACGCGAATGGACGCGAATCCAACAAATAGAAGCCGCTGATGAGCACAGATGAACGCAGATAGTGTTGTTGTCATCAGCGTTCATCCGGGTGGATCCGCGGCTTCTCGTCGGCAGCAGTATTCGCGTCCATTCGCGTTCATTCGCGGCCAGCAGTCGCCGAGCTCCGTGGCGGCGACCAAACCGCACCCCTGCGCATCGGAATAGAACATGGCCGCAACCCTCGAGAGCACAGCCGAGCGGATGGCGCAGCTGCCCGCGGACGTTCCGCGCGACGCGATCATCGTCACCCGCAATCTGCGGCGCGAGTATGACATGGGCGGCGAGGTCGTGCGTGCGCTCCAGGGGGTCGACCTGGTGATCCGGCGGAACGAGTTCGTGGCCATCATGGGCGCGTCCGGCTCGGGCAAGTCCACCCTGATGAACCTGGTCGGCTGCCTGGACAGTCCCACGGCCGGCGAGTACTGGCTCAACGGCCACCGGGTCTCCGAGCTGGAGGACAACGAGCTCGCCCGCATCCGGAACCAGGAGATCGGATTCGTGTTCCAGACCTTCAACCTGCTGCCAAGGGCGTCGGCGCTCCACAACGTGGAGCTGCCGCTGGTGTACGCCGGGATCGCGGCGAAGGAGCGGCGCAGCATGGCGGAGACGGCGCTCACCCGCGTCGGCCTCGCGGACCGGATGCATCACCGGCCCAACGAGCTCTCGGGCGGCCAGCGGCAGCGGGTGGCGATCGCCCGCGCACTGGTCAACCGGCCGAGCCTGCTGCTGGCCGACGAGCCGACCGGGAACCTCGACTCCACCACCAGTCAGGAGATCATGGGCTTTTTCGAGGAGCTGCACGGGGAGGGACAGACGATCCTGCTGGTAACCCACGAGGCCGATATCGCGGTGCATGCGTCCCGGCAGATTCACCTCAAGGATGGCCGCGTGGAGCGGGACTTCGCAACGTGAGCAGGCGAAGCGGGCGGGAGCGGGCGGGAGCGGACCCACCAGCCTCGCGTGGATGGCTCTCGCGTTCGCGCTGGCGTGCGCGAAGGAACCGCCGCCGCCGCCCTGGCAGGCGGTCGCCGTCGCTCCGCGCGACATCGTGGTCTCCGCCAACGCGAGCGGCACCGTGCAGCCCGATACCACGGTGGAAGTGAAGACCCGCGCCGCCGGCGAGGTGCTGGAGGTGAAGGTCGAGACCGGCCAGACCGTGCAGCGGGGCACCCTGCTGCTCCGCATCGACCCGCGCCAGCTGCGGAATGCCGTCGCGCAGGCCCAGGCGGATCTCGAGGCGGCCCTCGCGCAGCAGACCACGACCGAGGCCCAGCGCGACCGCGCCGAAGAGCTGTTCACGTCCGGCGCGATCACGGCCCAGGACCGCGAGAACGTGCTGCTGAGCCACGCCAATGCGCGCGCCGCGGTCGTGCGGGCGCGGGTCGCGCTGGAGAACGCCCGGATCCAGCTGGAGGACACCGACGTCCGCGCGCCGATCGGCGGCACCATCATCGAGAAGGGCGTGGAGCGCGGCTCGGTGATCGCTTCGGCCACCCAGAACGTGGGCGGCGGCACCACCCTTCTCAAGATGGCGGACCTCGAGCTGGTGCAGGTCACGTCACAGGTGGACGAGACCGACATCGGCAAGGTGGCGAAGGGCCAGCGGGCCACGGTCACCGTGGACGCCTACCCGAACCGGCCGTTCGAGGGCACCGTGCTCAAGATCGAGCCGCAGGCCGTCGTCAACCAGAACGTCACGACGTTTCCCGTCCGCATCCGCATCGACAACAAGGGCGGGCTCCTCCGCCCGGGCATGAACGCCGACATCGAGATCCACGTGGGCGAGCGACGGGACGTGCTCGCGGTGCCCAACGCCGCACTCCGGACCCAGCGTGACGCCGGCTCCGCGGCGGGGGTGCTGGGGCTGAATGCGTCGGATGTGCAGCGGATGCTGAGCGAACAGCAGAAGAGCCGAAGCGCGGAAGTGCCGAGGGACAGCGCGCCCCGCGATACGCTTCGGACCGAGCGCCTCTCGGGCCGGACCGGCGGTCCTCGCGCCATCGGCTCTTCTGCTTTTCCGCTCTTACGCTCTTCCGCGCAGTTCGTCGTCTTCGTGAAAAACAACGGCCCACCGGAGCCGCGCTGGATCCGCACGGGCCTCACCGATCTCGACTACACCGAGGTCCTCGACGGGCTGTCGCCGGGCGACTCGGTGCTCGTCCTGCCAAGCGCAAGCCTGGTGCAGTCGCAGCAGGAGATGCGGGAGCGGGTGAACCGGGTCACGGGCGGGGGCGGACTCCCCGGCATGCGGCAGCAGACCGCACCGGCGTCGGGCGCAGCCCCGGCCTCACCGCCGCGCTGAGCCATGCTGCTCGGAGAGATCGTCGCGGCCGCGCTCCAATCCATCCGCGCCAACGCGCTTCGCTCGCTGCTCACGACGCTCGGCATCGTCATCGGCGTCGGCGCCGTGATCACGATGCTGGCGCTCGGAAGCGGAGCGCAGAAGGCCGTGGAGGACCGGATCGCGGCGCTCGGCGCGAACACGTTTACGGTGTACTCCGGGCAGGCCCGAAGCGGCTCGGTGCGGATCACCGACGCCACCATTCTCAGCACCGACGACTACGCCGCCCTCCAGCGCGACGCGACGCTCCTCTCGGCCGTGGTGCCGGAGATGTCGCAGAACACGCAGGTCAAGTTCGGCAACCAGAACGCCAATCTCCAGGTCGTCGGCACCACGCCGGACTACCTGCCGGTGCGGGGCTACAGCGTGACGTACGGTCGGATGTTCACGGCGGGTGACAACGGATCGCGCCGACGATACGCGGTCATCGGCGCGTCGGTGCCGAACCTGCTCGGCGGCAACCCGGCCGCCCTGATCAACCAGACGCTGGACATCGGCGGCGTGCCGTTCGAGATCGTCGGCGTGCTGGGCGAGAAGGGCGCCGCCGGCGGCTGGTCCAACCCGGACGAGCAGATCCTGATCCCGCTGAACACCGCGCAGTACCGGCTGTTCGGCACCAAGCGGCTGCGCTCGCTCGCGCTTCAGGTGCGGGACGGGGTGCCCGTCGAACAGGGCATGGTGGACCTGGAGCGGGTGCTCCGCCGCGAGCATCGCATCCGACCCGGCCAGCCGAACGACTTCACGGTGCGCGACCAGCGGGACGTGCTCGCGACGCAGCAGCAGGCGACCGAGGTGTTCACCTACCTCCTCGCCAGCATCGCGGCGGTGAGCCTGCTCGTCGGCGGCATCGGCATAATGAACATCATGCTGGTGTCGGTCACCGAGCGCACCCGGGAGATCGGCGTGCGCATGGCGCTCGGCGCCACCCGCGGCAACATCCAGCTCCAGTTCCTGATCGAGGCGCTGGTGCTCTGCGTCGCGGGCGGCGTGCTCGGCATCGTGCTGGGCACCGGCGCCGCGGTCGCGCTCTCGCGGTTCCTGCAATGGAACACCCTCATTTCGCCCTACGCGGTCGTGGTCGCGTTCCTGTTCAGCGCCGCGGTGGGTTTGTTCTTCGGCATCTGGCCCGCCCGACGCGCGGCCCGGCTCGACCCGGTCGTGGCACTGCGATACGAGTAGTGTGAGTGCGAGTGTGAGTGCGAGTGCGAGTGCGAGTGATTGCGACGTCGCGGTCGTCGGGGCTGGCGCCGCGGGACTGGCGGCGGCTCGCTCGCTGTCCGTCGCCGGCTTGACGGTTCACGTCCTCGAAGCCCGCGATCGGATTGGCGGGCGCATCCTCACGCACCACGTGCCCGGCTTTCCGCTGCCGCTCGAGCTCGGTGCGGAGTTCGTGCACGGCTGGGCGGGAGAGATCTGGGACCTGGTGCGCGCTGCCGGACTCGCCGTCGTGGAGGCAGGCAAGCGGCACGACCTGGCGCGCGACGGCGGCCTGGTCCCTGCCCCCGACCTGCGCGGCCCGCTCGCGGAGCTGACCGGGCGGGCACAGGGACTCGATGCCGACCGGCCGATCGCGGACGTGCTCCGCGCGATGTCGCTCGCGCCGGACACGCACGCGGTGCTGCTCAGCTACGTCGAGGGATTTCACGCGGTCGACGCCCGGCGCGCCAGCGCCCGCGCGCTGGCCAAGGTCGAGAGCGGCGAGGGCTCCGGCTCCAGCGTCGGCTTCCGCATCCTCAGCGGCTACGGGTCCCTGATCGAGCATCTGCGCCGCGCCCTCCCGGCCGACGCGGTCGAGCTCGAGGCGCCGGTGACTCGCATCCGCTGGGCACCGGGCTCGGTCGAGGTCGACCGGGCGAACGGTCTCCCCGTCCGGGCGCGGGCGGTGGTCGTCACCGTGCCGGCGCCGGTGCTCGCGAGTGCCGATGGGCCGGCGTTCGAGCCCGCGCTGCCGGAAAAGGCAGCCGCGCTCGGCTGCATTGCGAGCGGGGCGGCCGTGCGGGTCGTGCTTCGTTTCCGGACGAGCTGGTGGGACCAGCTGGCCGGCGCCCGCCGCTCCGGCGAGCCGGTCGGCTTCATCCATATGCCGGACGCCGCGCTGCCCACGTGGTGGACCCCCGCGCCGATCCGCGCGCCGCTGCTCGTGGGGTGGGCCGGCGGCCCGGCGGCGGCTCGCTTCGCGGGATGGGACGACGCGACGCTGATCGCGACGGGATTGGAGACGCTCGCGGGCGCCTTCGCGCTGCCGCGCGCGCGCTTTCGTGAGCTGCTGATCGACGGGCGCACCTACGACTGGTCCGCCGACCCCTGGTCGCGCGGCGCGTACAGCTACGTGGTAGCGGGGGGCGACGGCGCCCAGGCCCGGCTCGCCGAGCCGGTGGCGGGCACCGTGTTCTTCGCCGGTGAAGCGACCCACTCGGGCGGCGAGCACGCCTCGGTGCACGGCGCCATCGCCACCGGCGTCCGTGCCGCGCGCGAGGTCATCGCCTCACTCCGCTGAATCGACCTGCACGTCCACCGAGCCGTCGGCGCCGTACCGGACGCTCACCCGCCAGGGTCGGCAGCACACCTCGCAGTCCTCGACGTACTCCTGCTCGGCGCCGCTGCCGGGATCGAGCGCGATCTCGATGGTTTCGCCGCAGTGCGGGCACACGACCGTAGCCCCGGTCTCCGCCGTGCCGTCGCCGAGAGGGAACTCCTCGGCGGGGAAATCGGGGTCCCTGGAGGTCACGCGGCGCACGCCACCACGCTGGAGGGGGCCGGCAGCGTATCCGGCGCGGCGAACACCGCGAGATATCCCACGGCCGGCTCGAGCCGGTGGAACGAGACCTCCCGATACCCCAGCGCAGCCATCTCGCACCGGAGCACCGCCGGCGGCGTGCCGTGCGACTCCGTGGGCTTGTCCGAGTCGATGACGGCGATCCGCCCGCCGGGCGCGAGGGCCGGGTACAGGTTGAACAGGAAGTCGTACGGGCGGGCGATCTCGTGGTACATGTGGGACAAGAGCGCGAGATCCACCGAGGCGCGCGGCAGCTTCGGGTCGTTCGGCTCGCCGAGCACGAGCGTCACGCGCCCGAGGCGCTCGCGCGCGAGACGAGCTCCGAGCCGGTCCAGGATCTTCTGGTTGATGTCCTGGGCGTAGACCATGCCCCCCGGGCTGAGCCGGCGCGCGAGCCGCGTGGTGTAATAGCCCGCCCCCGCGCCGATGTCGGCCACCCGGGCGTCCGGCGCGAGCGCGAGCAGCGCGAAGACCCGTTCCGCCTCCCCGACGCCGTCGCGGCGCGCCTCGGTGTCCCAGGCGGTCGAGACGATGCGCGCCACCGGCCGGCGCGCGGCCGGCAGCGCGGAATCGGCCGGTGCAGTGGTGCCCGCCTGGGCGCGCGCGGCGCCCATGGCGGCGAGGCCGAGCGCGGCGGTGACGAGCGTCGATCGGATGGCAGACGTCACGATCCGGCTCACCTTGCGGAAGTCCAGTCCAGCGGGACAATATCGGTCCTCATCGGTCCTCTCTACGGACCGCCTTCCCCGGAGTTCCATGCCTCACACCCGCATCCTGGGCACCGGGTTCGCCGTGCCCGACCGGATCGTCACCAATCACGATCTCGCCGCCGTGATGGATACGAGCGACGAGTGGATCCGCACCCGCACCGGCATCGGCGAGCGACGCTGGGCGCGCGAGGGCGAGACCGGAGCCGCGCTGGGCTGCCGCGCCGCCGTCCGGGCGCTCGAGGCCGCCGAGCTCCGCCCGTCCGACCTCGACGCCATCGTGTTCGCGACGTCCACGCCCGACCACTTCGCGCCCGGCAACGGCGTCTACCTTCAGCGCCTGCTCGGCTGCGGCCCGATCCCCGCCCTCGACGTGCGCACCCAATGCAGCGGCTTCGTCTACGCGCTCTCGGTGGCGGACGCGTGGGTGCGCACCGGGTCGTACCGGCGGGTGCTGGTGGCCGGCAGCGAGATCCAGTCCACCGGAATGGATGTGAGCACGCGCGGCCGGAACACCGCGGTCCTCTTCGCGGACGGCGCGGGCGCCGCGGTCCTCGCGCCGACCGACGAGCCGGGGCGCGGCATTCTCGCCTTCGACCTGCATTCCGACGGGGAGCACGCGGAGAAGCTGTGGGTGGATGCACCCGGATCGATGTACCATCCGCGCATCAGCGCCGCGCACCTGGAGGCGGGCCGTCACTTCCTCGACATGGACGGCAAGGAAGTATTCCGCCATGCCGTCCTGCGCATGCCCGAATCGGTGCGCGCAGTGCTCGCCGCCGCGGGCGAGCGGCTGGACGACGTGGCCCTGCTGCTGGCCCACCAGGCCAACCAGCGCATCTCCGAGATGGTCCAGCGCGACCTGGGGCTCCGGGACGACCAGGTGTACAACAACATCGAGCGCTACGGGAACACGACCTCCGCCACGATCCCGATCGCGCTCGACGAGTGCGTGCGCGCCGGACGCGTGCGCCCCGGCGATCTCGTCGTGCTTACCGCCTTCGGCAGCGGCTTCCTCTGGGGGAGCGCGGCGATGCGATGGTAGGGGGATGGTGCTAGTCTAGTGCTAGTGCTAGTGCCAGTAGAGTGCTAGTCACCAGCACTAGCACTAGCTAAGGGTACTTCCTGGCGTAGTACTCCGCCGTCCGCGTCGCCCGGGCGCGATAGAGCTCCTCGTCGTCGTCCTCGACGTCGTGCACGAACAGGTGCAGCGAGCCGGGCCACATCGTGGCCTGGAGCGACCAGTTGCACGAGGGCGCGACGAGCACCCACTGCAGCGCCCCGCCGCCCGCGTCGGTCAGATGGATGTCGCTCGCGCGCTCGAGCGGCACGCTCGCCGGGATCCCGGCCATCGCCGCTTCCAGCGGGTCGAAGGCCAGCTCCGCGTTGGCCCAGGTCCGGAAGTTGACGGTGCCGTGCAGCGTGTCCTCGCCGTTGGGCAGATCGAGCTCGGTCCGCCACTCGCCGAGCAGGTCCCACGCGTGGTCCATCGGTCCGATATCGGGTACCTGGACGACCGGATGCTTGGGCATGGCAGGCCTCCGCGGTCCATGGGTGTTGAATCTTTCCCTGTCGCGTTCCGTATTGTAACGTGCTCGTGCGCTTCAACCCATTATCCGAGCCCGCTATGTACGCCACGCTCACTCTCGTTCTCAGTATAGTCGCCGGCTACGCCGCCTTTCGGCTCGCCCGTGATTTCGTCCGCCGGCGTCTCCGGTTCGTCGATGCTGTACGTTCACCGTGGGCTCCCTGGATCGCCGGGGCCGCTGGTGCGCTGGTCGCCGCGCCGCTGACCCTGGTGCCGCTGGTCCCGATCGGGACGACGTTCGTCGCTGCCTTCGCCCTCGGTACCGGCCTGGGGACCGCAAGTGGCGTGCGAGCGCTCGAGCGTGCCGAATGGAGTCAGCGGCAGCTCCTCCCCTGACCGTTATACCCCCGGAGACGGCCGTGCGGTGCGCGCTGTCACAGGGCTGCGGGCCGCGCTATGATTCCGCCATGCCGACCGTGCACTGTGTCCGCTGCGGACAGGAGCGAGACCGCATGGCGTTCCAGCCGTTTTCGAACGAGCTCGGGCGCCGCGCGTTCGCCGAGATCTGCGGCGCCTGCTGGGCCGAGTGGCTCCGGACCCAGCAGCAGCTCATCAATCACTACGCGCTGAACCTTCGCGATCCCCAGTCGAAAGACTTCCTCTTCAAGCAGATGGAGCAGTTTCTTTTCGGAGTGAGCAGTGAGCGGTGAAAGGGGAGAGGGGAGAAGTGAGAGGGGAGAAGTGAGAGGGGAGACGTGTGCCGGCGGCGTCTCCCCTGCTTACCGCTCCCTGCTTACTGCTCACCTCTGACCTCTCACCTCTCACCTCTCACCTCTCTCACCTCTCACCTCTCACCTCTCACCTCTCCTCAGAAGTTCGCGCCCAGCCGGAACACCAGATCGATCCCCGGCCCGCTCGGCTCCAGATCTTCCACCATGCCGATCCGCCACTCGCGGCCGCCGCCGGTGGCGAGAATCCACCCGAAGTCGAGCGACAGCTCGCGCCTGTCCAGCGCCGGAAGCATCACGTCCTCGTAATAGGGCGAGTGATAGAGCAAGTTGGCGAAGAGCGACTGGCGGCCCCAGAACCGGAATCGCAGGCCCGACGTCGCCGAGAGGAAGAGCTCGCGCTGGAGGTCAGCGAGCTCGCCGTCGCTCGGCGTGAAGCCGACCCCGAGGCTGCCCTCGTAGGTGAAGCGCGACGAGAACGGCGCCCGGAGCGTGGTCACCGCGTTGACCGAGACGGTGCCGCGGCCGTAGCCCTCGGGGCCGATGCTCGTGGGCAGCGTGACGGAGCCGACCGTCTGGAGGACCGAGTTGTAGCGGTAGCCCAGGCCGAGCCGCAGGTCTCCGGGGAAAAGGCCCGACCGGCCGCGGATCGTGCCGGTGCCGGACGGCGTCGTGAGCTGGTAGGCGAACGCGTTACGCGGGCGGGCGTCGCGCTCCGGCATCGCGATTCCGAACAGGTCGTGGTACCACTCGAGGAAGCCGTCGAGGAACCCGTCGTAGGCTCCGAGCAGCGGCAGCTCGGCCAGGGCGAACGTGCTCGGCCCGAGGTCGCGCACCACGCCCAGGCCGATCCGCATCACCTCCGCGTCGAACAGCCAGCTCCGCTCGGTGGAAGGGAGGTTGTACTCGATGGCACTCCCGTAATCCACCTGCACGCTGGCGCGCCAGCGGCCCGGCGCAGGATCGACGTACGGCTGAAACGTGAGTCCGCTGCGGCTCGCGGCGGCGGGATTGACCGGCGCCCAGGCCGGGAGCCCCTGTGCCGAAGCGTCGCGGACCGGCAGGAGCAGCAGGCCCAGCAGCAGGCCGAACCGGTGGTGCGAGCGGGCGCGCGCCGCGCAGCGGACGGAAAGCGTGGCCAAGTGGTGCTCCGTATGTTTCGTCGTGGGTTGCTGGTAACATAAACGCTGCCGGGCTGGAGAATGTGATCATGCACTGCCGCCTGTGACATTGCACCCTGCCGGCGTCGCGCCGACCGAGCTTCCAGCCCGCGTGCGGGCGGCGAACGGCGCGATCCGGGACGACGCGTGGATGCGCGTGGGCGACCTGCCGCTCGGACGGCGCCTGCGCGAGGCAGGCGGGTTCCTGATCATCGGCCTCACGGTCGGTGGCGCACTGCTCTTCGTACCGCTGGTGCACATCCTGGGGATCCTGTTCGCGCTTGCCTTGATCGGGGTCGCGAGCCATCGCCTGCGCGCGGGACGTGTGCTGGAGGCGGCCCGGGGAATCTGCCCCGACTGCGGCGGCGAGGGTCCGTTCTACGTCGGCCTTGGCCGGCGGCGGTTCCGCGTGCCGACCACCGCGTCGTGCAAGGCATGCGGCATCGAGCTCACCCTCGCTCCCCTTCCGCCGGCCTCGACTTGACCCTCGGAACTCGGCGCCGTGAGGCGGGACTGGCATGCGGGATCCTCCTTGCGGGTTGCGTCGCGCCGGCGCCCGGGTCGCAATATGTGGGAGAGACGTGCGCGGCGAGCGAACCACTGTCGGCGACCCGTCCGACTGCGCCGCCAACCCCGGCGTTCGGCGTTCTCGTCTTCACGCGCAATACCGGCTACACGCACCAATCGATCCCGGCGGCCGTGGCGGCGGTGCACGTGCTCGGAGCGAGCCACGGCTTCGCGGTGGAAGCCACCGAGGATCCGAACGTCTTTGCCGACTCCGCGCTGAGCCGGTTCCGCTCCGTGGTGTTCCTCAATACCACCGGCGACGTGCTGGACGACCGGCAGCAGGCGGCGTTCGAGCGATACATCGCAGCCGGGGGCGGGTTCGTCGGCGTGCACTCGGCGTCGGACACCGAGGCGGATTGGCCCTGGTATCAGGGGCTCGTGGGTGCACGGGTGGCGGGCCATCCCGCGATCCAGCCCGCGACCATCAACGTGTCCGGCGTGACCCACCCGTCCACGACGGCGCTCCCCCGCCCCTGGCGGCGGACCGACGAGTGGTATAACTACGTCGCCCTCCCGCGCGACGTCACCGTCCTCGCGAGCGTGGACGAGACCAGCTACAGCGGCGGGAGCCACGGCGTGGCACACCCGGTGACGTGGACGCACACCTACCGCGGTGGCCGGGCGTGGTACACGGCGATGGGCCACACGACCTGCAGCTACGCCGAGCGGCCCTTTCTCGATCATCTGCTGGGTGGGATTCTCTGGGCGGCCGGCATCGACACCGGCCCCGCACCTGCTTGACGCCGCCACTGCCGAGGGATAGACTCTCACCCATGCACGCCACCCGCTACTACTGGTTCTTCTACTTTGCCCGCTCCGGCGCGGCTCGACGGCCGTCCGGTTCCGGTGGTAGCGTGCGCTAGCCCACTCGAGAACGGACCCTTCGACGCCCCGCCGGCCTCCGGCGGGGCGTCGTGCTTTGTTCACCATCGCGGAGCGGAAACCCGTATGCGCGTAGCGATCCAGGGAGCCGTGGGCTCCTTCAGCGAAGCCGCCGCCCGGCGCCGGTGGCCCGAGATCGAGCCGGTGCCCTGCCGGGACGTGCAGGACGTGGTCACCGCGGTGCGTGAGGGCGGCGCCGACGCCGGCATCCTCCCGATCGAGAACTCGCTCATCGGCTCGGTGACCACCACCTACGATCTGCTGCACGAGGCGTTCGGCGACGGCCGCCTCCGGCTCACGCACGAGATCCTGCTCCCGGTGCATCACACGCTCATCGGGCTGCCGGGCGCCACCCTCGCGCAGGTGCGCCGGGTGCTGTCGCATCCCGTGGCGCTCGGGCAGTGCCGTGTCTGGCTGGGCAGGCACCTCCCCGAGGCGGAGCTGGTGAGCGCCTGGGACACCGCGGGCAGCGTGGAGATCGTCGCGCGCGAGGGGAATCCGGCGCTCGCGGCGATCGCCTCCCGGCACGCGGCCGACGCCCACCGCCTGGTGCCCCTCGCCGAGCGCATCGAGGACGACCCGACCAACCAGACGCGCTTCCTCGCCTTCGCGCGCGGGGACGACGCGCCGCCGCAGAACCCGTCCCAGCCGTTCAAGACCTCGCTGATCGTGTGCGTGGACCACAAGCCGGGCAGCCTCGCGCTCACCCTGCAAGCGTTCGGCGCGCGGGGGGTGAACGTCATGGCGCTGCAGTCCCGGCCCGAGCGGTCCAAGCCGTGGACCTACCGGTTCTACGTGGACGTGGCCGGCTCGGCGACCGACCCGCGGGTGGCCGAGGCGCTGGAGGAGGTCGAAGCGCTGGCGGCGGAGCTGGTGATCCTGGGAACCTACGAGGCGTCGCCCGACGGCGCGTTGCGCTTCGCCGCGCCGATCCCGACGCCGGCGCACCACGTGCAGAAGCCGGAGGTCCCGCTGGTGGACCGACGCCGCAGGCCCGAGGGCACGGTGGTGGAGGTCGGCCGGCTCCGGTTCGGCGGTGCGGAGCCGGTGCTCATCGGCGGCCCCTGCTCCGTTGAAAGTGAGGCGATGATCCTGGAGACGGCGCAGATCGTGGCCCGGTCGGGCGGCGACATGCTCCGGGGAGGCGCCTACAAGCCGCGGACGTCCCCGTACGACTTCCAGGGCCTCGGAGTGAAGGGGCTCCGCTACCTGGCCAACGCCCGCGAGCGCACCGGCCTCCCTGTCGTGACCGAGGCCCTGAGCTGGGAGGAGGTGCCGGTGGTGGCGCACTTCGCCGACATGCTCCAGATCGGCGCGCGCAACATGCAGAACTTCTCGCTGCTTCGCGCGGCGAGTCGGAGCGGCAAGCCGATCCTGCTCAAGCGGGGCGCGGGCGCCACCATCGAAGAGTGGCTGATGGCGGCGGAGTACGTGCTGGCGGAGGGAAACCCGAACGTGGTGCTGTGCGAGCGGGGCATCCGCACCTTCGAGCGCGCGACCCGGCACACGCTCGATTTGAATGCGGTGGCGCTGGTGCGGGAGCGCACCCATCTACCGGTGGTGGTGGATCCCAGTCACGCGGCGGGGGTGGCGTCGCTGGTGATTCCGCTCAGCGCGGCGGCGCTCGCGGCGGGCGCCTGTGGGCTGATCGTGGAGGTGCACCCGGATCCGTCAAAGGCGCTGAGCGACGGATACCAGAGCCTCAACCGCGAGCAGTTCGGCGAGCTGGCACAACAGGTACACCCGGGCCGCGCGGAGCGGGTCCGGCTGGTGACGGCCTAGCTGCGGTTACGAGTCACGAGTCACGAGTCACGAGTTATGAGTTGCGCGACGCCACTCGCAACTCGTAACTCGTGACTCGTAACTCAGGGTACTGTCGTGCGGCGCCGCCCGACGAAGAGACGGTACAGGAACAGCAACAGCATGGCACCGAGGACGGACACGATGATTCCGGGACCAGAGCCCGGGGTCTCATACCAACCCATCGCGCGACCGAGGAATCCGGCCAGGAGCGCGCCCGCTACGCCCAACAGCATGGTCACGATGAAGCCGCCAGGGTCGCGGCCTGGCATGAGCAGTTTGGCGATGGCGCCAACGATCAGACCGATGATCAAGGTCCACAGAAAGTCCATAAGCCCTCCGGGGGGTGGACCAGAGATATAGATGGCCATGTGCCGCGCCCTCTGTGAGCGGGCGCACACGGCGAGGCTAGCGCTCTTCGGTGGGGGCCGCCAGGCTGGCGGTCAGACTCTCCCGCTTGCGGCTCCGCATGATCTCCAGCTTGAACCGCTCGCCGCCGTCGTAGCTCCTGAGGATGCGCAGCAGGTGCAGCGGGCCGTCCGGCCTCCGGCCATCGACGGCCAGCACGACGTCGCCTCCGCGAACGCCGAGGCGGGAACTCTGAGGCGCGTTGATGACCAGCACCCCTTCCTCCGTGCCGAAGTATTGGCCCAGATCGGAGTTGAGGGGGGCGAGTTCGAGCTCGGCCAGATCGCCGGCCACGAAGAGCTCGAACGCCGGCGCGGGCAGCTCGAACGGGCGCCCCTCGAATGGCGGCAGGCCCAGCGCCAGCCGGGGGCCCACCCGGAGCGCCATGCCCCGGGGAAGCCGCCTCCCCTCCAGATGTACCAGCTGATCCGCGTCGGTTACCAGCGCGGTGGTGCGCCGTTCCGTGCCCCGGCGGTAATCCACGGCCACGGTGTCGCCGGGCTCCAGCCGGGCCGCGAGGCGGATGAGGCCGAGGCCGGGAAGCGAACGTCCGCGGTCGGCACGACCCCCGGCCGATTCCAGCAACGCCTGTCCGTCCAGACGGGTGATGACGTCACCCGCCCGGAGCCCTGCGTTGGCGGCCGGACCGCCCGGCGTCACGAGGTCGACGTACGCGCCGACGGAGTCGGTTTCGCGGGCCTGGAGGTTGACCTTGAGACCGAGGCGGGCGCGCCGGGAGATGATCACGTCCGGCAGGGCTTGGACCCGGTGCTCCGCCGGTCCGGGGTGGCGGGGCTCGTCCTGCGCCGCGGCCGCAGCGGCGGGGAAAGTGGAGGCCAGTATTACGACCCCGAAGAGGCACCCACGCATGCGTCAGAGCCCCACGTTGCTCGCGCGGGTGACGTGCACGTCCACCAGCGCGTCCAGCAGTCCCACGCGTTCCCGCCAGAGCTGGAGCTGGCGGGTCTCGCGCGCGGCGTCCGGAGTGACGTCGAGGAGCTCCAGCTCCTGATCGAGCGCTGCGATCCGCTCTTCGATCTCCTGCGCCACTCGCGCCGTCCGGCCGTCGAGCACGCGGGCCTCGGGATTGTAGTAGTCGATGGCCTCCTCGAGCGCGCGGGAGCGCTCCATCGCCCGCGAGATCTCGGTGATCGCGACCGCCCGCTCGGGACCGTTGACCCCGCCGACGGAGACGGCCAAGGTGATGGAGGCCGCCGCCGCCAACCCGGCAAAGGCGATACGGCGCGCCCGCTGGAGGCGGTAGGCGCGCCGTTCGGCCGCCAGCCGCGCCTCTACCGCCGGCCACCGGTCGCGCGAGGGCCGGAGGGCCGGAAGCGCCCGGAGCCGTGCTACCCGCTGGTGGAGCCGGTCGAGCTCGTTCCGGCAGGACTCGCAGGCATCGAGGTGCGCCCGTGCGGCCTGGTCGCCGGGCTCGAGCCCGGGCTCGCGAAGCGCGACCAGCTGCTCGATGGTGAGGTGCGTCATGCGGCGGACTCCTCCCCCAGCCACCCGCGCAGCCGTGCGTGCGCCCGGGCTAGCTGGGACTTGGAGAAGCTCGCGGTCCTGCCCATCATGCCGGCGATCTCTTCGTGGGTGTAGCCTTCGACGTCGTGCAGCCAGACCACGGCCCGCGAGACCTCCGGCAACCGCTCGAGCGCGGCCTCGAGGTCCATGCGCAGGTGGTGATCTTCCCGGGCACGCCCCACGACCTCGTCGTGCAGTTCGTCGGTATCGCGGTATTTGTTACGGCGGAGCCGCATGAGCGCCTTGCTCGCGGCGATGGTGCGGATCCAGCCCCACAGGCTGCCGTCCTCGCGGTACTGCCCGATGCTCCGGCAGACCTCGAGGAAGGTCTCCTGCAGCACGTCCTCGGCGTCCTCGGTGGTGCGGGAGATCCGGCGGCACAGGTTGTAGACCGGCGATTCGAAGGCGCGGTAGAGGGCCTCGAAGCCGGCGGGGTCGCCCGCCTTGGCCTGGGCCACGACGCTCCGGGCGTCGGCAAGCAGGAACGAGTCCATGGCGAGCGTACGTGTCATGACGGCCTAAAGATGCAGGGGGCGGACCGAGGGTCGCAAACCCCCGGAAGAGCGGAAGAGCCGATGGGGCGGGCGGTTCCATCTGCTCTTCCGCTCCTCTGCTCTTCTATACTTGGACGTATGGCACCCGCCCCCGAGAACTGGCTGCACCACCTCCAGGACGAAGCCGACGCCGCCTTCCTGTACCGCGAGCTGGCGAGCGCCGAGCCGGACCCGGGGCGCCGGGAGATCTACCGGCAGCTTGCGGGGGTCGAGGACCGGCACGTGGCCGCCTGGCGGGCGCTGCTGGCGGAGCAAGGGCATCCGCCCCCCGATCCGATGCCGTCGGGCGGCGCCCGGTTCCGCGGGTGGCTGGCCCGCCGGTTCGGGGGCCGGCTGCTCCTGCCCCTGCTGCTCCGGGAGGAAGGCCGGGAAGTGAAGGGCTACCTGGACCTCTACCGGGACCAGCCGGAGGGGGCGGCCGGTCCCACCGCGCTCCAGCTCGCCCGGGAGTCGAAGGAGCACGCTGACCGGCTGGCCACCCTCACGGGCGCGGGCCCGGAGCCGTGGCACCGGCATGGGGCCGGGGGAATCCTCCGGAACGTCGTCTACGGGTTCAACGACGGGCTGACGGCCAACTTCGGACTCGTGGCCGGCATGATCGGCGCGCAGGCCAGCTTCGGCGAGACGAGCCACGCCGTGCTCGTCGCCGGCGTGGCGGGAATGGTGGCCGACGCGCTCTCGATGGGGAGCTCCGGGTACCTCGCCGCCAAGAGTGAGCGCGAGGTCCTCGAGCACGAGCTGTCCATGGAACGGGAGGAGATCCGGCTCATGCCGGAGCTCGAGCGCGAGGAGCTCAGCCTGGTCTACCAGGCCAAGGGCCTCCGGCCGTCGCAGGCGCAGGCGCTGGCGGAACAGGTCATGGCGGATCCGGAACGCGCGCTGGCCGAGCAGGCGCGGGAGGAGCTGGGCATCGCGGGGGAGCCGGGCAGCCCGATGCGCGAGGCGTGGATCACGGGTACGGCGACCGCATTGGGCGCGTTCATCCCGGTGGCGCCGTTCCTGATGAGCACCGGGCGCTGGGCGATCTGGACGTCGTTCGTGCTCGCGATGCTGTCGCACTTCGTGGTCGGCGCGGCGCGCAGCGTGTTCACCGGCCGGGGCGTGGTCCGGAGTGGCATGGACATGTTCGTGGTGGGGCTGGGCGTAGCCGGGGTGGGCTATGTGATCGGGGAGTGGATGGTGAGGTGGTTGTGAGCTATCCGCTATCCGCTATCCGCTATCCGCGCTCACCGCCGTCGCTCGGTGATCGCGGCTGTCCGGGATGACCGCGGTCGGAGCGGATAGCGGATAGCGGATAGCGGATAGCCGTCCCTGCGACGTATCTTGGCGGCATCCCCGGAGGTCCATATGGCACGCAGGATCGCCCCGCTCGTCGCCGGCGCCGCCGCCGCGCTGGCCGTGGCTGGCTGGTACACCGTCGGCCCATCGACGGCAGCCCCTACCGTCCGCACATACTACATCGCCGCCGAGGAAGTGGCGTGGGATTACGCCCCAAGCGGCGCCGACATGATCACGGGACGCCCCTTCGAGGGGTTCAGCGCGTTTGTGGCCACGAGCGCACCCGACCGCATCGGGCGGGTCTACAAGAAGGCAATCTACCGCGAGTACACCGACAGCAGCTTCAGCACGGTCAAGCCGCGGCCCGCCGCCTGGGAGCACCTCGGCATCCTGGGGCCGCTGCTTCGGGCCACGGTGGGCGACACCATCCGCGTGGTCTTCCGGAACAACGGGAGCCACCCGTACAGCCTCCACCCGCACGGCGTCATCTACACGAAATCATCCGAAGGCGCCCCCTATGCCGACGGCACGAGCGGCGCCGACAAGACGGACGACGGCGTGCCCACGGGCGGCACGCACGTGTATATCTGGCCCGTGCCGGCGCGGGCCGGCCCGGCGCCGGGGGAGGGCAGCTCGATCATCTGGATGTACCACTCGCACGTCGACGAGACCAAGGACATCAACGCGGGCCTGCTGGGGCCGATGATCGTCACGGCCAAGGGCGCCAGCCGCCCCGACGGAACCCCGAAGGACGTGGACCGCGAGATCGTGACCCTGTTCGGCGAGTTCGACGAGAACGTGAGCTGGTACTTCGATCACAACGCGCGGACCTACGCGGGCGACTCGACCAAGGTGCAGCGAACCGCGAACTTCGCCGACCCGGCCTACCTGGTCAATCTGCGGGAGACGATCAACGGACTGAGCTACGGGCACACGCCGGGGATCACCATGCAGAAGGGCGAGCGGGTGCGCTGGTACGTCTTCGCCAACTCGAACTTCGAGATCCACACGCCGCACTGGCACGGCCAGACGGTGGTGGCGCACCACATGCGGACCGACATGCTGCACCTCATGGCCATGCAGATGTCGGTGGCCGACATGGTCCCGGACAACGCCGGCACGTGGCTCTTCCACTGCCACGTGGGGCCCCATCTCGACGCGGGGATGCAGTCGCTGTTTACCGTCTCCGAGAACGTCGCCGCGAAGTGACTGAGGGCGGGACCCGCACTGGAGTGGTGCCGCTATAGATCCGGGCCCGCCACGAGAACAAAGGGGGCACAGCGGGACGGATGCGCCCGCGCTCCGCGTTCGGCGATCCACCGCTTCCGAACCGTAAGCAGAGCCGCGGCCGGCGACGTGTGCCCGGCAACTTCCCCGTAGAACTCGCGCATGAAATCGGCGGCGGACCGGTCCGATACCCGCCAGAACGTCACGACCACGCCCCGGGCACCCGCGGCGAGGAACGCATGCGCCAGTCCGACCGTCCCTTCGCCGCGGATCCGCCGCCCCAGGGCAGTCTCGCACGCCGAGAGCGTCACGAGTTCGGCGCGGAGCGGCAGGCGGCGGAGCGCCAGCCAGCGTTCGACGGTGGCAGCGGGGCCGAGCAGCAGGTCTGCGCCGCCGGTGCGGAAGCGATCGCGAACCGCGCGTGCCTCCTGTTGCGCGTAGGGAAGCGGTGCGGGGGTGAAGTACTCGCGGGGCGTGAGCCCGATGGTCTGGGGGGGCGCCGACGGGTTCCCCACCGCCAGGACGCTGCGCTGCCACACTCTCCATCTCGCGCTGCGGGATAGCGCGAGAAGCACCGATGCCGAGGGCCCGTAGATGATTCTGCGGGTGGCGCCCCACGGCACGCCGTCGGCGCGCGGGACCAGGATCTCGATGGGGATCTGCGCGAGCGGACCATCGGGCACGACGAGGATTTCCGCAATCGAGACGGGCGCGAGTGGTGCCACGAGCAGGCGGGACGCCCTCCGTGCCGGCTCGATCCACCCGGCTTGGGCGGCGCTCGATTCGATGGTCCGGCGGAGGAACCCAAGCAGTGGTCCGAGGGAATCCGCCCCCGTCGGGACCGATCCACCAGCCGTACACGTCGCGGTTGCCCCAGAAGTACGTCAGGAGTCCGCGCTCCGGCCGGAGCAGCCCGTCACGTATCTGCCGCAGCGATGCGGGCGACGGGTGGCGTGCCGCGATTGTCTCGAGGAGCGCGCGGGCGCGGGCGCCAACGCGACGGTCGTCACGACGAGCTACTACCCCATCGTCTCCGAGCAGAGCGATCTGGCCAGTCTCGCGAACCTGGTGAACCTGTACAATCCGAGCCGCCGCATCGCCGGAGCTGCGACGGTGTCCCTCCGCAACGCGCTGGCGATGCAGGCGTGGGCGTTCCATGACGAATACGTCCGCGGCGTCGGCCCGGTGGTGCGGGCCGCGCGTCCGCTGGAATCGGCCGCGGTGGTGAGCTCCACGCCGCAACGAGCCGGCGAGATCAGCGTTTCCGGACCGAGTCGCACGGCGGGTCGCCGCACCGCGTTCGTGCAGGTGCCGTTCCAGCCGGAGAACGCCTACGGCAGTCGGGCGACCTGGCTCTGGAAGGCAGGCGAGATCGATCAGGCGGCCACCGCACGCAGGGACGCGTGCGCCGCCGCCGGCTTTCCCGTGACGCCGAGCTCGCCCTGCGCCCTGGCCTCGCTCGGTCATCCGAACCCGAGCGGAGCACAGGCGTACGCACAGGCCGTCATCGGGGAGCTGCGCACGTTCGTGCCCGAGTGGAAGGCGGAACAGCAGTAGCCGCCTCGCCCGCCTTACTGGACGACCAGGTTCAGCAGCCGGTTCGGCACCAGGATGACCTTCTTGACCGTCCCGCGTTCGAGGAACTTCCCGATCGGCGGGTCGGCGTAGGCGGCCTGCACCGCCTCCTCCTCGGTCGCGTCCCGCCGCACGGTCACCCTGCCGCGGGTCTTCCCGTTCACCTGCACCGCCAGCTCGACAGTCTCCTCGACCGTCAGCGACTCGTCCCACTCCGGCCAGCTCGCCTCGAAGATCGATCGGTCGTGGCCCAGCCGTTCCCAGCACTCCTCGGCGAAGTGGGGGGCGAAGGGCGCGACCATGAGCACCATGTCCTCGACGATGGCGCGCTCGACGCAGTTCGCCTCGCGCATGGTGTTGAGCAGCTCCATCTGCGCCGCGATGGCCGTGTTGTAGCTCAGGCGCTCGATGTCGTGGGTCACCTTCTTCTTCGTGCGATGCCACTTCACGAGGATCGAATGGCGGATCTCGCCCCCGGTCGCGTCGTCCTTCAGGCTTTGGCCCACCAGCGCCCACAGCTTCTCGAGGAACCGCCGCGGCCCGTTGAGCCCGTCGTCCCGGAAGTCGCCACCTTCCTGGAACGGCCCGAGAAACATCAGGTACATCCGGAAGGTGTCGGCGCCCCAGCGCGCGATGTAGTCGTCGGGCACGACCACGTTGCCGCGTGACTTGGACATCTTCGCGCCGTCCTTCACGATCAGCCCGTGCGCGCGGAACACGCGGTAGGGCTCGTCGAACGGGAGGTGGCCGAGGTCGTGCAGCACCATCGTGATGAAGCGGGAGTAGAGCAGGTGCAGCACCGCGTGCTCGTTCCCGCCGATGTAGGTGGACACCGGCAGCCACTTCCGGGTACGCGCCGGGTCGAACGGCCGGTCGTCGAACTCGGTGCTCGGGTAGCGCAGGAAGTACCAGGCCGAGTCGAGGAAGGTGTCGGAGACATCGGTCTCGCGGCGCGCGGGCGCGCCGCAGGAGGGACACGCGACGTGGTACCACTCCTTCACCCGCGCGAGCGGCGACACACCGGTGTCGTCGGGGCGGAAGTCGTCGATCGCCGGCAGCACGACGGGCAGATCCTGTTCCGGCACTGCTACCGGGCCGCAGCGCTCGCAGTAGATGATCGGAATCGGCGGGCCCCAGTAGCGCTGGCGTGAGATGCACCAGTCGTGGAGCCGGTACTGCACCACGCCCTTGCCGTGCCCCGACGCCTCGAGCCACCGCGTGATCTCGCGCTTGCCGTCTTCCGCCTGGCGGCCGTCGAACCGGCCCGAGTTCACCAGGCGGTAGCCGGCGGTCTCGGTCTCCGCCGCATCCAGCGGCGCGTCCGCCGGTTGTCCCGCCGGCGCCAGCACGCGCACGATCTCGAGTCCGTGCTTCCGGGCGAACTCGAAGTCGCGCTCGTCGTGTCCCGGCACGGCCATGATGGCGCCAGTGCCGTACTCCATGAGCACGTAGTCGGCGATCCAGATGGGGATCAGCCGCCCGGTTGCGGGATTGGTCGCGACGGCGCCGGTGAACACGCCGCTCTTGTCGCGGTCGCCGACCTTCCGCGAGACCAGGTCCTTGGCCTGCGCGGCCTGGCGGTAGGCCAGCACGGCGGCGCGGTGCTCCGGCATGGCGATCTCGGGAACCAGCGGATGCTCGGGCGCGAGGACCATGAATGTGGCGCCGAACAGCGTATCCGGCCGGGTCGTGAACACGCGAATGCTTTGCGTGTCGGGGGCGCCGTCGGCCTGGCCCTCGGCCCCGCCCACGGTGAACTCGATCTCCGCGCCCTCGGACCGGCCGATCCAGTTCCGCTGCGCCGTAGCGGTGCTCTCCGACCAGTCCATCTTCACCGTGTCGTCGAGGTCGGCGAGCAGCCGGCCCGCGTACTCGGTGATGCGGAAGAACCACTGCGAGAGCGTCCGCTGCTCCACCGGCGTGCCGCAGCGCTCGCAGCGCCCGTTGATGACCTGCTCGTTGGCGAGCACGGTCTTGTCTTTGGGGCACCAGTTGACCGGCGCCGCCTTCTTGTAGGCCTTCCCCGCCTTGTAGAGCTGAAGGAAGATCCACTGGGTCCACTTGTAATACGCCGGGTCCGTGGTGGCGAGCGCGTGCGACCAGTCGAACATCCCGCCGATCTGGATGAGCTGGCGCCGGAAGTTCACGATGTTCCGCGGGATCAGCTCGGCCGGGTTGATCCCGAGCTGGATCGCGTAGTTCTCGCTGTGGATGCCGAACGCGTCGAAGCCGATCGGCTCGAAGACGTCGTAGCCCTGGAGCCGCTGGAACCGCCCGAAGGTGTCGCTGCCGGTGAAGGCGAACATGTTCCCGACGTGGAGCCCCTCGGCGGAGGGGTACGGGAACATCATGAGGTTGTAGAACGGCCGCTCCGCACGGTCGAGGTCGGGCTCGTTGGTGCGCTGCTCGGCCCACCGGGCCTGCCACTTGGCCTCGACGGCCTGCGGGTCGTAGCCGTCGGGAGGAACCGACGGGAACGGACGGGAACGGGCGGCAGAGGGGGTGCTGGACATTGGGGGGAATCTACTGCAGGAGGGCGGGATCAGGCCGGGTGGCGGATCCCGGCGGCGGCGAAGTCGCGGTCCGCTACGATGGCTTCACGGATGCCGTTGCTCTGCATGAACTCCAGCGACACGCCGCCGGTCAGGCTCAGCCATCGGGATCGAGCCTGACGGCAGCGGGCCGCACCCAGCTCGTGAAGGCGCGGGTCCACCTCCACCACCTCGCATCGCGGGAGCAGCCCGTTCAAGAGGACGTCAACGGAGTCCCACCCTTTACGGGATTGCACGAGCGCCCAGACCTCCACTACGACAAACCGTGTTGTAAGCAGGTGCCAGCGCTCGTCCTCGGCGCGCCGGAACGCCTCGAGCGCCTCCCTATGATATGGGTCGGTTGGATCGAGCGCAGCGTAGAGCCCGGACGTATCGACGAAGACGGTCTTCACCGTTTCCGGCGCCGTCGGCTGGGCTCTCCGCGCTTGGAGGCGAGGATTGCGTCGGCCAGGGCCCAGTCGAGCGGCTTCACCTCGTCGTCCGGGGGCAGGTCGGGAAAGCCGCGGGTGATCTCCTCCAGGCTCATCCGCGGCGTGGCCATGCGCTCCTCCCGCGCGAGGTAATGCTCGATTGCCTCGCGCACCTGCTGCGCCATCGATGTGGAGGTCGCAGCCGCGCGCCGCGACCCCGAGCCGCTTGTCCGGGCCGCGCGGCCGCTTGGCCGGCCCTTGCGCGGTTCGGCCTAGGTTGGCAGCCACCATCTGGAGGTTGCCATGCTGGCCCGTCACATCGCACCGATTGCCCTGCTGCTGCTGGCGGGGTGCTCGTCCAGCTTCGAACCGGGAGAGGATCTGTCCAGTGCCCCGGTGAACCCGGCTGCAGGGGGTTCCCAGGAGCAGTCGGACGGCGATCCCTTGCCCCGCGGGTGCAACACGACGCCCCGGCCGCAGAGCGCCGGGATCATCAGCTGCATCAGGTAGCCCGGGTCCCCCAGACCGGCGAGCCGAGCAGCTCGGACCGCGCCGCCTCCACGGCGGCGCGGTCGTCGTCGGAGCCGTCGCCGACGGCTCGCTCCGCGGCGCGCAGGGCTCGAACGGCAAGTCGGCGATGACCTGCCGCGAACGCCGTCCTGGCCGCAACCACGGCCTGATCGGCAGCGGAGCGTCCTGGCGTGGATCGGCACAGCAGCTCGGCCCGAAGGACAACCGCGGCGGGGCCAGGCGCCACAGCGAGGTGCTCTATCGCCTGACGGCGCAGTCGGGCGGCATGGCCCGCGGTCAGCAGCTCCTGCCGCAGCACCCGCGCGACGATCGGCGTCGCGAACCGATGGTCGCGGCCGTCAAAGATCACCAGGTGCTGGCGCTCCAGCTGCGGGAGATCTTGCTCGACCTCGTCGCGTGGGAGCCCCACGAGTGCCGCTATCAGGTCGAGGTCGAGCCGGACGTCACCGATGCTCGCCGCGGCGACCACGGCGCGGCAACGGGGGGTCAGGCGGGCGGCGCGGGCGAGGATCGCATGGCGCACGAGCTGCGGAACCGCGATCGGCAGCGTCGCATCCAGCGTCGCGTTCGGCGCCGGCCACTCCAGCGCGCCTTCCCGCAGGTGCCCGAGCTCCGTCAGGTCCCTCAGCAACGCGACGGCGAGCAGCGGACTTCCTGCGGTGTCGGCGCCGATCCGGCGAGCGAGCCGATCGCGCAGGGAGTCGTCGGCACACCAGGGCGCCAGGTCGGCGATCAACTGCCGAAGATCGGTGTCGCTCAAGGGCTCGAGCCGGGCCCGCTCGACGGGCAGCGCGCTCTCTGCGGCCGCCAGCGCCTGAAGGAGCTCGAGCGGCCACTCGGACTCGTCGCCGCCGGCGGTGAGCATGAGCAGCTGCGAACCGGCTCGCGCGCGAAGCATGGCGGCGAAGAGCGCGGCGACGCTGGGTCCGTCAGCCCGGTCGATGTCGTCGATGCCGAGCGCGAGCGGACGCTCCTCGCCGATCGACTCGAGCGCCGCGGCCAGCGCATCGGCGACCTCTCCTTGATCCCGCGGAGCTCTGGCGGCCACGCGGTCTGACAGCCGGGGGCAGATGGCGGCGAGCACGGCGAGGGCATCGGGTGTCGCGCCGAGGAGACCGGGGGCGTCGATGAGGTCGGCCCGGAGGAGCGCGCCAAGGGTGCTCCAGGGCGCGATGCTGTCGCTCGGGACGGCCTGAATCAGCGCGTCGGTGCCGCCTTCGAGCACGAAGCGGCGGCCGCACTCTCGCAGGAAGCGCGACTTCCCCGATCCGGGCGGGCCGCTGACGAGCAGGATCGCCCGCCCGCCTTGGGCGACCTGGGCCACGACGCGGGCGGCCCGCGCGTACGCCTCGCCCTGTCCTACGAAGCGTGGCTCACTGGTCGTTGCCCACACAGGCGCTCGCCTCGGCTCGCTCCGGATGCTTTGGGCAAGCGAAAGGAGCTGCGGACTGGGGCGCTCGCCGATGCCACCGAGCCGCTCGCCCAGATCCCGAAACACCTTCAGGGCTCCGGTGCCGTCGCCCGCGAGTGCCGCAGCCCGCATGACGAGTCGTGCCGCCGGCTCGCCGAACGGGTCGAGCGCCAGCGCGCGAAGTCCCAAGTCCCGGGCTCCCTGGTGATCGCTGGCATTCAGGCGCCGCTCTCCCTCGGCGACCAGCGCCGCGATCTGCACTGCGCGGTAGCGGGCGCGCCGGCCGGCGGCCCATTCCTCGAAGCCCGGAGCGTCGTCGAGCCCGAATGCCTCCAGGAACTCGCCGGCGAGCGCGTGGGTGAGCGGGGCTGTGCCGGCGGCGGCCTCGAGGGCATGCACGTCGACCTCGAGCGCGCGGGGGTTGAGCCGGATCTCTTCGGCCGCGGACGTCAGCCGCTCGGCGCCCAGGGCGAGGCGAAGGCGGCGCACGGATTCGTTCAGCGAGTGCCGAGCGTGGGGCTCGTCCGTGTCCGGCCAGAGCAGTCCCGTGAGGTGGCCGCGGGTACGGTGCTGACCGGGAGAGAGCGCCAAATAAATCAGGAGCGCGAGGTTCTTGCGCCAGAGCACCTCGGGTGGAGCCGGCTGTCCGCCGACGCGCGCCGTCGGCGGACCCAGGCACACCAGCTCCAGCGACGCGAGTGTCACGTTCTGCCTGGCTCGCCGACCAGCTCGCCCAGATGGGCCTTCACCGGTTGCACCTGTTCAGCCATCGGACCGAGGTCGGGCTGGTCGCGAAGCCGGAGGTAGCGCTGATAGGCGCGGATCGCGCCCGCGGAGTCGCCGGCCAGCGCGGCGAGGCCCCCCTCGTCCCGATGGAACCAGTTTGTAGTTCTGCGGCCGCCGACGCACGGCTCGGAGTGCACCCGTCACGTCGCCCCGCGCCTCGAATCGCCGGGCAAGGAGGAGATTGGTCACGTTGCCGGCCCGCGCCAGGTGGCCGATGCCCTCGCCCATGAGTCGCTCCAGCCGGTCGAGCGCGAGCTCGGCGGCGGCCTCGAACTCGCCGCGGCGATGCTTCTGCCGTCCAGCGAGGTACGCCTTCACCGCCGCCACGGAGTCGGAGAGGTGCGGCAGCCGGCCGCGATGCTCCCCGGCGGTCAGTGCCAGCATGCGCCCGATCAGCCGGTCCAGCAGGGCAAGCTCGTCCATCGCGCCGGTCCGGCCGGCCTCCGAGTACTCGGCGACGATCTCGCCGTCCGGCACGCGGAGCAGTCGGCCACTCACCGACATGCGGGCCGGCGTGACCACGAACTCTCCCGGGAGCAGCCGGCCTGCGCCGAGCCCGCGGGCGAGGGCGATTGCCTGTGGAGTCGTGAGCTCCGCCCCTCGCGCCGCCATCGCCTGGCGCCAGCGGCTCAAGGTCGTCCGGCTGTCCACCGCCCGCGGAAGGCCGTCGCCCGTGAGCCGCGCGCTGAGGAGGTCCACGACGCCTTCGCGCAGATAGTGGTACGACGTGTCACGGGCGGTCACCCGGAACGGGAGCACCGCGACGACGTTGGGATCAAGTTTCGCGTCGGTAGCTTCGCGGGTCCGGCTCCACAGCAGGACGATGCCCAGAGCGGCAGCCAGCGCGACGCCAGCACCGGCCCAGAGCGCACGACGGTGGTGGAGTGCAACGACCGCCCGAGGTGGAGGAAGCGCCGCCGTCCCGGCCGCGGTCAGGGCGCTGGCGAACTCGCCCGCAGTGGCGAATCGATCCGCCGGCGCCGTGGCCAGCGCCTTCAGCAGTGCCTTCTCCACCTGCGGGGGGACCGTCTCCCGCAACACCGAGATGCGCGGCACCGGCTCGCTCAGCCGCTTCGCGATCACTGCCCGCACGTTGGGGCCGGTGTACGGCGGCTCTCCCGCGAGCATCTCGTACAACACGGATCCCAATGAATAGATGTCACTCCGGCCGTCGATCTCCCGGGCTGCCACTCCCTGCTCCGGACTCATGTAGGCCGGCGTGCCGAGGACGAAGCCGGTCTGGGTGAGCTTCTCTCCCCCAGCGAGATCGAGCGCACTGGCGATCCCGAAGTCGGCGACGATCGCCTGGCCCCCGCTCACCAGGATGTTCTCCGGCTTGATGTCCCGGTGCACCACGCCTTGAGCGTGGGCGTGGTCGAGCACCTGGGCGATCTGAGTCGCCAGCCGTACGGCTTCGGCGAGGGGGAGCGGCGGTTCCGTCTTGAGACGCTCACTGACCGAGTGCCCGTCCACGTAGGGCATCGCGTAGTAAAGGATGGTGCGGCCCGCGGGATCATCGAGCGAGCCGGAATCGAGCAGCGGGAGAATGTGGGGGTGGGTGAGCCGCGCGGCGATCGCGATCTCGCGCTGGAACCGCTCGGCCGCGAGCGCCGAGCTCACTTCTGGTCGGAGGAACTTGAGCGCGACCAACCGGTCGTGCCGGAGGTCCCGGGCGAGATAGACGGTGGCCATCCCGCGTCCCAGCTCGCGCTCGAAGGCGTAGCGGTCGGCGAGCCGGGCCGCGAGCAGCGCGACCGAATTGAACTCGGTGATCATGGCTGCCTTGCAGGAACCGGGTGGACGTCTCTGCAATGTGAGACGCGGCGCCATCCGGCGCCAGCAGTCGTGCACCCGGTTCAGACCGGCCCTAACTCCCGCCTGCCGCTTCCCGCTCCAGCTCGTCCACGCGCCGCGGCAGGTCTTCCCGCCCGGGGATGTCCGCAAAAGCTCGTGCCCAGCGGCGGACGTACGCCCAATCCAGCTCGCGGCCCTTCCGGCGCGCGACGCTCAGGGCATCCTCCAAGTCCCGGGGGCGCCCGGCGAACAGCTTGTGGATGAGCAAGTCCTCCGCCCTAGCGAACGGCACGGCCGCCCCAGCCAGCGGCACGCGGACGGCCCGCTCGATAGCCTGCCGCTCGTACGGAGTGGTGGAAAAGATGAAGTCCACCCGGAAGCCGGAATCCGAGTGCCTCGCGGGCAAGACGAGGTCTCCCGCACGAATCGCTCGAGGTCCTGGGGCAGCGGCGCAAGACCCAGCGCCGAGCAGACCTGGCAGATCCGAGGAAGGGCGCCGGGATCGGTGCCAAGCGTTACGTCGATGTCTTCGGTGAGCCGGGGCCGACCGTGGAGCAGCACCGCTTGGCCGCCGATCACCATGAATGGGACTTCGTGCCGCTGCAGTCGGCCTTGAGCCTGGCGAGAAGGCGCGCGACGTCAGGCGGCCGGGGGAAGTCCATTCACCGCGCGGGCGATGGCGAGGTCGGGTTCGATATCGTGCTCCCAGTCATTCGGCCAATCGGGATTGAGCGCGCGGGCCTCGACCCAGAGCGCGGTAAAGATGGCCAGGGCCTGCTCGTAGGTCAGCTCGCGGTACGCGTCCCGTCCGTAGCGGGCCTCGAACTCGTGCAACGCTCGTGAGGGATTGATCACCCGAGGAATATACGCCGGCCCGACGGACCGGCGCGGGTTCGGAACGTCCCCTGTCAAGGTCTGCGCGGGCCGCAGGTTTGCAAGGTCCTCGCGAACTGCGCAAGGACCGCCGGAGGTGCTTGTCCGCCGCGGGCTAGCGCTTGACCGGTGATGGTCCGGGCCCTGCCAGAATGACGGCTCGCGAGCTGGCGATTGCGCTCTCGACAGACGCGCTGAATTCTCGTCATCTCGGCATCACCGGACGGAACCGGCTCTGGCGCACGCGGTTGGCCCAGGCGTCGCTACCCGAACAGGGGTTGGCAGATGCGGGCGGTGTGGCTGTCAGGTCAGCGCCCGCGAGACGCTATCCCATTGGGTGCCGCCACCGGAGCCCCTCGAACCGGCTGTAGTCCCGGTCGGTCGTGATCCACTCGGAGCCCGACTCGATGGCGAGCGCTGCCAGGTAGGCGTCCGGAATCAGATTGCCCTTCGCCCCGCTCCGGTCGCAAAGCCGGCGGAAGACCTCCCAGTGCCGCCCCCCGGGGGCGATGGGCACCGCGTTCGGCCGGCTCCGCACCGCCTCAACGAACGTCGCGGCCTCAGCGAAGGAGCTCGGTTGGTTGAAAACGCGTGGATGCGTCACGACCCGCAGAAAGCCGCTGAGGACGAGATCCGAGACGCCGTACGCCTCGTCGCTGCCGAGCCGAGTCAGCAGCCACTCCCGGTACTCGCTGTGTCGGCCGGCGTCGGCCCGATAGGCGTACACCAGAATGTTCACGTCGCAGAGGATCACGCGCCGCGGTCCATCGTGTCCAGGAGAGCCGCGCTGTCGTCCAGATCCACTCCCGGCCGCACTCCCCCGGCGCCACCTGCGGGCAACTGGACCGCTTCCCGCACCGCGCCTCGTGCGGGACGGGCGAGGGCGGCGCGCAGCGCATCCTCGATGACGGCGGTGAGGGTGCGGCCGGTGTCAGCCGCCCGGCGCTTCGCCGCCCGCAGCAGGTGTGGATCGAGGCGGATCGTTGTGCGCATTCTTCAAAATGTCAGTTGATGATGACAATATGTCAAGCTATCCGCTATCCGCTATCCGCTATCCGCGGGCGGCGATGCACCACGGCCCTCCGAAGTCCAAGGACACCAGAGGGCCGCGTGACTACGGAAACGAGCGGATAGCGGATAGCGGATAGCGGATAGCGGATAGCCGCCAGCCCTGCCTAGAACTGTACGGTGATCCCTCCCAGCACCCGCCGCCCGATCACCGACCCGCCGAACAGGTGGTACCGCTCCTGATCGAACACGTTCGTCGCCAGCGCGAACACCCGGAAGTTGTGATTGATCCGGTAGCCGGCGTTCACGTCCACCGACTGGCTCGACGGCACCTCGCCCATGAACACGCCCGCGGCCCACTGGTAGCTGTCCACGATCCGAATGTGGGCGCCGAGGTCGAGCCCCTGACGCCCGGTGTACGACACGCCCAGCGTGCCCTTCTTGCTCGGCGTGTTGGCCAGGAGCTGGTCGCCCACCGCCTGGCTGCCCGCCTCCACCTCGAAGTCGAACAGGCTGAGTGTGCCGTCCGCCCGGACCTCGTCGGTAATCTGGACACCGACACCGACCTCGGCGCCGTACTGATCCACCTGGCCGGCGTTGGTATAGGTCAGCACGATCTCGGTGTTGCCGTTCACCCGCGTGAGCCCGGCCGCCGCGACGGTCTGCCCGGCAGCGAGCAGCTGGCTGCGTACCGCCCCCTCGAGCGCCGCCCGGAACGGCGGCGGCACGGCGTCCGGCGCCGTCCAGAGGCCGAACGCGGGGTTCACACCGGGCAGGAGGTCGGTGACGAAATCGTTGATCCGGTTGAAGTAGAGATCCACGGTCAGGTAGACCCGCCGGTTGAACGTGCCCTTGTAGCCCAGCTCGTAGCCGGTCGTGGATTCGACGTCGAGTGCATCGTTGCCGCGCGCGCGCACCGGCACCGCGGCCGACGTCGTGAACAGTGTCCCCACCGGGACGCCCGCGAGCGCCGGACCGAGCGGTGAGGCCCTGAGCCCGTTCTCGAGCGCGGTGAAGTTGGCGGGCGTGCCCGCGTCCACCCGCAGGAAGAACTCCGAGTAATTAGGCGTCTGGAACGCCTGGTTGACGGTGGCGCGGATGGAGTGGTTCGCGTTCGGACTGAAGACGATGGCCCCCTTGGGCGAGAACTGGGTGTTGATCAGCGTGCCGTCGTCGACGCGCGCCGCCGCGACCAGCTTCACCTGCGGAATGATGTTGAACTCCACCTGGCCGTAGCCCGCGTAGAGATCGTCGCTCCGGTTGTCGTCGGCCAGCTCCATCAGCGTGCCTTCGGTGTCCAGGTTGATGTTCCGGTACGACGTGCCCACCACCACCCGGCCCCTCTCCTCGAGAAAGCGGAAGTTGGTTTGCCCCTCGAAGTGGAAGATGTCGGACGTCTCCAGGAGCGGCGCGCCCGACGCCAGCGAGAACTGCGGGTCGAGCGTGCGCCGCGCGTTCCAGAAGCCGAACACGTTGAAGCGCTCGCCGGCCCAGGCCAGCCGGGCCCATGGCCGGAGCGCCTTCTCGATCTGCACCCGGCCGATGCCGGTGACGAGCGTCTCGTTCTCTACCCGCGCCGCGCCACCATCGGCGCTGACCACCGAGCCGTCCGGCGCGTAGTAGTCCACCCGGGCCGAGCCGTAGATGTTCTGGAGGTCGTCGCGGTCGCCCAGCGGCGCGCGGGTCGCCGGATCGAGCGTCTGGCCCGAGAGCGGCCGCGC